>WRLK01000055.1 GCA_009777635.1 Oscillospiraceae bacterium | reverse complement strand
GCCGCTTTAGCGGCGGCCTGTGATAGCAATGCGGTTGGCAGAACCTTCAATGCCTCTTGAGAGGCTTGCCTGTAATATGCCCTTTTAGGGCTGGTGCATACCACCAGTTTAACTGGTGGTTTTGATTTACAATGAGGACACGTTCAACGAGCGCGGCCCCGCGCTCGTTGTTTATCAGACTGCCGAGGACGGAATAAGCGACACCATTGTACCGCGACTAAAGAAAATGCAGCCAAATTTCAATAACATTTTTTGCATTGATGAAACAGAACAGGGACTCACCCTCACCGATGAACGTATAGAGAAAATCTTGAAAGAGAAGCGGCCCCGCCTATTCATCATAGACCCGCTACAAGCCTATTTAGGCGGTGATGTTGATATGCACAGGGCAAACCAAGTGCGGCCCTTGCTGGCGAAGATAGGGCGGTTAGCGGAGCAATATCAATGCGCTTTTATCCTCATTATGCACATGAGCAAAATGTCCGGCACAAAAGCCCTATATCGCGGTTTAGGCTCCATCGACTTTGCCGCCGCAGCGCGGAGCGTCCTTGTGATCGCCAGCAATCCAGACGATATAGACGAAAAGATTATGGCACACGAAAAATCCAGCCTTGCGAAACATGGCGAAAGCATTTCCTTTTCTATCGACCATGAAAAAGGTATCGTTATCAACGGCACAAGCGAACTCACCGCAGACGATATTCTAAACCCGGTCAAGAGTGGCGGGAATCGCGGAGGCTCCCGCGAGGACGCTATGAACCTTTTAGCGGGCCTACTGTCTGAAAACGGTTATGCGCTCAAGGGTGACATTGAACGAGAGGCACAGGCGGCGGGAATCAGTCAGAGGACGCTACAGCGGGCAAGGCAAGATATGGAACTCAAAAGTATATTGCGCGGATTCGGAAAGGACAAAAAAGGGTACTGGATTTTACCGACTGCCGACAAGGAGGATATTCCAGAGCCAGCGGTGCAAACGGTTCTCGAATACCCCGGCACATGGCCCCCTACATAACCGCCATATATGCCAGTCCTCTAAGAACACTATGGCAAGTGGCACGTATGGAGCAAACCCGCATAACAATAGGCTTTATACATACGTGCCATGTGGCATATATGGAGCGAAAAATACCATACTTGCCAATTACCCGCCATATGTGCCACATGGCAAATATGTATACACCGCATAACAAAGCCATTTCTACCATACGTGCCACATGGTACAGTGTTCTTATAGAATGGCAAATATGAGTACGTTTTATCAAGCTGTCAATTCAGCAAAAAGCCTATAACAAAGCCATTTCTACCATACGTGCCACACATGCCCCGTTTGCGGGAGCAATAACGACCCCGGCGAGCGGTGCGAGTGCCAGAAGCAGGAGCGCAGTCCGCAGGAACGCATATCGGATATATTGCGGGAACAAAACCCGCTGCATGATTTGATGGTGCCGCAAAAAGAAAAAGCGCCTACCTGCCAGTAAGCGCCAATGCAGGGAACCGCGCCCCGCCTAACCAATACCAGTATAGCACATGGGGCGCGTTCCCGCAACATGGAGGTGAGATTCATAAACTACATATTATCAATCGACCCCGGCAACGTCCAAACAGCTTACACCTTGTTAGAGGTTGACACACTCAAACCCATATCCGCGCGGATTCTCCCCAACGCTGAAATGCTTGATTTCATAGAGGGCCACTCGTATAAGGCCGATATTGATTTTGTCATAGAAATGGTTGCGTCATACGGCATGGCAGTTGGCGAAACTGTATTTGAAACGGTATTCTGGATAGGGCAGTTTTATGCGGCGGCAGGGCAATATAAATCCCGCTATCGCATTAAGCGTATGGATGTGAAGATGAACCTTTGTCACAATAGCAGGGCGAAAGACGCAAATATCCGGCAAGCCCTGATTGACAGGTTTGGCGTTGTAGGCACGAAAAAAAATCCCGGCTGGTTCTATGGGTTTAAGTCCGATATGTGGGCGGCGTATGCTGTGGGCGTCACGTATCATGATACAAAAGCGAGGTGAGAACGTGAAAGATTATTGGAGTCGGCAGAATTACTTGAATTGACAGAGATTTAAAAAATCCTGTGTGATATTTACTATGACCGCAGGGATTGAGCATGTCTAGCTTAGAACAAAAGAAGGTGATTATTTGAAAAACAGCAAACGCGAACTGCTGCTATCCGCTCTACTCACAAGCCCCACAATAAAGGCGGCGGCTGAATCTGTTGGCATCCCCGAAACAACAGCATATAATTGGCTCCGCAAGCCCGAATTTGCTGATGAATATAAACAGCGCAAGCGGCAAGCTGTAGCCGAAGCAAGCGACTATTTGCAATCACGGATCAGCGCGGCCACACAAATTGTTGATGGAATCATGAGCGACACCGCTATAGCGCCGCAAGTACGCTTAAACGCCGCAAAAACCATTATCGAGACGGCATACAAGGTTATTGAGCAAGCCGAGATTATCGCCCGTATTGAGGCGCTGGAGGCGTTGTCAGATGATAAATAGCCCGTACCCAACTTCCACTATCGCCCAATATCATCCATCACGATTGCAGAAAGAGGGTTATTCAGATGAAAACGGTAAAAAGCATTATCGGTTAAATGGCTTGAAAGCACCGGCGACTACGGCACAATGCCGGATATTGTGGCCTATATGCTTGAGAGCCACAATGATGAGGACGCAGACCATGAATAAAGATATGATAAAACGGCTTGAATCTTTAGAGGTCGCTGTGCAGGCTAAACGACACCGGCAGGAGGAAGAAGCCAAAAATCTGTATGTTAAGCTCGTTAATAACGATGCTGTAATATTGGGCGCAAAAAAGATTGTCCTTACAGGCGAAACACCTTTAGGTGTTGTTGGGCAAATTGAAGACTATATTTTAAAGGCAAGACCGGAAAAGGTTACGATAAGTGTTGAATTATCAGGAATATGCGACCTTATCCCCGGCTTGGAAGCGTGCGACGAGGGCCGGGAGGTCGATACTTATTACGTTACCTATGGCGGCATTATGGGTGACTACTGTCAGTTGATAGAGGCCAACAAAGAAATAACATTGGCGAATATTATACTTTGCGAAGTGCTGATACCATATCTCCGGGGCTGTAAGGCTGATGAAGAAATGGGAGTGAAGCACTTCTTCCCAAACGGCGCTTTATGTCTGGCCCATAGTCTGGATTTGATTCTTTGTGTATTGGTTGACCGTGTAAGAAAGTATAAGGCATATAGGGCAGAATACGAAGCCAATCCGGGCAAATTCGGTTTAGGGTTAGCACCCGAATTGCCAAGAAACGAATGGAGCCGCTTTTGGCCTGCCAATGGAGATAGCGGGCTACTCGTGTGAGCGGCCCGCTATTTGCTTCTCATAGAGAGGTCTGTGCTATGCGCCCTGCTGCCTGGCTTTTTCACGCCGAATCCTGTCAATGATGAGCTGCCCCGCTTTTGCGCCTTCGCTGATGTCTTTTGATATTTCCTCAAAAGTCTTTCCTTCATATCTGATGGAGGCTTCGTTGCGAATACGGCGAATATCATCCACATTGAAGGACTGATTGACATCTGGATTATTCATCTAAAATGCTCCTTTCCAGTAATACGGCAGGTGTGTATATGTCTATTGGACTGATATTGTTTGCAACGCATACAATCCGCACCCCGTCAATCGTTTTGACGTTGACCATGTGCTTGAAGTTCCACGACACGATAATATTGCACTCTCTGTAAACGGCGGCCGCGATATGCAGGCGGTCGTTATCGCTTCGTGGGGGCAAAATCCCAAGCCGGTTTATCTCGGCCTCAAGCGCCTTGATTTCAGTATTGCCCTCTATCGCAGTATTAGTATAACTTATTTCGCTCAACAAAGTAAACAGTTCTGTTCGCTTCGGCTCGGCACATTTTTCAAGCTCATCCACCACGACATCAGAGATATAGACATCGTATTTTCCGATTTTTAGTATTTCCCAAAACTCTATCGTTTCAGCCATTTCTTTCGGAGAGTCTTCTTGCAAAAGATAGCTGACGACCGAAGTATCGAGGTAGATTTTCTTTTTACGCATGGGATTCCTCCTCTGCCTCCGCGATAATTTCCGCCATCGACAAACCACGTGGCTTATTCTTACTGCCCTTTGGCCGACCTCTTTTATTTTTAGGTTTCTCCCCGGCCTTGTCGCGCTCCACAGTTTCATCAATAGCACGATTGACGAATCCGTTAAGCGATTCACCACAGTTGGAGGCGTGTTCTTGCAAATCGGATTTTTTTCCTTTTGTTACCACAATTCTCAAGCTGTCATACGTTTTGGCATTATACTTATTTTTAGCGCGCGTGGACGCTTTTCCGTCTTGTAACATAACGCTTCGCTCCCTTTCCGGTTGCCCCGGACACAGTATCGCCGGGTACACTTCTTTATAATATCATTATAGCATAAATCATGTATTTGTACAAGTATAATATTGCACAAATATACTTGTACAAGTTTGGGTGTTTTACCTATTGATATACTTGTACAACCATGCTATAATATAATCAAGAGGTAAGACAGACGGACGGAAATACACTAGGCCGCAAAGCCGCCATAGAAACAGACGCCGGAGCCTTACCAAACCACAGGAGCGGCGGGGGCCGAAAGCCTCGCGAAAAGGAACGGCAATATACTTGTGAGTGGGCGATTACGCACAAGCAATAGTCAAGAAGATTCCGTTCCCGCTCCTGCCAAAAAAGGGGGTGCCACAATGAAAGGGTTGAGAATCAGGACAATCACCGGCGCGGAGTTCGATGTATACGGCGCCGTCGAACACAACACGGCAACGGGCATTTATTACTGCAACGGCGAGAGCTGGCCGGCAGAAATCGTAAAGGAGGTGTTGATGTGACAGACCGCACACTTAAAGGAAAGGTTTCCAAGCTCCGGGAGCTCCAGACAGAAATCGACGCCATGACCGCACAGGCCGAGAGCCTAAAGGACGCAATCAAGGCAGAAATGATAATCCGCGCCGTGGACGAGCTGGAAGCCGCAGGAAACCTTGTTAAATGGAAACCGATAGTTTCCTCAAGATTCGATACAAAGGGCTTTAAGGCGGCACACAGCGGCTTGTACGCGCAGTTCATCCAACAGACTGAAACCCGGCGCTTTACCGTTGTCCCGGTATAAGGAAAGCCCCATATATCAGCCACCCTTGCAAAGTATCTGATATAGGAGCTTATACCACCCGCCGGAGCGGGTACAAATTTATTATAACCTACCCGCTCCGAAAAAACAATATAAAAAGGAGCGATTAACACATGAGTAATCCCAATACCCTGCCATTTGGCAAAGAAGCCCTGCAAGCCGTAATTGATGTAGTGGCCGATAAAATGACATATGAGCTTGCGGCAACCCTTTTAGTAGCGATACCGAAATCACCGAGCAGCGCCGACAATACATTCCTTGACTGCATTATATGCGTAGCGCGTAGCGCATACCTTGTGGGCTATGCTGACGGGCTGGAAGTATACGACGAGGCTATGGGCGCGGGAGAGGTTGACGCCGAAAAAATAACCGGCGGTATTGAGAGAATGACGGACGAGGAATACAGCGAAACCATCAAGCGGGCCTGTGAACTCTTTAAGCTCACCCACAGAGGCCACCCGATACCCCGTAAAACCATCGAGCAGATAGCCGACGCCGATAAATGGTCTGACCCGCTCGACAAGCTGGCGGCATACGAGGCAAGCGGATATGAGCCGGAGGACATACCGAACAGGGCAGACGAGAGGCGGTATAATCTTATCAATACCTTACAGGCGGCAGGAAACGACCTAGACGAGAAGCAAGCCCGCCTTTTCACCAGTTTACAGGCCATCACAGACGGAGAATACAATGTCGGCTATGCAAACGGCAGCGCAGACGAGCGGGCAAGGAGAACGCCACGCCGGAAACACGAGTAGCCCCGCCATGCTGGAGGCCGGAAAGGACGGGGAACGGCATCCAGCATGTGTAGGATGAAAAAAACAGCGGTTAAACCGAGAAAAAAGGAGTATTAACCATGAACAAGAAAACCGACAACCCAACCCGCAACGCTTTCCTTGCACATATACAGAGTGTGGAGAGCTACGAGAGCGACAAAGACATGATACTGAAAGCCTACCGGCTGGAGCGGCACGAAAGCGCCCGCAAGCCTGTAAACCCGCTAGCCGTCGCCGGAGTTCTGGGCGTTTCGGCTGCTGTATGCACCGGCCTTGTACTGGGATATGAAAGCGGGAACTTTATACCGGCCTTAATCGGCGCGGGCATAGTTACGTTTATAGGCTGTGTGCTTTTGGCTATGTCGCTATGCAAGTAAAAAGGGGGGTGACCCATGAGCGATTTTGACAAGCAGCTTGTATTTTTACATGAGGCCATGCGCCGCGAAAAGATACGTTGTATTTGCGTCTTTGCCTGCGTAATAATTATGCTGGCCTCCGCGATGGGCGCAATGTTCTACTACATACCGCCGCCGATGGTCAGAACGAGTGAGCCGGTGACATACACGCACACCGACGCCGCCGGAGTAACCACCACAACCACACAGAACGGCAGACAGACAGTAACCACCGTAACTAATGCAGACGGGCGCGTTATATCAATGTCTATCACGAGTGGCAATTGACGGTTGATGTCGCGGCCTTGCAGGAAACGCCGGGAGCCGTGGAGATATTGCGGCAAATAGCGGGTGGAATGTAATGCCAAAGAAAAGAGAGGTCGGCGCGGCGTTGGAATTTTACGGCCTTGCAAGCGGGAAACTGAAAGCAGAGGATTTGCGCTATTTGGGTAAGCCTCCCGCTAAACGGAAACAGCATGAGGCGGGAGAACAGGCTGCATTATTCGCATGGGCGCGAACGCTTGAAAATAAATATCCTGCTTTGCGGCTCATGTTCCACATACCGAACGGGGGAACGCGCAAGGGCGGGGCCATAGAGGGCGCACGCTTAAAGGCGCAAGGCGTTAAAGGCGGTATTCCTGATATATTCCTTGCGTCTCCGTGCGGGCCTTATCATGGGCTATTTGTTGAACTGAAAGCCGAAAAAGGACGCTTGCAGGATTCGCAAAAGTGGTGGATCGAACAGCTGGACGCGCAAGGATTCCGCGCCGTGGTGTGTTTCGGATTCGATGAAGCCCGCACGGAGATTGAGCGCTATTTGTCTATGGCTGAATCGGTTTGACTTGTCCTCTGCCGTGTGGTATCATGGTAGCGGGTTTTAACTGCACAAAAATGCACACAAAAAAAGAGCTATGCTTCATTATCTGTGTCCTTAAAAAAGCCTAAGGTTTGCCTAAGGTGATCCCGACATTTCCGACCCCTTAAAACCCGACATTTCCGACCCCTTAAAAAGGGTATCGGAGAATCGGGCGGTAATGCCGTTATTATCCCGAAAAACAAATAATACTATCACCGCAAATACACCGCAAATACACCGCAAGATCACCGCAAAAATCGGCTGTAGCAACGGCACAAAAAACCGCTGAAAAATCATAGCAAAGTCATAGCAAAACCATAGCAAAAACCGCGCAAATCCAACGTGACAATATCGTTACAAAAACGTACCAAAAAGCGGCCCTAAAAATATACGTTACTGGTACGTTACAAGCCCGCTAAATCAGCAAGGCAAAAAATGGCGATTCTATGCGGGTTTACGCATGGTGGGTGACACCACAAAAGCACCACAAATACACAACAAAAAGTACGACAAAATCACGACAAAACTACGACAAAAAACCGTAGTTAAAAATTGATTCGGGTGAGGAAATTGACATTACGCACATTTACATACATACCGAACACATTGCAAAGCCGCATTGCTGTGCGGTTTTTTGGCATTATTTGTGAAAATATATGATAAACTTGGCACTATATTTAGGCGAAAACGCGCACACGCACACGCACACGCGCCGATGCGGTCAGGCGGTCACTGGATGATCTGCTAATTATTCCTGCGGCTCCTAATACCCTTATTGAAGCTATCAACAAGACAAGGCATAATATACAGCTGGCGCAGGAACGCCTTGAATTGATTGGAATAATGATAGATTCTATTAATCGAAAATACAGCAGACAAAGACAAAATGAATGTTTTGCGATTGCTTGCGGGTGAATGTCATAAATTGATTGATGTTCAAAAAGTATTTGACTTGCTGGTGGAAAAACAAAAGGAACTTTCGGAACTCAATAATGAATAGTAATAGCGGGCCACTCATAGCCGAGTAGCCCGCTTTGCATATCCTTTAATCTTTTTCAGCATGTTTTAATCGCCTTGTGAGGTTTTTGTGAGGTTTTGGAAAGAATCGCCCGCTACAAGCAAAAGAAGAAACCGCCTAACTTTGTTTTAGTTAAACGGTTTTTCTTTGGTCTGAGTGACTGGACTTGAACCAGCGGCCTCTACCACCCCAAGGTAGCGCGCTACCAATCTGCGCCACACCCAGAAACTGCTATTTAAAACAGCGAATAAATTATATCACAGCAGTTTCTAAAAATCAAGGGGCTGCGTGTGATTTTGATTTGGTCACGGCTCAAAATAGTTGACAAGCAGAAAAAGCAGAAAATGCAAGTATAAAATCACCTTAAGAGGTGATAAGTTGTGGTTCAAACAGAAATATAGATAAAGAAGATGTCACTCAACAGCTCTGGAGTCCGTGATATTTCGCGTGTATTAGGCGTAAGCAGAAACACTGTTGCTTCGGTTTAAAAAAAACGAAAGAATTCCTCACAAGCATAAATCCTAAATATTCAGGTTTCACAAAACCGCTCAAGATACGCATTGAGATAGACGAAATGTTGGGCAGGATCTATTGCAAAGAAACGCCTTGCTGGTTGTGGCATGCAATCAATCATGAAAATGGATACACCCCTTGCTGCGTGTATTCGTATCCGCATGGCAAAACCGACGGCAGGGTAAGGCCGAAGATATCTGTCGCGAACTCTTCAAGGCGCGCAAAGCGCTCACACGCTCCGCCCCTTAATCGCAAGGACACAAGGCTTGAATCAAGGGGTAAAGTACTTTTGCTTTTCATCACGGACAACAGCCGCCTGCCTCTTTCATTAAAGCCGATTACCCGCAAATAAGGCGGCAAGGTATTTGCGTCTTTCGCAGTCACTCCTAAGAACGCCGCCATGATCAGCCTGCGTATCCGGGCCATAGTGTACCGCTTTGTCTTCAGGTTCGCTTCGAGCTCTTTTACGCTTGCGGATTTGCGGATAGCCATGTAAAACCGGTTTTCAAGCCCCTCCGATATATCCGGGAGGAGCTTCAAGTCGTTTAAGGAAAGCCTGCGCAAATGCGCGGATATCGCGGTTTCAAGCTTTCCAGGATCTGACGGGAACAATCCGCTTGCCGCGGCGTTTGCGTACACCTCGGCGGAGGACACAGGTACATATTCCGACAGGGCGCCGATATCATTGGCATTCGCGCGCAGATATGAGGCGCTTGCAAACCCGCTTGAAGGATTGTCCGAGTCGTGTTCCGCACCAACACGTTTGATTGTAAAGGCATCAAGCTTTAACCCTTGCAGCCTTAACTCCCGCAGGTATTCAATGCCGAGAACGTTGTTCGGCTGCGACAATTGAGACGCAAGCTCATCCCCATAGATTTTTGCGGCCGCAAGCTGCCGGGCTTTCGCGAACGTCGCGCCGCCTTTCATGATCGCGCGCATTTCAGCCGTCACAGCGGGGTCGTCCACTGCTTTCGACAGCTTGATAAGGCCCGACGTTTCGCCCGATTCGCTGCCGAACGCCAGCATTTCAATGCAGCCGGTCGCTTTCAGCAAATGTATGGCGCCCTTTGCAAACCGTTGCGCCGTTGAAACCGACGACGGCAGCGGAAGCTCTAAAATCATGTCCGCACCGTTTAGGAGCGCCGCTTTCGCACGCACCCGCTTATCGGTTACGGCAGGTGATCCGCGCTGTACGAAATTGCCGCTCATCACGCAGACGACCGTGTCCGCCCCAGCGGCAACGGCTGCGTCAATCAGCGCTTTATGTCCATTGTGGAACGGGTTGAATTCGGCGACGATTCCGCAGACAGGCATGATAATCACCCCATAAACACTTGCAATTTTTACTACGATGTAATAATATAGTAAAAGTGATTGCAAAGTCAAGGATATGCGATATATGAAAGCGAAAGGAATATGGAAATGAAGATACTTGTAATCAATGCGGGCAGCTCGTCGCTGAAATACCAGCTTATAAACATGGAGGACGAAAGCGTACTTGCGAAAGGGCTTTGCGAAAGGATTGGCATAGGCGGCCTGATCAAGCATACGGCGGGGGAGCATACCGCTAGCTGTGAAATTGATTTTCCGACGCACGCTGAAGCCTTTGCCGAGGTCGTAAAGCAGCTCTCAACAGGTGAGCGCGCGGTTATCTCCGACGTCGGCGAAATCAGCGCCGTCGGTCACCGGGTTGTACAGGGCGGTGAATACTTCAGCGAATCCGCGCTGATAACGGAGGATATGCTCAAAAAGCTCGAAGAACTAAACCCGTTGGCGCCGCTTCACAATCCCGCGAATATTATGGCGATCCGCGCATGCCAGAAAATATTTGATCAGTCGGTGCCGCAGGTCGCGGTGTTCGATACGTCTTTCCACCAGTCGATACCAAAGCACGCGTATATGTACGCAATTCCTTACGAGCTTTATGAAAAGCACCATATCCGCAAATACGGATTTCACGGCACAAGCCACCGTTATGTGAGCGCAAGGCTTTCCGAAATGATGGAAAAACCGCTTGAGGAGCTTAACGTCATCACCTGCCATTTAGGTAACGGCTCGTCCCTTACAGCGGTTAAAGGTGGAAAATCCGTTGACACGACCATGGGCTTTACGCCGCTTGACGGCGTGATCATGGGTACCCGCTGCGGCTCAATCGATCCGTCGGTCGTGATGTTCATCGAAGAAAAAGAGGGGCTCACCTCACAGGCCGTCAATGATTTGCTGAATAAAAAATCCGGCTATGCCGGAATCAGCGGCATAACAAGCGACCAGCGCGATCTGGTAGCCGCCTCTAAAGAGGGAAATGCGCGCGCAAAGCTTGCGCTTAATATGCAGCAGTACGGCATTAAAAAGTTTATCGGCGCGTATGCCGCCGCGATGGGCGGGGTAGACGCCATCGTATTTACAGGCGGAATTGGCGAGAACTCATCGGAAACGCGTATCGGCGTATGCCGTGGGCTTCAGTTTTTAGGCGTTGATTTTGACGAAGCCAAAAATGTGGAAATCCACGGGACTGAAGCGGAGCTGACAAAACCGGGTTCAAAGGTAAAGGTTTTTGTTATCCCAACAAACGAGGAGCTTACGATCGCAAAGGATACAAAAGCGTTGATATAAAAAACGTAAGCGGCCTTCTGATAACACAAAAGGCCGCCTAGGTTTTTATGCAAAAGGCTAATCCCTGACGTGGGAGCTTTCGGTATCGCGGAAAAGCAATGAAATCGCCCAAATTCCGCCAAGCGCTATGAGGGTATAGACAATGCGGCTTAAAATAGCGCCGGTGCCGCCGAACATAAACGCAACGATATCAAATTGGAAAAGGCCGACAAGCCCCCAATTCAGTGCGCCTATTACGACAAAGATAAGAGCTATCTTATCCAACATAATAGCTTCACTCCTATATATTTTAATAAAATATGCGTTAAAAACCACGAAAACTGTCCGATCACAGAACAGTCCGCAAGGTTAGTATGAACAAATTATTAGAATTTATTCGCAAACAGTCATTTTTTGACAAGTGTAATATTGCTTGTATATTTTTTAAAATGCGCTTAACAATAATATTGGTTTTGCACTGCTTAATGCTTTCTTTTACAGATTGCATAGAAAATTGAAATTAGCCCCGATAAAGTGGCTGTAACGCGTTTGCTTTCAAGGTGTAAAACCAAGCGGCCGGATAGTGTTTAACTACTCCGGCCCGATTTTTATTTTAATGTTTTAATGTTTTGGAAAAATTGGCTTTACAAGCATAAATTGTTATGATATACTTACTTGTGCTCTGATTATCGGGGCGCATTCATTCAACCCCAGTCCAGGATTTAGGATAAAGCCCGAATTTTGGGATTCACCCGCCTTTTTCTTAGATGGGGAATATTTTAGAAGGTGAGAATATGCTGTTAAAGGAAGAAAAAACCGCCGTAATTGATCAAAATAAGCTCCATGACGGCGACACCGGTTCGCCGGAGGTACAAATCGCAATCCTTACAAGAAGAATCAATGATCTGACGGAGCATCTTAAAATCCATAAGAAGGACCATCACAGCCGCCGCGGGCTTTTGAAGATGGTCGGGCACAGAAGAGGCATGCTCAATTATCTCAAGAAAAAGGATATTGAGCGTTACCGCACAATTATCGCAAAGCTCGGCATCAGGAAGTAAGGACTTTACCAAAATATGGGGTTGAACGGGGTGGAATTTTGCTCCGTTCAACCCAGTATTTTGTTTTAATATAGGCAATGTATGTTTAGCAGTGAATCGAGCCTTTTTAAGAACATATCTTCAATGAGGTGGTGCTTTGCGTATTGAGGATTGGTTCCAATAGAAAAGGTTGGATTTATTGCTAAAACATCATTGCAGGCCAAGATATAAATTGAAAATTTGGAGGAAATATGATGTTTGAAAATTTTAAAACCTTTGAAACTACGTTTGCCGGTGAAAAAATATTATTTGAAACAGGCAAGATGTGCGAGCTTTCAAACGGCTCGTGCCTTGTGCGCTACGGCGATACGACGGTGCTTGTGAACGTCACGATGTCTGAAAAACCGCGCGAGGGAATGGATTTTTTCCCGCTGTCGGTTGATTTTGAGGAAAAAATGTACTCGGTAGGCAAAATACCCGGCTCATTCTTAAAACGCGAAAGCCGCCCGAGCGAGAAGGCCGTACTTTCATCCCGCATGGTGGACAGGCCGATACGCCCGCTGTTTCCCGACGGTATGCGAAACGACGTCACTGTCGTCATGACCGTTATGTCATGCGACCAGGACCATTCACCGGAAATTGCCGGTATGATCGGGACATCCTTGGCGCTTTCCATTTCCGACATCCCGTGGAACGGCCCGATCGCGGGCGTGAACGTCGGCCTTGTCGACGGCGAAATCATCGTAAACCCGAACGAAGAACAGCGCGGCAAAAGCGATTTGCAATTAACCGTCGTCTCGATAAGGGATAAGGTCTGTATGATCGAGGCGGGCGCGAACCAGGTTCCCGAGGATATAATGATGGAAGCCATAAAGGCAGGCGACGCCGAAGCAAAAAAAATGATTGCGTTTATCGACGATGTCACGGCCCAAATTGGCAAGAAAAAGATCGCGTTCGAGCCGATTCATGTCGATAAAGATATGTTTAACAAAATGCTTGCTTCCTACGGCGACAAGGTAAAGTACGCCCTTGACACAAACGACAAGAATATCCGCGAGGAAAGGCTTGCTCCAATAAAGAATGAGATACACGCGGAATATGACGCGGAATATCCCGAGCAAACCTCCATGATAGACGAATGCATTTATTATTTGCAAAAGCATATAGTCCGCCGCTGGCTTTTGGACGAGCAAAAGCGAGTTGACGGCCGCGGCATGGATGAAATCCGCCGGCTTGACGCTGAAGTTAAGCTGATACCGAGGGTTCACGGCTCCGGCATGTTCACGAGAGGGCAGACGCAGGTGCTGACGATTGCAACACTGGGCCCTGTCAGCGACGCGCAGCGCCTTGACGGGCTTGACAGCCAGGAAAATAAGAGATATATGCACCAATATAACTTCCCGAGCTACTCCGTCGGCGAGACAAGGCCGTCGAGAGGCCCCGGCCGTCGCGAAATCGGGCACGGCGCACTAGCCGAGAAAGCACTGGAGCCCGTTATCCCGAGCGTTGAGGAGTTCCCGTATGCGCTGCGGCTTGTTTCGGAGGTCCTTTCCTCGAACGGATCGACTTCGCAGGGCGCGATTTGCGGCTCGACACTTGCGCTCATGGACGCGGGCGTTCCGATTAAAGCGCCTGTCGCCGGGATTTCCTGCGGGCTTATCACGGAGGGCGACCGCTGGATGACGATGGTTGACATACAGGGGCTTGAGGATTTCTTCGGGGACATGGATTTCAAGGTCGGCGGAACGCACAAGGGCGTCACGGCAATACAGATGGATATCAAGATCGACGGCCTTACGTATGATATAATCGAAGAAGCGCTTAAAAAATGTAAAACGGCAAGGGAGCATATCCTTGACGACGTTATGCTAAAAGCAATCCCCGAGCCGCGCAAGGAGCTTTCCGAGTTCGCGCCGAAGATGCTGACGCTTACGATTCATCCCGATAAGATACGCGAGGTTATCGGCTCCGGCGGCAAGGTCATCCAGAGGATTTGCGCCGAAAACGACGTTAAGATTGATATCGAGGACGACGGCAGCGTATTCGTGCTTTCCACAAACATTGACAACGCGCGCCGCGCCGTTCAGGTAATCAAAACAATCGCCGAGGACCCGGAGGTCGGCTCGTTCTACAAGGGCAAGGTGACAAGGCTTATGCCTTTCGGCGCGTTTGTCGAAATCGCCCCCGGCAAGGAGGGCCTTGTGCATATCTCGAAGCTTGACACACAGCGCGTTGAAAAGGTCGAGGACGTCGTATCCATTGGCAGTGAGGTGCTTGTAAAGGTCACGGAGATTGATTCGCAGGGCAGAATCAACCTGTCAAGGCGGGACGCGCTGATAGCGATGGAAAAGAAAAACACCGAAAAAACGCAGCAGGAACCACAAGCGTAAAATAGGGTACAGGTATAAAAAAGCGGAAGCGCCGTGACGGTGCTTCCGCTTTTTATGTGTTCTAATGCTCGTTGTGGGACATTCTTTCCATTTCACCGCAACAACTGCAAAACCCCCTGCGGGAGCTGGTTGGACTGGGCGAGCATGGTCTGCGAGGCCTGTACGAGGATGTTGTTTTTCGTGAACTCCATCATCTCTTTTGCCATGTCCACGTCGCGGATGGAGGCTTCTGCATTCTGGAGGTTCTCCCGGGTTACGCCGAGGTTGTTGACCGTATGCTCAAGGCGGTTTTGCAGCGCGCCGAGGTCTGCGCGGACGCCGGATACCTGATTCATAGCGTCGTTGATGACCTTGATGGCGTCGTTCGCTTTTTCACGGGTATCTACCCTGATGGTGTTGACCGAGCCGGTGGCATTTCCCAGTGCGCCGGAGCTCATGTTGGGGACGCGCAGCCCAACCCTCTGGTCGGCGGAGCCGTTCGCGCCGATTTGGAATACCAGCTTCGAGGAATTTTGGGCGAGCAGAGCGCCGTCGGCCGCCAAAAGGCCATTCCAAACGGCATTCCCCCCACCCGGCGGTATAAACTGGTTAACAATTCTTATACCGGACAATACGCCTTCTATTGCGCTTGCGGGATTGAACCCGTGAAGTTGACCTATGTAGTCGCCATTGGCGTCGTAAAGCCTGTTGGCGCCCGCGGCGTCGCCGGGTATTGTCGTGTAGGATTTGTCGCCGATTTGAATACTTGCTACAGTTGCGCCATCAAGCACTTTTACGGTGATGGTCACTTCCACGCCGCCCGCCAAAAGGGTTTCTCTCAGGTCGTCCACCCCGGCGCTGCTGCCTGCTGCGCCAACACCGAATCCAGTGGTGCTTGTGGCGGAGCCGTTGAGAAGATACCTAATCGTGTGTGAGATCTCCATATCTGTCCCGTTGACGTTGAACGTGTGAAAGGCCAACGTTGGATCAACGTTAAGCTTCGCGGACACGCCGCCCATTGTACCGTTCAGGAGATGGATGCCGTTGTAGTGCGTGCTGGAGGCGATTCTGTCTATCTCGGATTTGAGGGCCGTGACTTCCTTCGCGATGTTTTCACGGTCAACCTCGTCCTTGTACGTGCCGTTTGCCGACTGTACCGCAAGCTCGCGCATACGCTGCAAAATCGCGTGGGTCTCGTTGAGGCCACCCTCTGCAGTTTGAATCAGCGAGATGCCGTTTTGCGCGTTCTGGGTCGCTTGCGCAAGACCGCGGATTTGCCCGCGCATCTTCTCGGAAATTGCAAGGCCCGCCGCGTCGTCGCCTGCGCGGTTGATCCTGAAGCCGGACGACAGCTTTTCAAGGTTCTTCGACGTTGCGCCGTTGTTGATTCCCAGTTGCCTGTGGGAGTTCATTGCCGGAATGTTATGCTGGATAATCACGGTTTTTCCTCCCCGCAAACCTCTTATACCTCATATATCGGCTGCGAATCGGAAATATTTACTTTATTTTACAATAAATCCGGTTTCCTGTATGTCTTCAAAAGCGCGATTTCTTTTGCGTAGCCGTCAAGCTCGTTCGGGGTTTCAAGCAGAAACGGAAGGCCCCGAAGCTTTTTATGGTTTATGATTTTAGCGATTGCATCTATTCCGATTGTGCCGCCGCCGATGACCTCATGCCGGTCCTTGTGACTTTTAAACGGATTTTTGCTGTCGTTTAGATGGATGGCAAAAAGGCGCTCAAGCCCGATAACCTTGTCAAACTCACAAAGCACGTCGTCTAAATGGTTTGTGACGTCGTAGCCCGCGTCGTTTACGTGGCAGGTGTCAAGGCATACGCCCAGCTTGCCGTTAAGCTTAACCTTGTCGATAATCGATCGGAGCTCCTCAAAGCGCCCGCCGATCTCGCTGCCTTTACCGGCCATCGTTTCAAGCAGCACGGTTGTGGACTGCTCCGGCGTAAGAACTAAGTTTAGCGCGTCCGCGATAAGCTGTATGCCTGCGTCTGCGCCCTGCCCGACATGGCTGCCGGGATGGAAGTTATATAAATTCCCGGGCAGATGCTCCATACGCGCAAGGTCATCCGATAGCATTTCGATCGAAAATTTTTGAATGCCCTCCTTATCGGAGCAAAGGTTCATTGTATACGAAGCATGCGCCAGAATCCGCCCGATTCCGTTTTCTTCGCAATACCGCATGAACATGGCGATATCGCAGGTATCGATTTCTTTTGCGTTGCCGCCGCGCGGGTTCCTTGTGAAAAACTGAAACGTGTTGGCTTTGATTGAAACGGCTTCCTTTCCCATTGCAAGGAACCCTTTCGACGCCGATAAATGGCATCCTATCTTAAACATTTACATCAACTCCCTTACAAAATAAATTATAACATATAACGAGCCCATGTGCGCATATATATTAGCATATATGCTTGAGGGAGGGGTTTGTGTTTTGAAAGGATTGCCCGAAGAAAGAGCAGTTAGCTTGGCGTTATATATCATTGAGCATAACGCGACGGTAAGACAAACGGCAAAAAAGTTTAATATATCGAAAAGCACAGTACATAAAGATGTATCGGAACGTCTAAAGACAATAAACGAAGCGCTATACAAGCAAGTAAAGCTTGTGCTTGAACAAAATAAATCGGAACGGCATATCCGCGGCGGGCTGGCCACAAAAAATAAATACGAGCGCTTACGTAAAAAATAAAACAAAGGAGGCTTCGCTTGAAGCCTCCGGTTTTTTTATTAAGTGGACTGTTGACGCTACATCAGCGCACGCCTGATCCCATCGAAAATGGCTTTCGCAGCCCTTTCGGTCTCGATGCCGGACGCCGCGCGCTCGTATTCAAGAGGGTTGCTCATAAACCCAAGCTCCAAAAGCAGGGCAGGGGAATACGGGCTTAACGTCACGCGGTAATAAGATTGGCGAATTATGCGCTCCGG
>WRLK01000054.1 GCA_009777635.1 Oscillospiraceae bacterium | reverse complement strand
CAATCTCCGGCCCGCACACCGCCTGATCGACGCGCTTTTGCGGAATCCTTACGGTAAACACGGAGCCCTTGCCGACTTCGCTTTCCACAAATATCTCGCCGTCCATCAGGTCAAGGAGCCGTTTCGTAATGCCCATGCCAAGCCCCGTGCCGATGGTAGTCCTGTTTGCCTCGATATTAAAGCGTGTATACTCGTCGAACAGCGTGCCAAGCTGTTCCGGCGTCATACCCTGTCCCGTGTCGCCGATACGGAAAACGATAACGACTTTCCCGCCGTCCTTTTCCGCTTCCGGGAACACGGACAGCGAAACCGTGCCCTTTTCCGTATACTTGAACGCGTTTGAAAGTATATTGTTGAGCACCTGTTTTATCCGCAGCTCGTCGCCGATTAGATTTATCGGCGTATCTTTATCTAATTCAAGGTTAAATTTAAGCGGTTTGCTTTCATATCGCAGGCTTGTAAGCTGCACAACGTCGTTAATCAGGCTTGGAATATCGTATTTCACAGGCAAAACCTCCAGCTTGCCCGCTTCAATCTTTGAAAGGTCGAGGATGTCGTTGATGATATTTAGCAGCAGGTTTCCCGATTCATATATTTTCCCCAACGCTTCCTCTGTCTGGGGCAATAGCGCCTCGTTTTGCAGCTGCATTTCGGTGATGCCGAGTATCGCGTTCATCGGCGTGCGTATCTCATGGCTCATGTTCGCTAAAAATGCGCTTTTTGCCTTATTGGCGATTTCCGCTTTATAAAGCGCGGATTTCAGCTCCTCTTTGAGCTTGTTTTGCTTGCGCATATCATATACATAGCTAAGCCCGACATATTCATCGCCCTGCTTTACGCGCGTCATCGTAAGCTCGACAGGCAAAGGATCGCCGGTTGGCGTACTGTGGAGCCACTCGGTTTTAATGATTTCGCCGTTCATGACCCGCTTTATTATATCATAAGCTTTTTCAATTGATTTTGAGCCGTCGGGCTGGTATTCGGGCGAAAATACTTTGCTTCCGAAAAATACGCTGTAAAATTCCTTTGTTGCGCCGAACATTTTCAAGACATTTTCGTTACAGTCAATGAATTTATTATTTTCGCCATAAACGGTCAGTCCGACCGGCGCATTGTTGAACATGATTTGATTCAATTCGTTCTTTTCCGCGATTTCACGTTCGGCCTCTATACGCTCGGTTATGTCTTCGGTCGCTCCGGCTACACGCAGCGGATTGCCCTCGTCATCCCTGAGCGTAGTTCCAAAAGAGCGAAACCATCTGTACTGCCCGTTTTTAAGTCTCATCCGGTTTATTACGTCATACGGCGTTTTTCCGGTTTTGTCGCCTAAATGCGCTTCCATAATAGCGATCGTGTTGCTAAGATCATCCGGGTGGACCCTGTCAAGCCAGCTGCTGATTTTATTGGGAAAGTCGTTTTCATCGGAAAATCCAAGCAATTTACGAAACTCGCAGGACCACCAGATTTCAGTTTCGCCGTCTGCAAATTCCGCGCTAAGATCGATGAATCTGTCCCACAACCCGACATTCATGCTGCTTACCAAAAGGTTGAGCCGCAGGTTCTGGTTTGCAAGATCGTTTTGTGTTTGTTTTAAATCCGTTATATCGATTGCGTTTTGCAAATGAACCTTTTTCTTTCCGGGCCAGTCGATGTATCTGGAATAGCTGCGGTATATACGGCTCGATGTTCCGTGCATCTCCTCCCATATGACTACATCGTCAGGATTGACATCCAATCTGTCGCAAGGACAAAACGCGCATCTTTTATCGAAATTCCACAAAGTTTCATGACACTTTTGACCGGTGTAGTCGCCCTCGATCCTAAAGATCCGTTTCATTGTGTCGTTCATAAAGAGAAGCTCATCCGTATCCGGGTCGGTAACGCTTATCATGGAGTCCAATCCGTTTAGCGTATTCGACAGGTTAATAAGGGCGTTCTTTTCCGCGATAGCGGCCTTTAGTTCGGTTATATCGTTGATTTGCTCCAAAAATACTTTTGAGCCGTCAGGCCAGTCGATAATACTGCTGACGATTCTGAAATCCCTGTTTATATTCGGGTTGTGAAACTCCCATGGGTACGTTTCTCCCGTAAATTCGGGATTATTCTTGGGACATATACCACATCGCCCATCCATATCCTGATTAAAATGTTTCCAGCATACATCGCCGACTATACTGTCGTCAAAACCGAGCGTCTCTTTCATTCTTTCATTCATATAAATGATTTTGTCGTCCTCAAGCCCGGTTATCACAATCATGGTTTCCATTGATTCAAGAAGCGCCTGCCTGTTTCTGTCGGCTTCGCGTATTTGCTTTAACATTTCTTTTTCCGCGCGCAAATCGCGGGTGTATCCCGCGAGGACATAATTGCCCTTATGTTTTGTGCGCACCATCGTAACCTCGCAGGGAAGCGGCTCGCCGTCAGGCTTTTTGTGCATCCACTCATAGCGGACATAGCCTTCATCAAATGCTTTTTTGATCATCTGAGGGCCTTTTTCGCAGGACAGCCTTCCGTCGGGCTGGTATTCAGGAGATATCTCTCCCTTGAACTTGTCTATATACTCCTGCGCGCAGGAAAGCCCAAGCAGACGCAGCGCTTCTTTGTTTACGACAAGGTTTTGCCAGTGTTCATTAATAAAGTTTATACCAAACGGGGCGGTATCGAGCAATAGCTGTATACG
Source organism: Oscillospiraceae bacterium (assembly GCA_009777635.1). Taxonomy (GTDB): domain Bacteria; phylum Bacillota; class Clostridia; order Oscillospirales; family Ruminococcaceae; genus WRAV01. Next base: position 15,064 of record WRLK01000054.1, on the reverse strand, counting down.
CTCTTCAGATTCGCGCATTTCCAAGAGCATTTTCTTTTCGTCCCTGAGATCGCGCGAGTATCCCACGACTATAGGCTCACCCCTGTTATCGACCCGCATAAGCATAATCTCACACGGTATTAGCTCGCCGTTTAATTTTTGGTGTATCCATTCAAAACGGAAGTGCCCGTCTTCAAAAGCCCGTTTTATATGCTCGAGGGCTTTTCCCCTTGAAAGCTTGCCGTCCGGTTGATATTCGGGAGAAAACTCGAAAAATCTTTTGACATATTCCATCCTGTCTGAAAGATCAAAGAGCCTTTCCGCCGCCTCATTTGTGTTGATTACCTCAAGCCCTGTATTGAAAATGGTCACAACAAATGGGGCCGTGTTAAGCATTTTCTGCGTTAGAGCTTCCGCTTCATGTGCGGTACGGTTCATGTTTTCCAATCTGAGGTCTATCGTTTTTGTAATAAATATAGCGATTATGATAACCGCCGCAAGTATCAGAAGTGTTATAAGCGCCCCGCTTGTGACAAAAAATATCATTTTGCCCATATCCTCATCGGTATATTTGCCGACAAGCATCATTCCTACTATCTCACCGTCCACACCGTATAACGGGGTATATTTAGCGGCTATCTCCCTGCCTAAAACATTAAGCCTGCCAACATAAGGCTCTCCGTTAAGCACCCTTTCGCTGACGTCGGCCTCGGCAGTTGTCCCTATGGCGTATGTTCCGCTTTCATCGGTAATTGTTGTGGCAATGCGCTCGTCGCCGAGGAAAATCGTAGCCTCGCAGCCTGTTTCAGCTTTTAGCTTTTTTATAAAGTCTTCGGTATCAAGCCTGTACCCCAAAGTCACAACGCCGATAATGCTTCCGTCTTCATCGTATACCGGCGCGCCGGTGCGCACCGAAAGGAGCATGGATGTGCCGTGCTCGATGAAGGTTTCTGTTTTGCCGGCAAGGGCCGCCGCCACATTATTCTCTAAAACAAGGCTGTCGCCGTATCTTTCCGGGTCATGCGTCCTTGCCAAAACCGTACCCTCGCTGTCAAGCACGGCGCAAAAATCCACTTTTGCCGGGTCCGGTAATTTTATCGCCGCCGCAAGTATTTTATCGCGGTCATTGCTTTTTATCGCACCGATCAACTCTTTATTGCCCGCCATGATAATGGCCGCCATATGCGACTGCGATTTGAAGCTTGCGATTTTATTTTCCGCAACCACTGACGCGACGTTTATTTTATCGTTTATAGAATGATCAAGCTCCATTCGAAACAGCAATATGGACGACATGAGTATAGCGGCGGCACATATGACTGTCAACAAAATCATGGGGGTAAGGATATTTCCCCTGACGCTCAAAACATTTGCCTGCTTAAGACGTTTTTCAGCAAATCCTTTTTTCATTGCCCACACACCTTATTTCTAGCTTTGATATACTGATAATATCACAAATTAAATGAAAAATCCACGATTATTGATATAGTTCATTATTGACTATAACAACCGGCATAAGGCGCAAAAGGCCGCCTGCGTTTAATCAGGCGGCTTTATCAAGCTGGTTGTTGCTTAAGCGAACAGGTAAACCCTCGCTTCATATGGCTGCAAAGTAAAAGTGCGCGTTATGTCGGGCGAATCGTAGTTTGAAAGCAGAAGCTTTGCTTTTTCAAGAGGGAGTATATCGGGAACTGAAAATTCTACACATTCTTTTTGAAAGCTGCAAACAGTCAGGAGCGTTTCGCCGCCAAGCTTCCTTAAGTACGCGAAGATGGCGGGGTGATCCGGCAGAAGCAATTCATAATCGCCGTAAACGATAACCGGATGTTCTTTCCGCAGCCGTATCAGCTTTTTGTAAAAGCCGAAAACCGAATCCGGGTCATTGACCTGCGCTTTTGCGTTAATCACAGGATAATTCGGGTTGACCTTAAGCCACGGCTTACCGGTTGTGAACCCCGCGTTTTCAGTATTGTCCCACTGCATTGGGGTTCTTGCGTTGTCGCGGCTCGTCTGGTGGATATACCGCATCATATCGCCGTGTGAAACGCCGCGGTTCTCAGTATACTCGCGGTATGCGTTTACCGTGGCCACATCGTCGTAATCGTCAATGCCCGAAAACGCGACGTTCGTCATGCCGAGCTCCTCGCCCTGGTAGATGTACGGCGTTCCCTGCATCATGTGAAGGCACGCGGCAAGCATCTTGGCGGAAACCTCGCGGTATTCGCCGTCGTCGCCAAAGCGCGAAACGACGCGCGGCTGGTCGTGGTTGTTCCAGTAAAGGCTGTTCCAGCCTTTTTCATGAAGCCCTGTCTGCCAGCTTGAGAGTGCATTTTTGAGCTTTACAAGGTCGAATTTTAAGTCGCACCATTGCGTTGCGTTTTGATAATCAGTCCACATATGCTCGAACGTGAATACCATGTTGAGCTCGCCCTGGTCAAAGCCGGTGTAGAGGATAGCGTCCTCAACCGAGGTTTCAGGGGCTTCTCCGACTGTTACGATATCATATTTTGACAGGACCTCACGGTTCATCTCCTTGAGAAACTCGTGTATGCGGGGACCGTTGTGCATGTGTGGGGATTTATCGCCATACGGTGTCCCGGGGATAGGCTCGCCGTCCGGGAATCCCGGCGCCTTTGAGTACATATTGACGGTGTCCATGCGAAAGCCGTCGACGCCCTTGTCGAACCACCACTTCATCATGTCGTAGATTTCGTGGCGGACGTCCGGGTTTTCCCAGTTTAAGTCGGGCTGCTGCTTCACGAACAGGTGCATGTAATACTGACCTGTTTTGTCGTCGTATTCCCATGTCGGCCCGCCGAAAAACGACTCCCAGTTGTTCGGAGGCCCGCCGTTTTTGCCGTCATGCCAGATGTAGTAATCCCGGTACGCGTTGTCGCGTGATTTGCGGCTTTCGATAAACCACGGATGCTCGTCGGAAGTGTGGTTCGCGACTAAGTCAAGCATAATCTTAATCCCGCGCGCATGGGCTTCGCTTAGCAAACGGCCGAAATCCTCCATAGTGCCGAATTCGTCCATTATGGCGCGGTAATCGCTTATGTCGTAGCCGTTGTCGTGGTTCGGCGACTTGAATATCGGCGAAAGCCAGATGATGTCGATACCTAGGTCTTTCAAGTAATCAAGCTTTGCCGTGGCGCCCGCAAGGTCGCCGTTGCCGTCGCCGTTTGAATCGTAAAAGCTGCGCGGATAAATCTGGTAGATGACGCTTTCCTTCCACCATGTTCTTTCCATGAGGGTACACTCCTTTTAGTATTACAGCTGTAAAATCGATTTATTCCAGTGATGCCACATAGCAGTAATTTGATGTTCACGCCGCCAAAGAATCCAATGCTGAATGCGTTGCAGCGATTGTCGGGCAAGATATCGAAGGTTAAAAAGTTTTCGGACATCATTTTTGATTAAGCGTGCAAACCGCGCCTCTTATTCTTTCATTTATCCTGCATGAACAGGTAACGGAAGGCTTCGGCAAAGTATTTTTGCCACGCTGATTCATAATGTGGCTGGCGGGAATCGTAAAGCAATGCAAGATGCGTATCGTCCATGCATTTATCCCTCATTGTTTTATACACAACATGCGCATACGGCCAGGTTAATGCGTCAAGATCCTGTCCGCCATGAAAAATAAAAATTCGGCTTTCACGTAGCTTGGTATAATCATATGACTGTAGCCTACTCAAAATATCATGCTCAGTGTGCGCCATAAAATATGGGGCAAACACCATCGCTTTGCTGTAAATACCGGAATATTTGAGCAGCATGTAAAGCGATATCAGCCCGCCCATAGAAGCGCCCCCGACGGCTGTATTCGCCGTATCGGGAAGCGTCAGAAATCTTTCGTCAACAAAAGGCTTTAGCTGATCCGCCATAAATTCGGCGTATAGGCTGCCTGTGGATTTAAATCCATCTGGCAGGTTAAACATCGTATACATATCTGGGTTGACGGGAATATCGGGGCACAGCTCCGAAAAGCGTTCCGGGCTGTTGTCTACCCCGACTATAATTGCGGGCAAGCCTTCTCTTTCCAGCAATTCCATTTCGCGGTTGACGTGCCAATTTCCTAGCGTCACACCGCTGGGGCTGTCAAAGCCGTCGAACAGATTTTGCGCATCGTGCATGTATAAAACGGGAAAACGCTGTTTCCCGTCGTAGCTTTCGGGAAGCCACACGCGGATTGTGCGTACCCTTTTGTCAGGATACGCTTCTATAGACATATTGAAAGTAACAACTTTGCCATACGTTATGGAATTTTTGCCCGGATATTCATTGATTGTAATATCCATAGAAAATACCACCTCGTTTTATAATTTCGATAACTGTACTGTCTCTCCGCTTTTGATTTCCACGGGATTGCCGTCAACTGAAATCCATACATCAGATGCCGACTGATTTAATACAACGTCTTGCTTTACCGTAAACCTCAATGCGCGTATTGCTTTTACATAATCGCAGATTTCGATATTCGTGGCATACCATATATCATCGCGCCCGCCCATTTTTTCGCAGAATTCTTCGATGAGTTCCCAGTTGTTATCGTTGTCAAATTCATAACTGTGCCCCCATACATACATAAGTTGATACCGGTTTTGTGATAAGAACTTGTCTCCATACGCAAGCAGATTGTCGTTATGGTGACACGTGCCCTGCCACTGTAAAAAATCATCAGGAAGCCCGAAGCCGCCTGTCGTTTGAACCATGCGGCAGTATTCTACCCCAAGCATACGCAGCATATTTGCGACACTGCTGTTCATTGAGCCAAACGCATACGACATTCCGCGTATGGGTTCTTTTGTAATTTCTTCGAGCTTTTCCCTGTCGCGCATAACCTCTGATATGATCCCTTCGTCGGGAATGGCTGCTAATGCCTGATGTGTATATCCATGCGCGGATATTTCATGGCCCTCATATACTTTCTTTATTTCACTTTCGGATAATCTCGACCACGAATCTTCTCCAAACAATCCGGCATTTATATGAAAAGTCCCTTTGATTCCATATTTGTTAAATATTTGGGTAAGCCTGATGTCGTCGTGTACTCCATCATCATAACTCATCGTGAGCGCTTTTAATTTTCCTCCCGGAAATCTATCTAAGCTGATTTGCATATTAACCTCCATTCCGTATAACATATTTGGAAACAAAACACCAAGGCATCTCGTAATACGAGTTGTCTGTGGTTGTTAGGCTGTTAAAAACAGCTCCCTTTCCTTTTTATCGTATCTTTTGGATAAGTAGAACAGCATCAGTAGATTAACCATCTGAAATAAAACGATATGTACGGCCGGAAGGATAAATCCAACCGCCATGCTTATCAAGGCCGGGAAAAGAGAACTCATGATTACGATTCTTACCCTTTCGCCAAAATCAAACCGCGTTGAGGCCATTCTGGATATTCCCAGGAAAAATGCTGACATTAGATAAAAGAAAAGCTGCAATACAAGCAAAATGAAAAAGGCGATCATCAGTATGGGCAGCAAAAAACGCGGGATATACATATTATAAACCGCTATCATGCTGAACACTTCACCGAAAGGGCGCGACAGCTCGCCGGAAACAAAGAACTCGGCCGGGGCGGATAGGGTGATGTTAGGATCGGTATACACCACAAAATCGTCGAACACATAAACGGCAGGCCGGCCATAGGTTGTTTTTTCCGGTGAAAAGCGTTCCGTATTATAATATATAATAGCCGCGTTCTCGAAGCCTTGGGAAAACGCCCTCGTATATAGCTGGTCGGGCTGCGTCCTTACTGCCAAGGTGAACACCGGAATAAATAACAGACAGAAAATGAGCATAAAGTGTAGGATTACATATCTCCGCTTTATGCGGGAAGCTAAAACAATAAATGGGTACGGCTTTCCTAAACAAAGCGCCGCGGCGTAAAGATAATCCTTTTGGTTCATGGCCAGCCCCGCCTTAATCTATCGTTAATGGGATTCGTATTACTCGCCCTTGTTCGCGCCGGACGCAACACCCGTAATCAGGAATCTCTGGAAAACCGCATACAGTATGGTAATCGGCACCGCGAGCAGCACCGCCCCGGCGCAGAAAGTCGTGATGCTATACTGGGTTTGGTTCTTCACAATGTCTACCATATTATAAAGCCCCATAGCGACGGTTTGCTTTTCAACCGAGCCTATAAGGAGCCGGGGCAGCATGTAGTCCATCCATGGCAGCATGAAGCTGGTGAGGGCGATAAACGAGACGATGGGGACCGACAGCGGCAGTATGATTCTTGCAAAAACCTGGAGCTTTGACGCGCCGTCGATATACGCGGCCTCGTCAATAGACCTTGGCAGATTAAGCAGATACCCTCTGGCAAGCCAGATATTGATGGGGATACCCACCGCCACATAAATGATGACAAGCATATTCAGATTGTCGAGCATGCCAAAGTTCAGAGCGACCATATACAGGGCGGTCATACTCATATAGGGGGGGAAAGTTTGCAGAATCATTACCAAAAGCATTCCGGCCTTTCTTCCTTTAAACCGGAACCGGGCAAGAACAAACGCCGTCAGGGTGTTAACCAGAACCGAGAAAACCATGGTCATTACCGCTATATACCCGGTATTAAGGAACCAGCTTACATATCCGGTTTTTGTAAATAATGTGATATAATTGTCAAAAGTCGCGTTTTGAGGGATTATACTGGCCCTTCCTACACTATTTATGGGATTAAATGACGAGCCTATGACCCACAAAATGGGATACAGGACGATGACGACAACCATCAGCAACTCGATATAAATCAGCGCTCTCGTCAGAATTGATTTTGCTATCGCCAGCTTATTTGTTTTCTTCTTCACTCCCTAATCCTCCTTGTAAACGCGCGACCTCATCAGGTTGATTGCGCTGAATGTGGAAATAACAATGAAAATCAGTATCGTGATTGCGGCCGCATAGTTGTACATCCGATTCGTCAAGGTAAGCTGGAATATCCAGGAAATCAATATGTCGGTAGCGCCCGCAAATTGGTAATTGGGATTGGGCGGGTTACCACCTGTAAGAAAATATATCGCGCCGAAGTTGTTGAAATTGAAGGTTATTTGCATTACAATCTGCGGCGCGGTAGCTGTCAGGATTACCGGAAGCGATATATGCCTGAACTTATTCCAGCCGCTGCCGCCGTCAATCTCCACGGCTTCATACAACTCCGGGGAAATTGAAGTCATGACGCCCGATATTAGCGCCATAAAGTACGGAAACCCCAGCCATGTGCCCGTTAATATAACAATTGTCCTGGCCCAGCCGGCATTGCTTAAAAAGGGGATGGCTTGTTTAATAATGCCTGCGCTCAGCAGCAATTCGTTAAACGCGCCCTCCCTATTAAACATAACCTTGAAAACAAGCAGCGAAACTAATGCGGGCACGGCCCACGGCAAAATATAAATCGCGCGCCATGCCGCCTTGAACCGGATACCCTTGGCGTTAATTAAAACCGCTTGCAGTAACCCTAACCCATAAGCCAAGAAAGTGGCCGCAAACGCCCACACTGCCGTCCAAACGAGGACACTGGCGAAGGTATATCCCCAAATCGGAATTTTAAATAAATCAGCAAAGGTTTTAAAACCCGTCCAATCAAGGAGCTGCTTTGGAGGCATCGTACCTTGGTTATAGTTGGTAAATGTAAGGAGGAGGGTAAACAACACCGGTATCAAAGAGATAAACAGAACCACTATCGCACCGGGCATTACCATAATATATTCAAATGAATTTTCCCATAGGCTTTTAATATAAGAAGCGCTACTGACTATGTTCCCCTTCTCAATTTGCGCCCTGGAACGGTAAGCGTCCCGGATGTTCCATATCCAGACCATGCCGAAGAGCAGCAATATGACTGTGGAGAGAAGACCGGTAACCATGAGTATGATTGAGTGGTCATATACCAAAACGGAAGAGTCCGGCCTAGGTATTTCGCCCAAGGTGACAAGCCCCCAAAGGCCCTTTGTAAAATAGCCGCAGTTGCGGAAGGCAGCTTCCGCGCGGCCGGCCAGTACGTTTAAGGTGCCGGTTGAAAGCTCGATAAGTACAAGTATACATTGAATCGCGAAAAACACAAGCCCCTTGAACCTCTGCTTATTTATAACCTGTCCGCTGCCCCATATAACAGCGGAACACAACGCCGCTACAATTTTCATGACAACCTTCCCTTCCATTCCTCCAAAACAAATGAAATTGGGCCGCGGCTATCTGGCGCTTCGTTTGCGTAAATTAGCCGTGGCCCGCAGTTTCAAACCAGCCGGTTATTCATTTGCCGGGTCATTCATGGATTTGCCTATGGCGTTTAACTGTATCTCATAGTCTTCCATGGTTTTGGTCTGGGCATCCTCAATGGTCATCGAACCGTCCCAGACATAAGTATATAAATTCTTAAGGGTATCCCATGTAAAGTTGATTTCCGGGATAGAGGGCACGGGGTCGGCATACGGGGCCTGTTCTATGACGCCCATCATATGTTCGTCGTCACTAAGACCCGGGATGCCTGAGGGGTCTTTAAGGGCAGGAAGGCTGCTTGACAAATTGTACATGATTGTCGCGCCTTCTTCTGAAACGCAAAAATCAACAAAAGCGAATGCGGCGTCCTTATTTTGGGAATAGCTGGAAACAGCTAATACGTGGGATCCGGAGTAACAACGGGGCTGGACGCCGTTGATTGTTGGAAACTTAGTTACGCCAAAATTAACGCCGGCTTCTTTGAATGTCGGAAACTGCCACCAGCCGGTAATGCAGAAAGGCACCTCGCCGCGCGCGAAAGCGCCTTCGGCGGCGTCGACGTCGTTTGCGTCGTGGGCGTTTACTGGGAAAACATCGCGCAGGCTTTGGAAAAATTCAAGCGCTTGGGCGACGTTTGGGGAATCAATTCCGAATTGTCTGTAATCGTCCCCGTTTGGGCCAAAAATTTGATAGCCAAAGGCGGTAAGGAAAAGATGGTTAAAGTAGCTGCTGGTAACCTGCCAGCGCATGGCGTATTGATTAGCGGAAGGATTGTTATAGGTTTTGGCAAACTCAAAAATCTCTTCAAAGGTTTCAGGGGGAGTGTCAACCAAGTCTTTGTTATAGATAAAGGCAATGTTTTCCATCATGATAGGTGCGCCATAGAGCGTATTCTCAATAATTCCCGCACTAAGCACGGCGTCAACCATGACGTCTTGATATTTAGCTTTCAGGTCGGCAGGGAAAGGTTCCGATGTTCCGTCTTGGAAGCTGTTGATGACAGCGTTGTGAGCGATGCGGAAAACATCGGCGCCGGTGCCTGCGGGGCCGGCGAGCGCCATCTTCTCACTTGCCTCTAAATCCCATGTCCCGAACTCAATCGCAACGTTGGGATACTTCGCGGTAAAGGCCTCGCCAATGGCTTGGTTCAGGTTGTCATTATCAGAAAACCAGACAAGCAGATTGCCGCTGATATTGCCGCCGGCGCCGTCATCGGGTGCATTACCGGCGGATTCGGCGGAGGCATTTTGATTGCCCGTGTTGTTTGCCGGGGTCGTGCCTCCGCCTCCGCACGCAGACAAGGCAAGTACTATCACGAATACTAAAACGAGTGCCAATTTCTTTTTCATAAATTCCTCCTGCAAGAATATTTTCGATATTTTTCGTAAATAAATAGTAACCAAAGAAGATGCCTATTCGGTCGTTATGGCTATATTTCATGCAATTACATATCTATTTACATGTATATTATATTAATTATTTGGAGTATAGTCAATAGATTTTAACGAAAACCTATTGACTTATTTACGACAACGTTGTAGTATTGTCGTAAGAAGACGTCTCAATTTTCGCCAGGAGGATGATAACATGGCTGTAACAATCAAGGATGTGGCTCGTGAGGCGGGGGTCTCTTTTTCCACAGTAAGCAAGGTGGTTAATCATTCACACGAAATTTCAGATGCTACCGCCATTAGAGTAAGAGAGGTGATAGAGCGTCTGGGCTACACGCCGAATGTCCGGGCCGTCAGCTTTAAGCGGCACTCCACCCGCAATATAGCATTTTTAATGAAGCTGGAAAAAGGGGTGGCCTTTACCTACTCTCACATATTTGAGATCCTTAGCGGCGCCCATGGCGCGCTGGCCCGCAAGGGCTACAGTATCACATTGGTGGATATGTCCGGCGAAGAAAAGCCCGGGGATACAGTTAAGGCCGTCATGGCAGCCGGGGGCCATGACGGCCTTATCGTCCATGCCAAGGACATCAACGATGACGCCGCGGCAATGCTGGCGAGGGGAATCTTCCCGCATGTCGTCATAGGCAAGCCGGATTTTGAAAGCCAGGTGTGCTGGCTGGATACGAATAACGTCCTTGGCGGCGTTATTGCCGTGCGCCATTTGGCCGACGGCGGCGCACGGCATATAGCCTACATAGGCGTAGACCGGAAACACAGCTTGCACAGCTTGTCCAATGACCGTCTGGCAGGGGTGCGTTCGGCGCTTAGGGATCTGGGCGTGATCATGCGGGAAAACGACATTCGTTACACGGACTCAAGCAGCGAGGAAAGTTACGTCGGCGCATTGGAACTGTTGACGCAAAAAGACCGGCCCGATGGCATCATATGTGCCTGCAACCCGATTGCAATAGGGGCTTTGAGGGCGGCACGTGAAATAGGGTTAACAATGCCGGTAGATTTGCAGCTAATCTCGTTCGACGACTATCCCTTTTCACGTATAATGGATCCGTCGCCGACTGTAGTTGACATTGACACCTACGACCTAGGGGGGCAGGTGGCGTCCCAGCTTCTTAAAAACATCCGGAAACCGGCGCTTCATGTGCAGAGTTATATTACACTGCCTGAGCTTATTATCAGAGGGACGACAAGAAAGGCGGATTAAAAATCAGGCTGTTACCGATGCCTCGATAGGCAGTATAGCGTATGTGAAATCGACGGCAGAATCGCTTCACAGAAAGCGTTCCCACGGAGATTGAGCAAATATTCAGAGACTTCGTGTGGCTTGTAGCTTCACACCCCTTTCATATCACACCAGGTGGTGTATTATAATAAGGACATATTTAATTGCAGCCTCAACGGCGGTGCTTTCTTTAAATTGGTTATGTATAACTTTTTCACACATAAAAAACAAAAAAGTAGGGGTAGTAAACACTTGGTTTACTGTCCTACTTAATGTTACCACTTACCTTTATGTCAACAGACCCTTAGTTGTCCTGCAATTTTGATGAGCTCACAAAACGATGCAATCCTGTAATCGGCTTCATCGCACTTTGCAGCGTCGCCGATTCCGATTGCCGTCATACCGGCGGATTTGGCGGCTTCGATCCCCGCGTATGCATCTTCGACAACGGCACAGCTTGCGGGCCGGATATTCAAAAATTCGGCGGCTTTTAAAAAGACCTCGGGGTCGGGCTTTGAGCGCGTGATATTGTTGCCGTCCGAAAGGGCGTCGAAAAGGCCTGTTAATCCCACCTTTTCAAGTATAAACCCCGCGTTTCTGCTTGAAGAACCGATAGCAAGCCGAAAGCCCATTTGGCGCAACTTTAAAAGCGTATCCCTGACTTCATGGGACACGTCTTTTGGCGTCATAGTCTCTAAAAGACAGCGGTAATCATTGTTTTTTTGCTCCATCAATCCGGCTTTTTCCGCTATGGAAAGAACGCCGTCATACCGCTCAAGGATAATATCAAGGCTGTCGGCGCGGCTGACGCCGCGAAGGCGGTTGTTAATTTTTTCGTCAAAATAAATCCCGAGATTGTCGGCCATCTTTTTCCACGCCTGATAGTGAAAGTTGTCGGTAAAAACGATGACTCCGTCCAAATCGAAAATAAATGCGTGCATAAAACTACCCTTTGACCGAACCGTCGACCATTCCCTTGATGATATATTTTTGCAGGAACAGGAATATAATAATGGCCGGCAGCATAGTCATCATGGTCGCTGTGAGGATTAAATCCCACTTTTTGACGAAGGAGCCCACAAAGCGCGCAACGGCAAGCGGCAGCGTCTGCACGGGGTTGCCCGCGCCGAGAATCAGCAGCGGCAGGAGGAAATCGTTCCAGATCCAGATGCCGTTTAAGATCATAACGGTGATGGTAATGGGCTTTAGAATCGGGAATATGATGCGGAAAAACGTAACGGGCTTCGAGCAGCCGTCAATCGTCGCGGCCTCCTCAAGCTCAAGGGGTATGCCTTTGATGAAGCCGTGGAACAGGAAAATGGACATGGGCGCGCCAAACCCCAAATACGCAAGAATGATGCCGGTATAATTTTGCAGCAGGCGAAACGGCGTATGAACCAGCCCGGTCGCCACCTCAATTGTATGGAACCACGAAACAAGCGGGAACATTACCGATTGGAACGGGATGACCATCGCCGCGACAAACATCATGAACAGGATGCCTGAAAGCTTTGTTTTCGTCCGGACAAGCACCCATGCCGCCATAGACGAAATCAGCAGCAAAAACCCGACCGAAAGCACGGTGATGACAACGGAGGAAAAAAACGACGACGGGTAGCGGACATTCGGGCTTGTAAGCACCGTTTGGATATTCTCGATTAGCTGCGAGGGATTTTCGGGAAGTGAGATCGGGTCCATAATAATCAGAAGCGACGGCTTCGACGAGTTGATCAAAACAAGCGCGAAAGGAAGCATGTAAAGCAGAAACCACAAAATTGCGAGAAGCTCAAGTATAAACGATTTTCGCTGTTGGACCATTACATCTCAATCTCCTTTCGCTTGTTGTAGTAGACCTGTATCATGGAAATGACAGCGATTGCGACAAAGAAGATAACTGCCTTTGCCTGGCCTTGCGCAAGCTCCCTGTACGCAAACGCAGTTTGGTAAATATGAAGCGCCAGAAATTCGTTTGTCATCAGCGCCCTGCCCATAAACATGCCGGACGGACCGCCCTGGGTCAGCGCGAAGTTTACGTCGAACTGCTTAAACGAATTGACCAGCGTCAGGAACATCGAAACGGTAAAGGCCGGTGCAATCAGCGGAAACATAATGTTTTTCAGTACCTGCAAGTAATTCGCGCCGTCAATTTCGGCGGCCTCCAGAAGGGATTGCGGCACGCCTTGGATCGCGGTTACATAAATCATCATAATGTAACCGGCGTACTGCCATGTCCCGACTAGCACGATGGCAAGCAGCGCAAAGTTGCGGTCGGCGAGGAATTTTCGCTTTTCGACGGGGAAGTCCTTGATTACACGCGCGAGCTTGACATGAGAGCGGGCACCGTCTTGCGATGCGTAAAATGGCGCAGTCAAAAGAAAAACACGGCTATCCTGTCGTTTCGGCGAATGGCGTCGTTTACAAGGCCGGAGCTGTTCTTCACTGAGATAACGGTGGAATCGGAAAGACCCGTAAAGCTTGAAGTGGTAAGCGAATTAAGCTGCGACGTCACAAACGCCGCAAACGCGGACGACCCGCGCGTCGCTTCAAATAAGGAGCGGTATATAAAAATGCGGGAAGCAAAGATTTTAGGCGATATTGCTTTCGCGTGTTGCGAGACGTCGAAATCCGGCCTCAGAGTAGCCGCCGCCATGACGCATACGGTCAATACCGCTTGCGAAAAGCATATCGAAAAGACAGAGGCGGGCATAAGGACACGCATCATGCTTGAGATAACCGATAAGCCCGTTGTTATCAGCAAGCTTTGTGCGTACAGCGACAGCCGCCGCCATGAAGACTGCAAAACGCGCGCCGTAGCTGTGTTAAAAACCGCTATTGCGGACGGCCCCGAAAAGCTTTTTTCAGAGCAGCGCGCGTACCTTGACGATTTCTGGCGCGACAGCGGGATCGCTATACACGGCGACGAGAAGACGTCCGAGGGCCTTTCGTACAACTTGTATTGCCTTCTTCAAAGCGCGGGGCGGGACACGGTTTCAAACATCACGGCGAAAGGGCTGTCGGGCGAGGGCTACGAGGGGCACTACTTCTGGGACACGGAAATATACATGCTCCCGTTTTTCCTTTTGACGCGGCCTTGGCACGCCAAAAACCTTTTGGAATACCGCTATATGCTCCTTGACGCCGCAAGGGAGCATGCGAAAATTTTAGGTCACGAAAAAGGCGCGCTGTATGCATGGCGGACGATAACAGGCAGCGAATGCTCGCCGTATTACCCGTCGGGCTCGGCGCAGTATCACATAAACGGCGACGTCGCGCACTCGTTCATGCAGTACTACTACGCCACGAAAGACATTGATTTCATGGCGGAAAAGGGAGCCGAGGTCCTCGTTGAGACGGCGCGGCTATGGCTTGGCGCGGGTGCATACGACCGCAAGGGACGCCTGTGCTACAACGGCGTCACGGGCCCCGACGAATACACATGCATGATCAACAATAATTACTTTACGAACGTTTCGGCGAAAAATAACCTCATAAGCGCCGCGTACATCTGCGGGGAGCTTGAGCGCGCGGGGAAATTCGGCGCGTTAAAAGAGCGGCTTAATATCACGGATGATGAGCTTCTCTCGTTTCAAAAGGCAGCCTGTGATATTTATATACCATACGACGAGGAGCTGGGGATTAACCCTCAGGACGACAGCTTTCTCGACAAACAGACGGTTGAGCTAAGCGAAATCCCGAAGGAAAACTTCCCGATCCTAATGCATTACCATCCGCTGTGGATGTACCGCACGCAAATCTGCAAGCAGCCGGACGTCGTGCTGGCGCATTATCTTTACGGCGGCGCAGACGCCGAAACCATGAAAAAAAGCTATGAATACTACGAGAAAATCACAACGCACGATTCATCCCTGTCTAAGTGCATTTTCAGCATCATGGCGTCGCGGCTCGGGCTTGATGAAAAGGCGTACAGTTATTTTAACGGAACGGTCCGCACGGACCTTGATAATCTCCAGGGCAACACGCGCGACGGTGTACACACGGCGAACATGGGCGGCGCGTACCTGTGCGTGGTCGCGGGCTTTGCGGGCCTTAAGATTTTACAGGACGGCTTCCATTTTGCGCCGAGGCTTCCGAAAACGTGGGAGGGCTACGAATTTAGCTTTTACTGCTGCGGCAGCCTGATAGGCGTAAGCGTCGGGCGCGATCAATCGGTTTTTACGCTTAAAAGCGGCAAGCCCGTCAGGATATACGTAAACGGTGC
>WRLK01000053.1 GCA_009777635.1 Oscillospiraceae bacterium | reverse complement strand
CTAATTATACCACAATCCCTTTCAATTTTTCAAGTCGGAAGTGATACCGCTTCATGAATGGCGTGTATAAGGGTTAACCACCTTTATGCGCGCGTTTTTATTTGGGCCTTTGCGTTTGCGGCGGGGCTGTTTCGCGCGGCCCCCGCCGGACGATCAAAAGGAGGAAAACCCATGCCGGATTATGAAAAAATGTATTTTATGCTGACGTCGGAGATTGCCGACGCAATTGAGGCTTTAGATAAAACCTCCCGGGAGCTGAAGATTACCCAGATAGGGGCGGAGGAATTATACATCGCCTGTGAGGAGGAACAACCTACATAGCGGCATGCCTGCTTGTGATTGCGTTCCACGTGATGGGGCCGATGATCCCGTCTGCCGTGAGGCCGAACATCCGCTGGAACGCAATGACGGCGCCCTGCGTCTGGGGTCCGAAAATGCCGTCGACCGCGATGAACGGAAGGCTCGGGTATGCTCTGCGCAAATCCGAGAGATATTGCTGCATCAGGCGCACATGATTGTTGCGTGAGCCAACCCGCAGCAATGTGCCCGGAAACGGTGGGTGCGTCGGCGGCGTGGGCGGAGACGGAGGCGACGGCGGAATCGGAACGTTGCGGTCAATCCCATGGTAAAGAGCATACAGCTTGTTCCATGTGGCGGGTCCGACAACGCCGTCCGGATGCAGGCCGAAAGCCCGCTGAAACGCCATCACCGCGTTTTTAAGTCCCGAACCGAACACTCCGTCTTGAATGACCGCCGGGACATCCTCGTAATATTGTGCGATAATATTTAATATAAATTGCAGCTCAAGAACATGCTCTCCCCTTGAGCCCTCCGACAAAACAACCCTCGGCGGGCTGTCCCCGACCGAGTTTCTGATGCCCTCGCTGTTGAGCTCGGCAAGCCGCGTGATGCCTACGAAAATCTGGGTGATTCTGTTCCATGTCGCGCGCCCGACGACTCCGTCCTGGGTCAGGTTAAACGTGCGCTGGAACACCTTTACCGCTTCCTGCGTCGCCGCATCGAACACTCCGTTGGGGTTCGGGATAAGAGGAATCAACGGATAATTTACGCGTATCCTGTTCAAAAAGTTCTGGATACGGCGCACAGGCTCGCCGCTGCTGCCAATCGTCAGCGAGTATCCGGGATACGTTTCGGGTATATCGTCGATACGCTGCGCCGTTACAAGCTGCAAATCGTTCGGGTAATAAAACCTCAGTATTTCAAGCGGCGAGCGTCCTTGGTTCGCAAGGTTCACGGTCCCCCATTGCGAAAGCCCCGGGCATGTGACCGTGGTTCCGTTGCAGTACTGTGTAAAAAACGGGTTTAAGAACCCGGCGCGTCTTGCGTAGACGTTAAAGATACCGTCTACGATACGGCTGATGTTTTCAAACACCGGTCCGCCGTACCGGTAATACTGGTCGTATTGCGTCGAGTTCGTGATGTCGAAATTGTAGCCGCGGCTCCTGTACCATTCTGTAAACAGGCGGTTTAGCGCAAACGTCACGATGACATGGATGTTTGCGACAAGCGAGTTGTGCGGCCATGTCGAGTAGATTTCGCTGGACACTACATTTTTTATGTAATCGATGAATGGAATCCTTATGTTTCTCGCCGCCGCGTTTTGCGGTGTGCCGAGATGTACCGTTATGTAACGCGGAACAATTACTTCGTTTAATACGAATGGGCTGATTGGGCCGGATGCGCTTTGATCGGGAGGCCCTATCTGTCTGTTCTCCGCCGATAAAAGCAGCCCCACAGGCGGGATGTTTATGTGCTCCTCCAATTCGGCGTGTGCGGTAAAGCCCTCCTCCAGCGGATGAAGCTGCACCGGCAGGATCGTGCGCTGTGTGTCTACGATCTCAACCCCGTGTATCTGCGAGGTCACATATCCTTTTGCCCTGACAGTGACGTCGACAACCGAGTACGCCGGTTTATTCCAGTGGGGGTCGAGGGTATGCTGTACGTCCGGGGCTGTCAGCGGGAAAAAATCCGTGCTGCCGTTTTCATCTGTTACCGCCTCATAGAGGACAGTACCGTCTTCTCCCTTTATCGTCACCTGCGCGCCCGCTACCGGAAGCGCGTCGAACGCGGTCCTTGTGTTAATGGTTAAATAACCTACACCCATTTAATCACCTCATATAATTATAGTTATAAACTGCGTCAAGACAGTATATGAGGTGAAAAAAGGATTGGTGATAGATAGCTAGTGCTCCTCAAGCAGCATTTCGGCCGCGTGAGCCGCGGCTTTTGCTCCCGCTGACGGCATCGCCGGAAGAAGCGAGCGCAGCCTTGCGAAAAACTCCTTATCCATGTCTCCAATCGAAAACGGGATATGGTAGTCGTTTGACATCACAGTGAACGCCATTCCGCGCGGAGTAAGCGAGGTGATTTCAAAAAATGAGCCGAAATTCCCGGGCATATATTTGTCAAAGCTCAAATCCACCGCGATAAACCCCGCGCATAACAGCAGCAGTATCAACGTCACGGCAAAAGAGCCTAAGATCATCCTTTTCTTTTCGTTCAATTTTAAAATATTCCTTTCGCGTTAAGCTTCCTTGATGTTCTCCCATATCAATTCGGACAAAGCCTCCGCCACGAGCCTCGCGGAGTATACGGCCTCGTCAAGTGTGTTTGCGTTCGAGCCGAATTCCAAAAGCAGCGAGCCCGTCGTCAAATCCATGTTGTACTTGCGGTGGCACAGGTAAACCGGACGCATAAGCCCGGGATGCATCGACAGCGCCTTATCGCCGAGGGCCGCCGCGAAACGCAGGTTTTCACGCCAATTCGGCATATCCATGCTGCCGTTGTCGCAGCCGGAAACGATCATCACCTGCGCCGCCTTTTTGCCGCCGATCTCTGCTATCGGCTTTACAAGCACCTGTTCGTCCCGTTCCATCGCGTCGCGGTGAAGATCAAGCACGACCTTTATCGATGGGTACTCCTCAAGGTGCCTGCGAATCGTTTCGGCGCTCCTCTCGTATGAGCCGTTGTATGACGGGTAGTCATGCTGCGTCGTGTCGTGAAGCACGCCGATTCCGTTATTTTCAAGGGTCTCCTGAATGGCGCTGCCGACCGCCACAATATTAAGGTTATTGTCTGTACTGCGCCATTTGTTGCGGGTATCGTATACGTCGCTGTCAAAGCGCTCAAAGCTTTCCGTCGCGTGCGTGTGGATAATCAACACCTGCGGCTCCATGATGTCCTCAAACCTCAAGGCAAAGCCGGTTTCTAATATCTCGGCGACGTCGCTGTCTTCGTTCTTAGTGTCGTTTTTGATAAATCCCGCGCCGAACCGTATAAGATTACTGCCATTATGCCCCGAAAAATCCTCGCTTATGATGCTCGCCCTGTATTTTTCGGGGATGCGCGGCAGCCGCGCGGACGCCCCTCCGTTGAGGGCTATGCCATAATCCTCGTCCGAAAGGAGCGGCGCTCCTTTCGGCAGCTCCGCTTCGCCGTATGGAAACGGACGGCTTTCAAAAGCCCCGCCGGATTCCTCGTCAGGCGGATAAAGCTCGGATGCAAACCGCTCCTCAAGAAGCAGGAAGCCGCCGTCCGGCATGATGAGCGCCGCCGAAAAAACAGCGGCCCGCTCCCCTATCGGAATAAGGCTGCCGGAGTTTAAATTTATAAGGCCAATCACCGACGCCGTCAGCAGAAAAAATGCAAACGGCACGGCAAACGGCGTCTTAACCTTCATTTCTTTCAATCGCATCACTTGCCTTGTCTTTTGGATAAACAGGCTCTTATGCCCATTATATTCAAGACATGCGTGAAATAGTAGAGCGATTCTTTAACTCACAAGATAGCCGATTTCTTCGAGCGTCATGCCGGGCTGCAACGCTTTGTTCACCGCAAGCGACAGGGTTTTGCACGCGTGACCGATCAATACGTCGATTTCGCGGGGCGTAATCATCATAGCGTTGCCCTCCGGCTCAAACAAGCCGCGGAAATCCTCGCCGCCGCCCTTTAGCAAATCCCCGGCAAGCGTCGCCGCGTCCACAACGGTGGGGATTCCGATGGAAACCACGGGAACGCCCAAGGTTTCACGCGACAGCTCCTTGCGCGAGTTCATAACGCCGGAGCCGGGAGAAATGCCGCTTGTCGCTATCTGCACGGTGTTGCCGAGGCGCGACGCGCTCCTTGCCGCAAGCGCGTCGATCACGATAACCGCGGACGGCGCTATGTCGTCGACAAGGCTCCGTATGATTTCAGACGTCTCGATGCCTGTCTGACCGAGTACGCCGGGTGCGATTGCCGCCGCCGCGCGAAGGTCCGGAAGCCCGCTTTCGGCGGCGAGCTCGCCGCTGATATGCCGCGTCGCGAGCACCTGTCTTACCGTTCTCGGGCCCACGGCGTCGGGCGTGATGTCGTTGTTGCCGAGCCCCACCACAAGAACAAGGCCGTCCTTAGGCAGCATGGCGCGAATTTCATCGGCGATGGCGCAGATGCGCTCCTCCGAGATTTCGTGCTGGCTGTAAAACGCCGGAACAGTAATCGTGATGTAATCCCCCGGCGGTTTGCCGATAATTCCGGCGGCCTCGTCGCTTACAATCTTCACGCGGTTGATTGTAAGATCGCAGATTGTTTCATCCTTTTGTATCACGCCTTTGTCAAGCTCGGTCAAATGCGCTTCAGTGGCCTCGAGCGCAAGGTCTGTCCTGAAAGCCATGCAATAATCACCTCTTATGACATATTTTCCCCGAAAAAGCGAAGAATATCACAAAACTACTTGCAATCTCAAATAAATAGTGGTATGATATTTTGAAGACTGCGAAAGATTAAATATACCCGGGAGGTGAAAATTTAAGATGCCCAACATAAAATCCGCAAAGAAAAGGGTAAAGGTAATCGCCGCGAAGACGCTGCAGAACAAGGCTGTCCGCTCCGATCTTCGGACCGCCATAAAAAAAGCCGAGCTTGCCCTTGTAAACGGCGCCGAGGATAAATCCGACGTTGTTAGAGCCGCAATCAAAAAGATCGACCGCGCCGCCGCTAAGGGGATTCTTCACAAGAACTGCGCCTCGAGGAAAAAGTCCGGGTTGCAGCTCAAGCTGAACCGCGCGTGAAAAATCTGACAATGATGCAGTCCTGCTCGATAAAAGGGCTGCTTTTGTTTTAAGGGAGGATTTACGGTGACGATAAAAGACATAAGAAAAGATCTGAATCTTAAAAAAATCAAGGACTTAAAGCTAAACGACCAGCTTGACAGCCTAAAGCAATGCGATACAAGCATGGCGGCCGCTTTCGTTGCGGCAATCGCCGTTTTGCTGCTCGTCGCGGGGTATGTGATTCACAGGCTCGCGAAAGACCACGCATACCGCGAGAAATGGAAGGATTACAGCGATTGCGGCTGGGCGTAGATTAAAGAAACGCGGGGGAGATGTGAAGTCTCTCCGCTTTTTTATTTGGTGCATTTTAGGCGATGCTCGCAAGAAAGAATGTTTGAAGTTGTATTCCGACAAGATAAGTCAAGGTCTTTTTACAAGCAAATACTAAAAAATAAAAAATAAGACCAGAGCGTAATTGCTCCAGCCTTTTTTATTATAACTCGGGATAATTTACTTGCTATTGACCGTTCTGCGCTATGGTATTTTGATTTGCGTTGCCCATGCTTTACATACCTCCACACGCGCCCCCGGTGGGTTGTCGCCATGGTCGGGGTCTTTGTATGAATACGGGTATAGCTTGTCGCAGGACGTGTGCCGACAGCCGCCGCATTGATAGAAGCCGTTGGCGTCTATCCTTTTGCAATTGGGGTCGGCGCACTCGCCCGGTAGATTGCTGCATTCTCCGCAATGCGTATACCCCTTGTCCTGACAGCATTTCGCCACGGGACATTCGCCGTGGAACGGATTGCCGTTCGTTTCTACACAGCCACCGCAACTGTGGGATTCCTTGTATATACACCATTTACATAAAAGCCCGCAACGGGATTGAACAGTCAGAAGCTCGTCAATCATAAACTCCGCGCTTTCGTTGTCAATCCAAAGCGACGCGCGTTTCGCGGTAAACTTGATGATGCAGTAGTTCGGGTCGGTTTCACCACCGGGGAAATGATTTATGAACCAATCCAGCCAACATCGGCTCTTTGTTACTTGGTCGGTAAGGATTTCCGCTTCACCGACAAGAGTAATATTGTTACCATCAACACGGTAACAGACGCTTGCCCGTTTATCGCGGAGCAGGCGCTTTGTCTTGTTCGCACCCATACCCGTGGCAAAGTACGCCGTGAAAATGTCCTCCGGCTTGATAGTGGACACCGTAGAAACGTGCGGAAAGCCGTTTTCGTCAATGACGCCGAGATACGCCGCGTCGCAGGTCTTGATGACTTGGTTTGCCTTTGCGAAAATGTTTGAGTTCATAACTCTACCCCCTGATACCTTTTCAATAAATTTCCGCATATGAGTTTTGTCGAAGCGACGATTTCGTCCTTGCGTGTAGCGGCTTCCTCATCCGGCAAGTCGAGAATAATGTCCTCCACTTCGGGTGTGTAGCGGAACTTGCCGACTACCGCGCCGCGAAACTCACCGTCAATCAACATATAATACAGCGTATCGGGATAAGTGTGCGTATATCGCTCTTTCAGCCAATACTCGTTGGATTTAACAAGAAAATCGTTGCGGTGCATGGCGTATACCGATTTCGGCGGTTCGGCGGCATATGATTTCAGCAATTCAAAGTCCTCGCGTAAAATATAGCCGCCATCGGTTTCAATCAAAGAACAGTCTTCAACCAGCGCGGCTACCGTCGCCTTGATGTCCTTCTCCGGCAGTTTATAAAACGATTTCGCCATTTTTATGTCAAAGCATACAAGACGGTACGCGAACCGCCGCAGGAGGGTTTTCAAGGCGTCATATCATCTAATAAGCTTGTTCTTAAAGAACAACCACAGCAGCGGGTCTAAGACGCGGTGCGGCGCCACATGCTGAACCTGCCCGCCTGACGGCTCGTGTCCCAGCGACGATAGCCCGAAAAACGCGTAGCTGTTAAACTGCGACGATACCTGCTTTAGTATATCCCCGCCGCCTAAGGCCTCGAATAAGCTTTGCATCTCAAGGTTGCAGGCTTCAAAATCGTATTTCTCAAAGGCGTTTTCGCGCATTTGCCGCGAGCTTGACAAGACAAAGCTTGACGGGTCGAGCATATCCCGGATGGCGTCAAGCTTTGTAAGGCATACGGCAAACGGTATGTCTAAGTTGTTTTGCAGGCTGCGGCGGCCGCTGCTTGTCCTGAGCAGGTGGATCGTCCGCGATAAAATGGTCCCTGCCCTCGACGGCTTTGCGTTGTGCGCCCCATACTTTTCGGCGGCCTTCGGAAGCTCCATCGGGTCGACTAGAAATATAATCCCGCCGCTTCGCCCGAGGCTTCGGTTTAACGTCGACATCGCGGAAATACTCTCGAAGTTTTTGCCGGCCGCGTCATAAAGCGTAAGGTCAAAGGCTTTTATCGGCGAAGCGTCGGAAAACACAAGCGAATACAAAAGGGGGTTTATTTCGTCCTGCCGCGTGCGGGGAATGCATTTGCCTTGCGAATATAGCGGAGTGTAGTAATCCTTTTCGTAAAAGGACATGGTCTTTTCTCCTCCGACCGGGAAAAGCGCGCATTCAAACGCCTTTGAGAACCGGGCTTTAAGCTCCTGTATCAAAACGGCGAGATAATGGCTCTTTCCGCTGCCCGACGCCCCCGCAAGCGATACGGAAAGCGATAACGCGGAAAGCTCGTCCTCGCGGACGGGAAAGCCGCATTCGGGGCAATACGCTAAGGGAAAGTTCTCGCCGCATACAGGGCATGCCAAAGCGCCGCCTGTACCTTCGACGGCGCCGGCCGCAAGGGTTGAAATCCCGGCCCACGGGCATGCGTTGTTCGCGCACCGCAAGGCAAGCGTTTCATCTGTGAGGTGAGAAAAGCATTTCGGGCAAGTCGCTGTTTTCATAAAAGCCTCCGTGGCCGGTGTTAATTAATTTTCACGGCGGACGCCGGAATCAGCCTTAAGTTGCCGTACATCAGGTCGTCGTCAAAAAACAGGCGCAAATATATACCGGACGGCAAAAGAGGCGCGTCAAACGGTATTGTCAAGCTGTCGGAAATGGTGATATCCTCTTCCGTCTCAAACATCTTAAGGCCGTCGGCGCGGTTTAAGGGAAGCCTGCCCACGCGCCCCGTAATCACCGATTTCGGCATGACAAATTCATCAGCCGACGAGAGTGTGACTTCTAAAACGCCCGTGTCCGAAAACATCTTTTTCTTGTAGGAGAAGCTGTAAAATACCTCCTGCTTAGGCCTGTTGTCCACAAAGAGCCTTGCGCCCTTCGAATAAACCTTTTGTCCCGTCGGGGCCGTAAACTCTGAAAAAATCACGATATGGTACAAGGCGGGCGCAGGGTCGCCGATAACGGCGGCGGCATTTTGATCGTACTGGCTGCGGGAGCAGGAAAGCGCTGCGGCTCCCGGCTCATCCGGGCGCTCGGGGAACCGGTCGGAACGGTACGCGATTATGATATCCGAAACAAGAGGGGGCCATGTCACGCTGATATACAGGCTGCCGTCGATCACGTCGCAAACAGGGCTTTGGACGTCCGGCACGCTTACGATGTAGCGCGGCTCGGACACGGTTGCGAACCTGCCGAACACAAACGCCGCGAACATGTACATGCCGCCTGAAAAAGAACACGCAAAGATTGCGCTGCCGGCGTTTTTGTAGCAAAGCTCAAGCTTGCGGTGTTTTTTGAGCAAATCCTCGGCCAAAAACACGTCGCCCTCGCTGAAATCGGGGCGTGACGCCGACGCAAGCATGAGGATATCGGAATGGGTTTCGGCGTTCCAGCTTACGATGTAACTGCCGGGCTCTTCGGTCTCCAAAATATTGAGCTCCTCAACGGGTGCGATAAACTTGCGCGGGATAACCGAGCCCAAAACCCCTTTCGCATAAACGGGGACGCCGTTCACGACATAGCCCGCCACGATGTGATACCAGTATTCAACGTCGTTTAAAAGCTGTGTATCGGAATACCCGTCAAGCCTGTCGCCGGTAAGAAGCTCGCCCTCTCCCGGCTTTAGCGGCGGGCCGCCTGGCGGTCCGCGCCGAATCTTCACTTCGCTTAAACCGGGGTTAAAATCCCATGTAAGCCTTGCCGCCATATCCATCGGCAGTATCTTTAAGTTTTTAATTTCAGGCACAATCATCACGGGCTTTGCGTGAATCGGAGCCCGCGAATGTGTTCCGGCGCGCTTTGAAAACAAGCAGTAGCAGTATGACGTCAAGGGAATGGCCGTCATGTCGGTAAATGCATGGGACGAACCCTCGTACAACAGCTCGCCGTCAAAGATTGAAAGCGGCATGGAATTTTTTTTGCGCAATAAAAAATAGGTGTCGGTATACGCGCTCGGGCTTTCGCCCCATGACAACGCGATGTGCCCGTCCTGAACCTTCGCCATAAACTCTGTGGGCGGCCTTGGAGGGTGCGACGACAAAAGGCGGCCTAGCTCGATGCTGTCCGTGACGTCGGCGGAAAGGCGCAGCAACAATTCCACGTCCGGCTCGCCGCTATGAATCAGGTTCTCCACCCGTTTTTCAAATGCGGCAATCTCCACCGCTACATTTTTCACAAGACCTGCCGGAAGCCTTATGTCATGCAGAGCGGCTTCGTCGATAAGCTCCTTCGCGGCATAAAGCTTGCGCCGGTTCACCAAATCGGTCGCGGACTGCACGCATTCCATATAGCGCCGTTCCAGAAGCGCCGCCCGCATTTCAAGAACCTCCAGCTTCTGATGGTACGGCCAGCATTTATTCACATGTGCAAGGGCTTTTTTCGCGGTGCTCCAATCCTTTTCAACAAGGGCGTTTTCGGCTTTGTCTAAAAATTCAAGCGCTTTGCCCATGTTCCCGGTTTTAAACCCGCATCCGGAGCAAACGGCGCACCCGCCCTCAAACGGCTCTCCGCATTCGGGGCAATCGCCTGAAAACGGCTGGGAGCACTCCCGGCAGACTTTGCTGTTTTTCGGCATTTTACAGGCGCAATTCGGGCAGAAAACCTGCGCGCCGTTCCTGCTGAGCGGGATGTCGTAGGCGGCGCAGTAATTTTTTATGTACTCCTCGGCTTCTAAGATTTTTATGTCGTATGCCTCCACGGCGAAATTGACGATACGAATCATCACATCGGGCCCGATATGTCCGCTTCTCGCGACTTCCTCGTCTAAGACCTCGCTGACGGCGGGATATTTGCTGATTTTGACGTACCGGTCGTATGTCTGCTTTGACGCAACGCTTTCAAACAGCGACGTGCAAATCCCGGCAAGCTCCGCCGAAATGACGGCTTGATGGGAGCGTCCGCCCTGCGCGGCGGACGCTCGGCGGACACGCTCCGCCGCCGCCTGAAGCTTTTTGACGGAGCTATATGGCGGCTCCTCCAAAAAGGCGTATAGCGTGGAAAACCCAAGAATACGCAGACCCCTTATAATATTCCGCGCTGTCACCCGGTCTAAAACCCCGTCGGCTCCATCGTCCTTTGGTGCGGGCAAAGTCTCGCTTACCGGGGATTTTGCGCTTTCCGCGACAAGCTTTTCCGTCACGCCGAATTTTTTATACTTTACAGCGATCGCCGACATTTCCTTCGGCAGTATGTATCCCTTGCTTTCAAGCACACGCAGCTCCGCCTCGAAACGCGCGTGCATTTTGCGCCCGATTTCTTTTGCGTCGAACGCTTCTTTTTCGCGTAAAACAGGATCGAGCATTACGCGCTCGATATCGCCTGCCATGTCAAGATATGTGATGCCGTCGTTGCGTTTTAAGGGGTGGTCCTGCCATCTTGTCCACTCCTGTTTTTTCAGACGCAAAGCCGCCTTAATCTGCCCCGGGTCCATAACGGGCGGATTAAGCTGAAGCTCAAGCAAAACGTAGTAGTTATCCCGTTCTGTTTCAGGCACTCATGCAAACCTCCAAAGTGATGGCAAAGGGTTTCTAAATAACCATCGAACCGTCGACCCTGCGCTTTGCGGCCATTACCTCATAATCGCTGATGGTATCGGCCGTTTCAAAGCGGGCCGCAACCTCGCGGCCCTGCTTTAGCTCTTTTGCGTGAAGCTCAAGCAATCCCGATTCGTTTAGCGTAAACTCAATTTCAAGGGGTGAGCCGGGCGGAAGCCCCTCGGGAAGCTCAAGCACGGCCTCGCCGATTTCGGTTCCCTCCTCGGGATTTGTGCTCCGCTCTGAGGACAGCGACTCAAGCACACGGATATACACGGCTTTCTGGTTGTCGACGACCGTGTAGAACTGCTTTGTCATCTTCGCCGGAAGCTCGTCGTTTTTCACGATAAGATTATACAAAATCTCGGTATCATCCTCGGCGTTCATGTCTTTAAAGGCAATCGTGCCGAAGCTGCGGCTTGTGACGTTTATGATGTCCATGTTAACGGCGTCGGTTAAGTCTTCGATATGCATATCTGCGTCTTCGGCAAGCTGCATGATGCTGGCGGTCCCATTTTCGAGCTCGCGTTTTATTTCCTGTGTGGACTTGCCCGTTTCCTGTGCCGCGGCTTCGATCAGTTCAGAGAAGAAGGCTTGCCGCTCGCCATAGATTGCAGCGCCCTTTGCGACGGATTCGTCGGGGTCGTATATTTTTACAGGAACGAAAAATTCGCGTTTGATGCGCTCGGCAATCTGCGGCATACGGGTGGAGCCGCCGACTAATAATATTTCGCCGATATCCTTTATGGAGTAGCCTTTTTTCTCGGCCTCCTCAAGCATTTCACGCGTCAGTAAGATTGTGCGCTCAAGTAAATCCTGCGTCAATGCATCAAACTTTTCCCGGGAAAGCTCGACCCTTGCGCGGTCGCCTTTAAAGTTTACGGCAATGGGCGCTTTTGCCCGCGCCGTCAGCATTTTCTTTGTGCGCTCCGCGGAAAGGGCAAGCTCCTGAAAGGTTTCGGGGTCGCTTAAAATATCCTCGGTGTTGCCGGACTGTTTTGCAAACTCCTGCGCCACGTATTCGATGATGCGGTCGTCCCACAGTTTGCCGCCAAGGGAATGGTCGCCGCCTGTGCAGACGACCTTAATGGCGTTCGGCCTGATGTCGATCATCGTGACGTCAAAAGTGCCGCCGCCAAGGTCATAGACCAGCACGACCGAGTTTTCGCCGGCGTCCGACACGCCGTAGGTGATGGCGGCGGCAGTCGGCTCGTTTATGATATTGCGTACATCCAGCCCCGCGATGACGCCCGCTTTTTTCGTGGCCTCGCGCTCGGCTACGCCGAAGTAGGCGGGGCACGTAATCACAACGTCGGTTATGGTTTCCTTTGGTCCCAGCTTGTTCTCGCTTCGAAGCGCGTCTACCGCATCCGCAACGATTTTTTTCAGTATATACGACGACACCTCTTCGGGGCTGCGGTCCGCGCCCTGTATATGCCAGCTTGCGCCGGGCCTGCCGATGCTGCGTTTTGCAAAGCTCACCACTTCGTCGGGATACAGCTTTGCGCTTTCCTTTGCAGGCGTTCCGACGACGACGTTCTGTAGCGATTCAAAAAAAACAACCGACGGAGTTGTCAGCTCGCCTTCGGAATTTTTTAAAACGATGGGCTTGCCGCTTTCGTCGATCACAGCGACGCATGAATACGTCGTCCCAAGGTCAATGCCCAACACCTTGCTCATTCATCATTCTCCTTTGCATTCTGATACAGAAAAGCCGAAACCCGCTCGGGGCTGATGATCCGGCCCTGCTTTTCCCATCCTCGCGACAGGCGCTTGGAAACCTTCTTGTCAAGGGCGGGGTCGTCCGTCGGCTCTGTGTAAAGCACCTTCTGCTTTGTAACGTCAACGTCGCCGCCGCTGTTCTTATAAGGCTCTACCCCGTGGCGGTAAAGCAGGTCCTCAAGGTCCGTCAAAAATCCTTTCAGCATGATGAAGAGCTTGTCATAGCCCTCGGGCGACGCCGGTTTTTCTAAAAACACTCCGATTGCTTTTGAAACATCGTCATAAAGCTTTATGACGTCGCGCTCAAGCGCCAGTGTAAGCGACTCAAGCATGCCGTTTTTATAATCCCTGAGCTCCTCGTGCATGTCGTCGATCAGCCCGTCTTTATGCTCGTCCGACTGTATCTTATTCTCAAAGCGGTAAAGTAGATTCTGCAAATTCTGTAAAATCAAAACCTGAGTGGGGTCCTCAAGCACAGGCTTGTCTTTGGGATTCAGCTCAGCCTTATGGATCGGGAACGGCAGCCTCAGCCATTGGAAGAAATGCGGCGAAAGCGCGTAATAAAACGGGTAATGCTCAGGCGGTACCAGCTTTAAAAACGTATCCTTATACGAGGTGACGGTCGCCGCCTGTGTGCGGTCAAGGTTTTCGGTAAATACAAACCGCCGTATCTCGTCGTAGCAATCGTTTGCCTTTAACCGAAGCTGGGACTCCTTTTTCGCTGTAAGATTTTTAGCGCGCGCGGTTTTTGAAAGGTCCGGCGCGAAGAGGTCGGGGGCCGCGAAATCCATGACGTCGCACTCCGCTATAAGCGCGAGCTTCCCGGTATGGCTGTCAAGCATCAGCCAGCCTGCGGGCCGAAAAGCCGTATCCTCCTGATTCTTATATAAGAACATCGCGTCAAATTGCCTTCCCGCGCGGATAACTGATACGGGAAGCGAATATTTTGTCCCGTCTTCGACAAGCTCCGCGAGCTCTTTGCCGATTAATGGCGCGAACATCGTATAAAACGGCACAAGCTCCAAGCGAGTACTCCCCTTACGCATAAACTCTATATGCTAGTATATCTCAAAAACCGGAGAAAAACAAGCGCAGCTTGCCTTTAAAGCCATTTTTGTGGTACAATAAAAAAATTGATAACGCATTATATTTGAAAGGGTAAATGAAAATGCCAGAACAAACAGGGGCGTCTGCGCCGGAATTATCTGAAATCTTGCAAATACGCCGCGACAAGCTAAAGGCGCTTAGAGAAAGCGGCAAAGACCCGTTTGAGGTAAATAAATACGGCCGCGGCGATTATGCCGCGGATATTGTGGCGAAATTCGAGGAATACGAAGGAAAACAAGTCTCGGTGGCGGGGCGCATCACCGGCTGGCGTGATATGGGAAAGGCCAGCTTCCTTGACCTTTCGGACTCAAGCGGGAAAATCCAGCTTTTCATTAAGATTGACGCGCTCGGCGAAGAAAACTACGCGGAGTTCGGCACATGGGATATCGGCGACATCATAGGCGTCAAGGGCGAAGCGTTTTGCACAAAGCGGGGGGAAATCTCGGTCAAGGCGGCACATCTCACGCTTCTCTCAAAGTCGTTAAAGCCGCTGCCTGAAAAATGGCACGGGCTTCGCGACACCGATATCAGGTACCGCCAGCGGTACGTCGATCTAATCGTCAACCCCGAGGTGCGCGAGACTTTTAAAAAGCGCAGCATGATCATCCGCGAGATCAGGAGTTTCCTCGACGCGCGCGGCTATCTTGAGGTTGACACGCCCGTTTTGAACACACTGTCCCTTGGCGCCGCCGCAAGGCCGTTTGCCACGCACCTAAACGCGCTTGGCCTTGACATGTACCTGCGCATTGAGACGGAGCTTTACTTAAAGCGCCTGATCGTCGGCGGATACGACAAGGTTTACGAGGTCGGCAGGATTTTTAGAAACGAGGGGATGGATTCATTCCACAACCCGGAGTTTACGTCCGTCGAGCTTTATGAGGCGTATATCGATTACTTCGACCTCATGGATTTGATCGAGGAGCTGTATAAAACCGTCGCGCAAAACGTCTGCGGCACAGGCGTGATAACGTATCAGGGAACGGAAATCGACATCGGCGCAAAATGGGAGCGGCTTACAATGTCCGAAGCTGTTTTAAAGTACGCGGGCGTAAACCCGGCCGGCTGGAAGACCGACGAGGACGCACGGGCCGCGGCGAAAGAGAAGAATGTCGAAGTCGAGGAGGGCAAGATAGCCGCTAAGGGCCATGTGCTCGCCGCGTTCTTCGAAGCTTTCTGCGAGGACAAGCTCATACAGCCGACGATCATATACGATTACCCGGTTGAGATTTCACCGCTTGCAAAGCGCAAGCCGAAAGACCCCATGTTCACCGAGCGATTCGAGTACTTCATCTACGGTCGCGAGATGGGCAACGCATTTTCGGAGTTAAACGACCCCATCGACCAGCGCGAAAGGTTTAGAAAACAGGTGGAGGAAAAACGCAAGCAGGGCCTGAAAGCCGAAATCGACGAGGATTACATCAATGCCCTTGAATACGGGCTGCCGCCCACAGGCGGGCTCGGGCTCGGGCTTGACCGCCTTGTCATGCTGCTGACGGACAGCCATTCCATCCGGGATGTTTTGCTGTTCCCCACCATGAAGCCGATACAGGAATAAACGATATGACACAAGAATACAAAACCGAAGAGCAATTAAAGCAGGAAGCAAAGGCCCGAAGGGAACAGGCTGCGAAAGCCCCGCAAAAGCCGAAAACCAAAGCGCAAAAGAAGCGCGAGAATTTTTGGTACCATTACAAATGGCAAACGGTCGGGGCTTTGCTTGCGGCCACTCTGGCAGTGTTCTTTTTAAGGGACACCGTGTTCCGCACAAAGCCGGATCTAACCGTTATCATGATTACAAGCGCGTTTTTCGACCAGGATGAAATAGAGCGCCTCACGCATGCTATAGAGGATGTGGCCGAAGATTTTAACGGCGACGGGAAAATTATGGCGTCCATTGATTATATGTTTATGCCCGCGGACGAGGAGTTTCAGGATTATGCGACTCACATGAAGATGGTAGCGGTGCTCTCAGCGTCGGCGGACCCGGTTTATCTTCTGGATGAGGAGGCGTTCGTTATGCTCATGGAAATGAGCGGGGACGAATCTATCTTTGAGGAGCTTTCCGTTCAGGCAAACGCTTTAGGCGTTGCGGGTTACGACGGGCTTTCATTTTATATCCGCAAAAGCGAGGGGTTCTCAAAACCCCGGGGTTATTACGATTACTGCAAAAATACATTATTATCGTTGAACGGGAGATAAGGGCATGTTAAATCAAGAAATATTAGTCGAGGACTTAAACGCCGCCGAAAAAGAGCGGCGTTTAACGGCGCTTTCTAAGTTAATTGCGCTTTATGATTCAGGTAAGCTTACAAAGCCTGTGCCGACCGATAATGTTAACAATCACATCCACACAACGTTTTCGTTTTCGCCGTATTCGCCGGCTAAAGCTGCGTATATGGCGTGGCTAAACGGGCTTACCACCGCGGGAATCATGGACCATGACTCAATCGCGGGGGCCGATGAGTTTATAAAGGCGGGCAAAATCTTAAAGCTTGCAACGACCGTCGGGGTTGAATTAAGGTGCGGGCTTTCGGGGACGCCGTTTGAGGGCAGGCGCGTCAACAACCCCGACCAGAACTCGGTTGTATACCTTGCCATGCACGGCGTGCCGCACCAGAACATCACGCGCGTTCAAAGGTTTTTGACGCCATACCGCGAAAAGAGGAATATCCGCAACCGGAAAATGACCGGCGTCATAAACCGTTTGCTGGAAGGCGCCGGGCTTTCCCTCGATTTTGACGCGGACGTTGCCGCGATTTCAGAGGACAAAAACGGCGGCTCCATCACCGAGCGGCATATTTTATACGCGCTCTCATTAAAGATCGCCGATAAGCTCGGCCGCGGACAGCCCGTACTTGATTTTTTAAAAAAGCTTAATATACAGGTTTCAGCAAGCGCGCGCGGCAAGCTCTTGGAAAAAACAAACGATATGTACGAATACTATCTATTGGGCGCGCTAAAGAGCGGTATGGTTGAAAAGTTTTATATCCCCGCGACGGACGAGTGCCCGCATATCACCGAGTTTATAAAGCTTGCAGACGAGATTGGGGCCGTTTCCGCCTACGCGTATTTGGGCGACGTGGGCGATTCCGTTACCGGCGACAAAAAAGCCCAGGCTTTCGAGGACGCGTTTTTGGACGAGCTTATGGAATACTTAAAAGCGGCCGACTTTCGAGCCGTGACATATATGCCGACGCGCAACACCAAAGAACAGCTTGCAAGGGTTATTTCACTTTGCGGGCGTCACGGATTTTTCCAGATTTCGGGCGAGGATATAAACTCCCCGTTTCAGACGTTTATCTGTGAAGCCTTAAAAGAGCCGCAGTTTAAGCACCTTATTGCATCGACATGGGCATTGATAGGACATGAAAAGACGGCGACTGAAAATGTAAGCGGCGGAATGTTCTCAAAAGAAACCGTCGCAAGGACGCCGGGATTAAACGACCGCGTAAATTATTTTGAAAAAATTGGCAGAAACGGATAACATAAGGACCTTGAAGGGGACGGTGAGATGAGAAAAGGAGATTTGCAGCAAAGGCAGGAAGCGGAAACTCATAAGCTTTTTCTGAACACGATCGAGGACTTAAACAGCTATGGCGATGAGATATTGCCGAAAGTCCTTGAAAAGATATGCAGCTTTTTTTCTTTCGGCTGCGCTTTTGTATATGAGAGCGACCATCTCGGGGAGCTGCATTTAAAAGAACATTATACGACATATAAAAATCTTTCGCTTTATAAAAATTTCAAACTGCCGCACACCTTGACGCCTGGGGAGATAGACTTTCTTTACCGCTCGACCGTTATATTTTTCCGCGAAAAAGGCGGCAGTACGCTTGAGAAAAAACTATCCTCGCTGTTTGACGCGGGCGCTTTGCTTCTTACGCCAATCACGGGAACAGACCCCGCGGTAATCGGTTTCGTGGGCATGGTTGACCGCAGGGGCGAAGTGCATCTAAGCGAGGATGAAATATCCATGAACAGGATTTTGTTCGCGGAGATTTCAAGCCGTGTGAAAATGCGGTTTTACAGGCAGCGTCTTATGCATTCTGAAACGTCGTTTCGCTCCATTATGGATAATACCGGCATTGATATTTACGTCAAGGATTTTTATACCGACGAGCTGCTTTACGCAAACGCCTTGGTGAAAAAGCGGTTCGGTATTGCCTATGATACGCACGGCATGACCTGCTTTCAGGCGTTTTACGGCGAAGAAGCCGAAAAATGCCGCCATTGCCCTAAGGAAAATCTGCTTGATGAAAACTTAAATCCCGCGGATAGCTATACCTTCGACTACAAAAGCCCGGACGGTGATTGGTTTAAGATGGTGAGCGCCGCGTTCAGGTGGGTTGACGGGCGCATGGCGCAGGTCGTCAGCAGTATTGACATCACGAAAAGCAAACGAAACGAAGAAATTATCGAGAACATGGCGTATATCGATTCCGTTACCGGAATCCCCAACCGGCGCAAGCTCCAAAAGGATGTGGACGTATTTTTATCCGGCTTTAGCGAAAAACAAAAAGCCGCCCTCATGTTCATTGATTTAGACGGGTTTAAGTCAGTCAACGACAACTTAGGGCATGCCGCGGGCGACAAGCTGCTGGTGGACGTCGCGTTCTTTTTACAGTACGATTCGATTGCGAGAGGTAAAGCTTACCGCTACGGCGGCGATGAGTTTTTGCTGTTTTTTACAGGGGACGACCTTGACCTAAACGAGATTGCGAAGCAGCTATTAAATGGCTTTCGGCGCGGATGGCGAATTGACGGCAGCATCGTGAAAATCACCGCGAGCATCGGCATCGCGCGTTACCCCGAGGACGCCGCCGATTACCAATCCCTTATCGACAAGGCCGATATGGCGATGTATAAGGCGAAGGCTTTCGGCAAGGGCAAAGCTTCATTTATAATGGATTAGAGGCGATATTGTGATTGGCCTGTTAGCGCTCACAGGGCTCGGCGCGCTTTTACCGGCGGCGCTATACAGCGGGCTTACCGTGAGGGAATATGCGTTTTTCACCGCAAAGCTTGAAAGCCCGGTGCGGCTGATGCTTCTTTCGGATTTGCACGGCTGTGTTTACGGCGAAAACCAAAGCGGGCTTCTTGGGAAAATCGAAAGACTTGCGCCCGACGCGGTGGCGATGGCGGGCGACATGCTCGACGAAAGGCTTCCGGCCGCCGGGACGACGGCGCTTTTATCGGCGCTCTCAAAGAAATACCCGTGCTATTACGTTATGGGTAACCATGAAGTGCGCAAGGGAAGCCTTGAAAAAACCAAAGAGAAGTTAACGCAGACCAAAATTACCGTGCTTGACGGCAAGCGCGCGTATCTTAAAGCAAAATCAGGCGGCGGGATTGCCATATGCGGCGCCGACGACCCGCTTGCCGGTAAAAAACGGTTTATGCGGCAGCTTCAGTCGGCTCTTCAAAGCCAAAGCGACGGCCTTTATACTGTTCTGATTTCACACCGCCCGGAGCTTTTCCGGCTTTACGCAAAGATGCGCTGCGATTTGGTTTTGGCAGGACACTCCCACGGCGGACAATGGCGGGTTCCGTTTTTAATAAACGGCGTCTTTGCGCCGCATCAGGGGCTGCTGCCGAAATATGCGGGCGGAGTATACGGCGAAAACGGCGTCAATATGGTCGTGAGCCGGGGGCTTGTACGGATGTCGGCCCCGCCGATCCCGCGTATCTTCAATCCACCGGAGCTCGTTGTCATCGATATTTTACCGGAAGCCGCCCCGCTTTGATAGCGGGGCGCACCATTGTTTTGCGGCTATACCGTTCACATTTTGATAGTCCGGCGGGGGCCGCGCGAAACGGCCCCGCCGCAAACGCAAAGGCCCAAATAAAAACGCGCGCATAAAGGTGGTTAACCCTTATACACGCCATTCATGAAGCGGTATCACTTCCGACTTGAAAAATTGAAAGGGATTGTGGTATAATTAGTCAGGTCGTGTGGAAGTGCAAGGGTGTTGGTGTTGAACGTTTGCCACCTTTGCCCGTCGTTGGTGTTGGAGCGCCTTCGACGGCCATGCGGCCCTCTGTTTTTAT
>WRLK01000052.1 GCA_009777635.1 Oscillospiraceae bacterium | reverse complement strand
ATCATTGTCGGGTTTCCGGCTCCCATCATTTTGGCTATTTTACTCAATGAGCTTCGCGGAAAAAGGTTTAAAACGGCTGTCCAAACCTCGTTTTATATGCCGAATTTTATCTCAATTGTAGTTCTGTGCGGCATAATTGTTGACTTTTGCGCAACAGAAGGCGTTACAAGTGATATACTGGCTGTCTTTGGAATACCCGCCAGCAATTTATTACAGGATCGCGCCTTATTTAAGCCAATTTTTATAATATCCAACCTGTGGCAATATGCCGGTTGGTCCAGCATTATATATATGGCTGCGTTGAGCGGCATCAACCAAGAACTATATGACGCTGCGTATGTTGATGGCTGTGGGCGTTTCAAGCGCATCTTAAATGTCACGTTACCCGGCTTGATACCGACAATTGTTATCATGTTCATACTTCGTTTAGGTAATATAATGACGGTCGGATTTGAAAAGGTAATTCTCTTGTATAATCCATTAACCTATGAGACGGCCGACGTCATTTCGTCTTATGTATACCGAAGAGGAATATTAGAGGCGAATTACAGTTATGCAACGGCAGTCGGCTTATTTAACTCGGTTCTCAACTTCGGATTTCTGATTTTCGCGAACTGGTTCAGCCGCCAGCTTACCGAAGAAAGCTTATGGTAAGGGGATGATATGATGGAAAATAATATGACTAAATCCGACCGTGCGATTAATTTTATAATCGGATTCGTTTTACTCATTCTGGCGATCATATGCGTATACCCGATGATTTACGTTATTTTTGCGTCATTTAGCTCGCCTTTGCCGCTGACACAGCACACGGGCCTGCTATTTCATCCGCTGGAGCCAACGATTAAGGGATATGAAGTGGCTTTGAGATACAATAACATATGGAGCGGATATCGAAACACTGTTTTTGTGGTTGCATGCGGTACCGCAATAAATATGTTTGTTACAATTCTTGCCGCTTATACCCTTTCAAGAAAAGAGCTGTATCTTCGCAAAGCGCTAAATCTGTTTTGCTTGTTTACAATGTTTTTTAGCGGCGGCTTAATCCCAACTTTTCTTGTTGTTAAGAATATAGGATTGATCGACAATATATTTGCGCTGATACTCCCTGTCGCTGTAAATACATGGAATCTCATTATATTGCGTACCGCGATGAAGGGTCTTCCCAAAAGTCTCGAGGAATCCGCACGTATTGACGGCGCTTCCGACATCTCAGTTCTTTTCTTCATTATTATCCCGGTAATAAAAGCCACATTAGCGGTTTTAACATTATATTATTTAGTTTCACATTGGAATTCATGGTTTAACGCAATGCTGTACCTTAAAGACCGAGAAAAATTCCCCTTGCAACTGATTCTGCGGGAGATTCTGATTTCAAACACTTCCAACGCGGCGTCGTCTGCAAGTGCGTCAATGGAGGGTATAGATCGCTATAAAACTCTTGTTAAGTACTGCACAACTGTTATCGCTACGTTACCGATTCTCTTTATATACCCGTTCCTGCAAAAATATTTTGTAAAAGGCGTGCTAATAGGCTCCGTTAAGGGGTAAAGATACGAAAGCCGGTGAAAGATATGAAACTAAGCAACAGCGCGAAAAAAATACTGAATGACCCTTTAAGGATTGAGCAACGCGATCAATGGTTTTCTCGTTTGCAAAATTTGTTTGACGGAAAGAAAACCGATAACGTCATGGCAATTAATGGGGTTTGCGGTAGTCCGGAAGATGACACACTGCTTTATTCCTACCCGGAACAAT
The DNA here is from genome assembly GCA_009777635.1 of Oscillospiraceae bacterium. GTDB lineage: Bacteria > Bacillota > Clostridia > Oscillospirales > Ruminococcaceae > WRAV01. The sequence goes on along the minus strand of WRLK01000052.1, from coordinate 18,729 downwards.
GGGTTGTCGAAAGCCTTGAAAATTTAGCGGAGAAAATTGATGCGCGCGGCAATGATGTGCAGTTTATTTTGCCCTGCATTGAACCGGGAATATTTGGGGTTCATTTTATCGATAGCATCTTTGGTTCACATGTTTATTTTGAAAAAGAGTCGAATCAGTGGTACAACGAATACCTCAATACAGAAATCGGAACACTGCGGCATCCCGATTTAGAAAAAAGTGAAGCATGGAATCTAGCAACCCGTGCTACAAACGAGTTCCTAAAGCAAGAGGTAGAGTTGCCGTTGTTCGGGCTTCCTACAATTGCCAGCGCTTTAAATATCGCGGTCAATCTGTATGGGGAAAACATTTTGGCCGAAATGCTGATTGATCCAGATAACGCCGCTTGCGATTTATCCGTAATCAATCATCTGCTGGCAGAGCTTCATTACTGGTATCGCTCGGTTTTACCCGAAAAACAATTGCAACCCGTTATATCATGGCAGCGCACCCAGCCATCTGGCTACGGTCAAATATGCGGGTGTACAACACAATTAATCAGCGCCGAAGTATATGATACGCAAATTGCCATTTTTGATAATGAACTTTTAGGTGTGTATCCAAACGGAGGTATGATACATTTATGTGGTAGCCATAGCCACCTGATACCTTCTTTCCGGTCTATGCAAAACTTGAAAGCACTTCAATTAAATGACTGTGCGGCGCGTGATCTGGCACTGTATTTCAATGGTCTTCGCGAAGACCAGATTCTTTATCTCATGCCCTGTGATGGCATGCCCACGGAAAAAGCAATAGAGATAACCGGGGGCAATCGTCTTGTGATACAAGCGGCTTTATCAGACGCCTGATCAGCGAGTTTTCAATAATTATATTACGGAGGGCATGTATATGCAAGGAATACCGAGACCGGAATATCCCCGTCCTGATTTTGAACGCAAAGAATGGCAGAGCATGAATGGTCAATGGTTGTTTTCATTCGACAATCCTACATATGACAAGACAATAACTGTGCCGTTTTGCTTCCAATCGAAGGCGAGTGGTATCGGAGACACATCACGGCACGATGTCGTATGGTATAAACGGAGCATTTTGGTTGATGAAATATAATACTTGGATTATCAACAATCTCCGCCTCTATCGGTTATGCCAACAATCTGATTGTGTTAGCGACACATATGCAAACCGCCCATCAGGACTTGACTGATCTGATAGGTGGTTTTTTCATATCATTCACTCCTTGTAGGCGTTAAGAATTCCTTGCATGCGTGGTACGCCCTTAATATATTTACTTTTACTATTCTATTGCTTGTATGATTGGTAATTTTGCACTATTTTTTAATATTGTTATTGACAAATTCAGAAACTCTTAATATAATGAACATACATAATTAACTATGTAAATTATGTATGTTCATTAACTATGTAATATGTAAGGGAGGATTTTAAGTTGAAAAGAATTTTTGCGCTACTTATCTCAGCAATAATGATCGTATCTTTGTTCGCGGCGTGCGGGCAAGGCGGGGGCACTTCGTCATCCGACGGAGGGAACACATCGTCATCTAGTGGCGGCGGCAAAACCACCGTTGAATTCTGGGGACACGTAAACGAAGCGTGGAACGCATCCCACAGGGATATTGTTGGAAGATTCAACGCATCGCAATCGGAAATTGAAGTGGTTCCGACATTCTTCCCCTATGACGACTTCGAAGCGAAGATTCAAACTTCTCTGATGGCAGGCGGCGCAGGCGCTGACATTTATGAAATTTGGGGCGGATGGGGTCTTGACTTTGTGGCCACGGACGCTCTCAGCCCTGTGCCGGATGCCGTAATCAAAGAACTTATCGCGGACAGCTATGAACCGGTACTCGGTACTTTCAAAAAAGGCGATACCTATTACGGCGTGCCGGTGGAATACAACAACGAGTACGGCGGTATGCTGGTAAACAAAGTGGAGTTTGACAAGCTTGGCATCCCTTACCCCGAAACGTGGGACGAAATCGTGAATGTTGCCCGCCAGACTTCGGTCAGCAACGGTCCTGTATTTGAGATGCGCGGACTTGATTTCACAACCGACGATACCCTCACCCATACGTTCCTGACTACGATACTTTCCACAGGCGGGCAGTATTGGGTGAACGACAAATTCGATTTCTCAACACCCCAGGCAACACAGGCATTGCAGATGCTGGTTGACCTCATCGTTGTTGATAATGTGACAAACCTTGACTCCGCCACTGGCGCACAGGGCGCTGAAATCGACGGCGCCCACTTCCTCGGTCGCGGTGAGGCGATGATGGTACCGCGTGGCCCATGGGTAATTTCCATGCTGGAAGAAGAATATGACAAAGCAGAAGGCGTGGATTTCGAATTCGTTAAATTCCCGATTTACGGCCCGACGAAAGCGTTCACTGCTGAAACCGGCTGGAGCATGTGCGTACCCAAGAACACACAGGTCGCCGAAGCCGCCTGGGAATACTTGGACTTCTTCCTTGACAAGGAAAACCTGATGGAGCATAATGTCAGATGTGCGCAAATTCCGCCACTCAAATCCATTGCCAAAGATCCTGAGTTTGCGAAGCAACTTCCGTTTGTAGTGCCATTGCTTGATATTCTGGACGCCGGCAGGTTTATCGGCCCGTTCAACACCGACGTACTTAAAATCGGTTTGCGCAACGTCTTTGTATCGCTTTGTACACAAGATGGCACCTACGCATCGGTCTCTGAAGCGCTGACTTCTCTTGAAAACGAGTTGAACACCACTCTTAAGTTAGGATAGGATTAATGCAATGAAGAACAACCGCTTTGTCGCAATCGTATTGGTGCCTGCGCTCACGTTGCTTACCCTGTTTGTGATTATACCGATTATGGGAAGCTTCTTCTTTTCCTTGTTTGATTACAACCCGCTCAGGAATCAAAACCACTTTTTGGGGCTCGGCAACTATGCGCGGCTGTTGCAGGATTCAACCTATATCAAATCGTTTCAAAACACGCTGATTTTTGTGTTTGTGACAGTTGCAATCAACATCGCGTTAACGCTAGTGCTCGGGCAGTTCATTTCCGGGGTAAAGCGACGGTGGTTGCGGAACCTGTTTTTGGTTGCCATTTTTTTGCCGTGTGTCGCACCCGTTGCGAATTCGGCGGTTGTTTGGTCACGAAGTATGTATCCAACCAAGGGCGGGCTGATAAACGTATTGCTTATGGCACTTGATATCACGCCTGTCAATTGGGTTGGATCTCCCCTGATGCTGATGCCGGCGCTTATCATCTTCACCATTTGGGTGGATATCGGGTATAACACCGTATTGTTCACCGCCGGCATTGACGGCATCCCCAAGGATTTTTATGAGGCTGCCGACATTGACGGCGCCGGGCACATCATCCGTTTTTTCAAAATCACCTTGCCGCTGCTCGGGCGAACATTCTCATTTGTTACAGCCATGACGATCATCTCGCATTTCCAGATGTTTGCCCAGTTCGAGATCATGGCGCGTGACGGCGGCCCCGGAAAAGCCGGGCAGGTACTTACGACATACATTTATTACAGCGGCTTTAAAGCCAAAGACATGGGATACGCTTCAGCAATTTCGGTGACGCTGTTCCTGCTGATTCTGGCAGTCACATTGGTACAGCAACGCCTGAACCGTGTGGATTGGGGGTATTGATATGCATGAAGGCGCTAAAGGTGTTGCCGAAGGAGTTCGCAAAGGCATTATATTCAGTATCGTTACAGTATTTTCACTTGCCATGTTAACCCCCTATGTATGGATGCTGCTGCTTTCCTTTAAGCATCAGGCGGAAATAAACAAGGCAAACACGTTTCTTCCTGATGTGTGGACACTGCGAAATTATATCAAAGTCTTTGAAACGGTTCCAATGGTACACTGGTTCATGAATAGCGTGATGGTGGCGGTATCCGCCACCACCATCGTGCTGTTCACCAGCACATTGGTCGGGTTCATTTTTGCAAAATACAAGTTCCGTGGAAAAAACATCATTTTCTGGTTCATTCTTGCAACCATGATGGTGCCTCCACAGACAACAATGGTTCCATCATTTTTACTGATTGACAGATTAGGGCTTTACGACAAACTGCCATCTCTGGTAATTCCGGGGATGGTCGGAGGGTTCGGGATATTCCTTTGCAGGCAATTCATCGAGGATATCCCCGACAGCCTTTGTGAAGCGGCGCTGATTGACGGGGCAAAAGATTTCTACATCTACTGGCATGTCATCATCCCGTTGATTCGCCCGGCGATCGGCGCGCTTACTATTTTTACATTTTTAATTTACTGGAACGAGTATATGCTTCCGCTTTTGTATTTAAACAATCCATTGAATATGACATTATCCTTGGCAATATCGTTTTTCTCGACACAGCGGACGACCGACGTCGGTGCCATCATGGCTGTGGCCACATTGGTCATGCTGCCGGTTACCATCGTATTTATTGCATTCCAGAAGCAATTTATCAAAAGCATTGCCATGACCGGCGTGAAGTGAGGAAGTTACTATGAAAAAAATTGCGTTTATCGGTGCAGGAAGCTTTGAGTTTACCCGTGAGCTGGCGAGGGATATCCTGACATTCCCCGCTCTTTCGGGTACAGAGCTTGCGCTCATGGACATTGACCCGCAAAGGCTCGAATTCAGCCGGAAAGCATGTGAAAGAATCGTTATGGCCGGTCAATATCCGGCCACAGTTTCTGCGACAACAAACCGCGAAGAGGCGCTTCGAGGCGCCGATGGCGTTGTCATTACGGTGCTGTCCGGCGGGCCTTCGGTTTTCCGAACCGACATCGAAATCCCGAAAAAATATGGTATTGACATTTGTGTCGGCGACACCCGCGGGCCATCCGGTATTTTCCGGTTTTTGCGTACCGCTCCGGTCATGTTCGACATTTGCAGGGACATCGAAAGATTGTGCCCCGACGCAATCGTATTAAATTATACAAATCCCATGGCGATGCTTTGCCGGTACCTGCAAAGCGAAACAAGCTTGAGAATTACAGGCTTGTGCCACAGCGTCCAGGGAACTGCCGAGATGCTCGCCCGTTGGATTGGCGCTGATATGAAAGACATTTCGTTTTTGTGTGCGGGAATCAACCATCAGGCGTTTTACCTTAAATTTATGAATGACGGCAAGGACGCCTACCCCGATATTGCAAAAGCAATCCAGCGTCCCGAGGTTTACGGCGAAGAGATTATCCGCTGTGAAATGTACAAGCATTTGGGTTTTTTTCCCACCGAATCCTCCGGGCACAATTCAGAGTACAACCCATGGTTTCGGAAAAGCGCGGCGGAAATTGAAAAATACTGTACCCACGGTACAGGCTGGAACCCCGGAAAACACGCGTATATCCTAAATGAATACTTTGAACGAGCGCATACGTGGAAAGTTGAAATCGAGGAGTGGCTGGGTAACAAGAAGATTGACTTAAACCGCGGAAAAGAGTATGCTGCTTATATATTCAACGCCGTTTTCGGGGATTTCACCCCCTTTGAATTTAACGGTAATGTGCGGAACTTCGGGCTGATAGACGGGCTGCCGGATGGCTGCTGTGTAGAGGTACCCACCATCGCCTGTAAAAGTGGAATATTCCCCATGCATGTGGGGAAACTGCCGCCCCAACTTGAGATTCTGATTGGGAGCAGTGCGAGATGCGAAGAGCTGGCAGTCAATGGCTGCGTTGCCGGCGACCGCGAAATGATTTATCATGCAATCCTGTTTGACCCGCTTACGTCAACCCAGTTGGACATGGCTTCAACAAAGGCCATGGTAGACGAAATGTTCGAGGCGAACAAAGACTTGCTTCCTGAGAATTTTAAATAAAGAGTGGAGGACAAATGAACAATACCACGCCGAAACAAATCGGGGACTACCACAAAAAACAAATCATATCCACTCTCCGTGAAAAAGGTCCGACATCCCGGGTGGAGCTGTCATTGCTGCTTGGAATCAGTCCACCCGCGATTACCCGCAACACGTCGCAAATGCTTGAGAACGGGATTATCCGGGAGTGTGGCACGGAGCTGTCCGCCATGGGGCGGAAGCCGGTATTGATTGAACTTTGCGACGATTTTGCTTATGTACTTGGTATGGATATCGTGGGAAGCACCATTAAATTTGCCCTTGCTGACTTTACCGGAAAAGTTGTCAAATACGACGAAGAGCCGGTCCGGCGCGAAAAAGACGCGGATGCCGTTCTTGAACAGTTGATTGCCGCCCTTAAAAGAACCGCCGCCGAATCGGGAATCTCCCGGGAAAAAATATGGGTGGCGACGGTGGGCACTCCCGGTATCTTTGATTCCGACACAGGAACAAGCCGGTTCTCCACTTTTTTAGAGGGCTGGGATAACATCGACATCCGGCAAAAAATACACGAGGCGCTGGATATGGAAGTCATGATAGAAAACGACGTTACGCTGGACGTCGTCGGTGAAAGCTGGAAAGGCGCGGGCAAGGATTGCGACAATATTTTATATGTCAAGCTTGGGCAGGGGCTTGCCGCGCGGGTTGTCCTGCAAGGCAGCCTGATTCGCGGAGAACATAAGATGGCCGGCGAAATCGGTTATATGTTGCCCGGTCCCCGGGAGAACGGTGCGCTCAACTACGAGAATCTTTTGCGCAACGAAGCCGTTTCCCGTAAATATACCGGCCTGGGCGGAACCGGCAAAGCAAACACCATTTCGGAACTGTACGCCCTTGCAAACAACGGGGACGACATTGCTAAGGCGGTCATGTGCCATTTGCTCGACCAGTTCGCAGTTGTATTGCTCAACAGCGTAACGGTTCTGGATTCACAGATAATCATACTCGGCGGGGACGCGTGTTGCTTCGCAGAACCGGAAATCACCGTGCTCAAAGAACGCATGGAGCAAAATTTTCCGCTTTCCCAGAACATCATTATTTCAGAGCTGAACAGGAAAGCATGTTTATATGGCGCGGTTAAAACGGGTCTTGACCGCATTGACGACCGTATCGCCGACATATGGTGATACCTGTAATTACGCATATAAGGGGGGAAAGTATTGCGGTATTATATAGGGGTAGACGGCGGTGGAACCAAAACCGCGATATGTGCCGCTAACGTCGGACAATCCTTACTTCGTTATACGAAAACATCCGGCACTTCATGGCGGGAACATGGCGCGCTGGAAGTGGCAAGGAGAATCAAAGAAGTTGTATACGGGCTGATTGGCGGTGGTGAAATCGCCGGGATTGCGATGGGGCTTCCCTGTTACGGCGAGAGCGCGGAAGGTGACAACGCCCTGAAACAGGCGATCCAAAAGGAATTTTCGGATATTTCTGCTTATCTGACCAACGACGTTGAGATAGGATGGGCGGGGTCGATGGCCCTCAAACCCGGCATAAATATTGTAGCGGGCACAGGTTCTATCTGCTTCGGCAAGGACATCCATGGGAAAGCCGCGCGAAGCGGCGGATGGAGCGAATTTTTTGGCGACGAGGGTTCATGCTACTGGGTGGGGCGCAAAACATTGGAGTTGTTTTCTAAGCAAGCGGACGGCCGGATGCCAAAAGATGAACTATATGACATCGTCTACCGTGAATTTGGCATTCAAGACGACTTCGGCTTTATTGATATTATCCACGACAAATATATGGGCAACCGCAAGCAGGTGGCGAGTCTGCAATTTTTAGCGGAAAAGGCGGCACTTTCCGGTTCAACCAGCGCGGTTGCATTGTATAATGAAGCGGTACAGGAGCTGTGCCAGCTGGTTACCGCTGTCCGGAACCAGCTTGATTTCGCCGGAAATCCGTTTCAAGTTTCCTACTCCGGCGGGTTGTTTAAAGCCGGTGAATTTGTTTTGCCGCAGTTTTCACAGGAAATCGAAAACATGGGGGGAACGCTTTCTCCGCCCCGTTTCAAACCTGAGGAAGGAGCGGTACTGTTAGCTTGTCAGCATTTTTGCCAAAACGACCTTACGCATGTGCAGGAAGTCATACAAAATTCGAATAATCGTTAAGGAGATTTACCATGAAACTTACTTATGCTGAAATTACCGATACATTTAATGCCCTTGGACAAACAGCCGCGTATATTGATGATATGTGGGGCGATATCAAATCGTTTGTAAAAGATAAAAAGCGTTTTGTTTTTGTCGGATGCGGTTCCAGCTATCTGCTCTCAAAATCCATGGCAGTCATGACGGGAATGCATACGGGAATTTCGGCTTTTGCTGTTGCGGCAGGGGATATCCTGCTTCATGCCGAAAGGTATGCAAAATATATTGACGGCGCAGCAGTTGTATGCGTTTCCCGCTCAGGCCGTACAAGCGAGATGATTATGGCGCTGGATGCGTTAACATCCAAAGGGTATTCTTTTACAGTTACATCCCTTGTCTGTGCCGATAGCACGTCTCTTGCCGACAAAAGTGAGCTGACCCTGTCCATGCCGTGGGCATTCGATAACAGCGTCTGCCAGACGCGTACGGTTACGAACTTCTATTTTGCCGCCGCATATATCCTTGCAAAAGCAACGGACAACCAAACCGTGCTGGAAGATTTGCGCCATATCACGAGCAACGGCTCTCAGTACTTACAAGAGGCAGAAGTTTTGGCAGATGAATTTTCTACATTGCCATGGACCCACTGTGTCGTATTAGCCGACGCCGAGCCAGAGGGTCTTGCGGAAGAAGGCGCACTGGCATTTAAAGAAATATGCCAGCTCCCGTCAAATTACTACCACTTGTTGGATGTGCGTCACGGCCCGATGGTGTTGATAAAGGAAGATACGCTGGTGCTGGCAGCACTTGGTGCAAAAAACGAACTGGAATGCAACCTTTTGCGCGATATTAAAAAGAAAAACGCGCAGCTTATCGCCTTTTCCGATACCGATTGTACGCCGGTGGAAAATGTTCGTTTCAGCGTTTACGGGCGTCCCCTTTCCCACATAGCGCGCGGGATTCCTTTTGCCATTTTGTGCCAGATGATATCGTACAAGAAATCCCTGAGCACAGGTGCCGACCCCGATAAACCAGATGGATTAGATCCTTGGATTGCCCTGTGAGCCGCGAGACCCATACCGTTATTTTTGATTTGGACGGCACCTTGTCCGATTCCTCTATTTTGACGATGGCTGCTTTCGAGTGTATTGTGCCGGAATACGGATTCGTTGTCCCTGCCCTTGATGTGGTGCGAAAAGCCACAGGACACCCTAACCCTGAATTCTATTACATTTTATTTCCAGACACTCCCCGCGATAAAGTATATGATATGGGGCAGTTGGTGGAGCGTGAGGAGTTGCGCCTACTCCCCGAAATTTGCGGGGAACTGTTATTTGACGGGTGCCGCGAGCTGCTTACCCGCCTGAAAGAGTCCGGCATTCGCCTCAACATTGCCAGCACAGGCGGTGAAAGCCATGTGTTTTCTATTTTGAAAGAAACCGGGATTGCTGGATTTTTTGATATGGTTTCCTGTGGGCATCCGGATAAAACTGAAATGCTGCGCGAAATGACAGGGCACAAAGATAAAAACGGATATATTATGGTTGGCGACATGAAAAAGGATTATGAAGGCGCACGGACAAACGGCATCTTATCCGTGGGGGCGTGTTACGGTTATTGCATCAGGGAAACAACCGACTTTGATTTTTATATTGACAAACCTCTTGAATTATTACCTTTATTATAAAAAGCGAATACCATTTTTTGCATACTTTACATCTGCTTTATATTTGATTGGAGGTAAGCTTATGCCTGTTGTAAGCTCGTTACAAATGCTTTTAGACGCACAGACCGGAGGATACGCTATCGGTGCGTTCAACATTGAAAATATGGAAATGGCGCAAGCAGTAATCTCTGCCGCCGAAGAACTACACGCGCCCATCATTGTGCAAACCACACCATCGACGGTGCGCTACGCGTCGCTGGATTTGTTTTATGCAAATATTGCCGCTCTTGCAAAATCCACGGTTGTCCCGGTGGCGATACATCTCGACCACGGGGATAATTTTGATTTGGCCGTAATGGCAGTCCGTGCGGGCTATACGTCCATTATGATTGATGGCTCCCATGAATCGCTGGAAAATAACATCGCACTATCAAGATGCGTGGTCGCGGTTGCGAAGCCAAACAACATCCCGGTGGAAGCAGAGCTCGGCAAGGTCGGCGGCAAAGAAGATGATTTAGACGGCGGCGATGGTGGCTACACAGACCCGCAGGATGCAAAGATTTTTGTGGAAGAAACAGGAGTTTCTTCCTTGGCGGTTGCGATTGGCACCGCTCACGGGATTTATGCCAGCACGCCCAAGCTTGACATGGAAAGGCTTATAGCAATTCGCAGATTAGTTGAGATTCCACTGGTTTTGCATGGGGCTTCCGGTATCGCCGACAGCGATGTTCAGTGCTGTATCGCCGAGGGAATCTGCAAAGTAAACTTCGCGACGGAGCTTCGTGTGGCGTACAGCGACGGGGTTAAAGATTATCTCGTGAAGAATCCCGATGCTTTCGACCCGAAAAAATACGGCGCGGCGGGGCGCGAAAAGGTAAAGCAAATCTGTATGGACCGAATTCGTGTTTGCGGATGTGCAAACCGCTGTTAGGAGGAGCCATAGGAAGCCATTTCCATTTAGAATTGATATAAAATTATATAGGAGAATTTGATGATTACTACGGTAACGCTGAATGCGGCAGTCGATAAGCTGTATCTTGTGAAAAAGGTGGAGCTTGACACGGTTATGCGCGTTGAAGAAGTATGTAACACCGCTGGAGGAAAGGGCCTTAACGTCTCCAAGGTGGCGGCGCTGGTCGGGGAAAGGGTCACGGCGACAGGATTCCTTGGCGGTTTTAACGGCAGGTATGTCAAATCCCTTTTGGAATCTGCCGGCATTATCCCACGGTTCGCTGAAATTGACGCGGAAACGCGCTCCTGTATCAACATCCGTGACTTGTCCACCGGCAAACACACGGAATATCTTGAGCCGGGTTCGAAAATCACACCGGAAAATATTGCGGAGTTCCTGCGGATATTCAAAGAGGTTCTTCCACAAAGCGATGTTGTTACTATTTCCGGCAGTGTACCGAAAGGCACGCCGGACGATTTTTACGGTGATGTGATCCAGCTTTGCAGGAGTGCGGGCAAGCCGGTAATTGTAGATACCAGCGGCGAATTGCTGCGAAAGACTGTTCAGGCGAAGCCGACCATGGTTAAGCCAAACACGGACGAAATTGAACAGCTTTTAGGATACAAGCCCGGGACGGTTGACGAGATTGTTGAAGCCGCGCGAGAGATTCATAAAGACGGTATTGGCTATGTTGCGGTCTCTTTGGGGAAGAATGGCGCGGTTCTTGTCTGCGACGAGGGCGTTTTTAAAGGAGATACGCCGGATATCCCTATCGTAAATTCAGTCGGCAGCGGCGACAGCATGGTTGCCGGTTTCGCTGCCTCGATATCCCGCGGGTATGACGCCGCTGAAATGCTGCGGTTTGCCATGGCGGTTTCGACCGCTAACGCATTAGAAATGCCGACCGGGCATATCCGGCTTGAAAATGTGGAACGGCTGATAAATGAAGTTACAGTTACGAAGTTATCATAGAAAGCAACGGTTGATTTCCCCAAGAAGAAACAAGCGGCGGTAAAGTAGTAAAAAGTGTTGAAGTAAACGCACAGAAAAGCTATGATATAGAAAATAAATATCATAGCTTTTTAGGTGATTGCTTCTAAAACACGATACAAATATCTTTTTAAAAGCTTTACGATGAAAAGCGTTTTGTGGTATAATAAATGTGTCAATATATTAACCCCAAAAGGCTGTGAATACTTTGAAAAAGATACTTGCGTTTTTGCTGTGCGTTTCGTTGATTTTGGGGCCGACAGGCTGCGGTACGGCTGAAGACGCGACAGGCGGCGCGACAGGCGAAGCCGTGCCCGCACAGACGACAGAACAAAATCACGGTGCGGGTGAAGAAAACATAGCCGAAAGCCCTGAACCGGACGACTATGAAGAAGACCCGATCGACCATAGCTGGCAGTTTGACGCGCCTGAAAACCGCGGCGTCGACCCCGACGGGCTTTCGCGCTTTCGCGCGGCGCTTGACGAGGTTGATATCCGCTGTGCCGTTTTGGTAAAAGACGGATATATTATAGACGAGTATTATAAAGACGAATACGATGAAAACAGCGTGTTCCGCATGGCTTCGGTCACGAAAAGCGTAACGGGCGCCGTAGTCGGCATTGCGATTGAGCGTGGGCTTATAAAAGAAGTTGACTCCGCGTTACTTGAATTTTTGCCGCAGCTAAATGATCCCGGGATGGAGGATAAGCGCGAGATCACGGTGGAGCATCTGCTTACCCACACATCGGGCGTCTACTGGAACGAATGGGCGGGCGGCGATTATTTCATGCGCTTTTCCCGCTCGGAGAACTGGGTAGATTTTGTACTGGACCAGGAGATGCAGTATGCGCCCGGCGCGGTGTTCAACTACACCACGGGCGGATCGCATTTGCTTGGCGCGGTGATACGGGAAGCGACCGGGATGACGGCGTTTGATTTTGCAAAAGAGCACATGTTTAAGCCGATGGGGATGGAAAGCGTCGAGTGGCGGGCCGACCCTCAGGGCGTCACGGACGCGGGCAACGGCGTTTCGATGACAGCGCGGGACGCCGCCAAATTCGGGCAGATGTTCCTAGACGGCGGTATGTATAAAGACCGTCAGATCATACAGGAGGAATGGGTGGAACGTTCGGTTTCGCGTCAGGTTGTCACGGGGTTTCCGAATACGGGGGACCACGGGTATTGCTGGTGGCTTAAAAGCTTTGGCGGGTATGACGCGTACTACGCGATGGGTCATGGCGGGCAGTACATCATCGTCGTGCCGGAGCTAAAGCTTGTGACCGTGATGTCAAGCCGGGTTTCCGATACGTATATACCCCAGCGTATTTTTGAAAGCTACTTGATTCCGGCCTGTGTATAATATTATGATAAAGATGATTTGCTTTATCATTGTGGCGGTGATGCTTGCGGGCTGCGGCGAGGTCTTGACGGAAAGGCCCGCGCCGGAACAGGTGGCGGAAGAGCGGGAGCGGCCGCCGGAGCCTGTTTTGGAACAGGACAATAAACCGCTGAATGTACCCGAACAGACACCCGCGCATGGGCCCAGCTACATTGAAAGCGTGATACGGGAGACTGTTTCAAGAATCACCGGCCCGGGCATGAGCGAATACGATAAGGCAAAAGCGGCGTTTGATTACATCATACAAACCACGAGCTTGACCGAGCCGATCGGGCTGGAGCTGTGGCGCGTCCGGGGCGAAAACGACCCGCTTCCGTCATTTGTTGAAAACCGGTCGCTCAGCGTGCTGCTTTTTGGCGTCGGCATGTGCGAGGACTATGCCGCGGCGCTAACGTCGCTCCTGCTCGGTATGGGGATTGAAGCGCAATACGTGCCCGGCCTTACTTTCGCCGCCGACGGGCGCGGGTTTACCGACCACGCGTGGGTTATCGCTAAAATCGACGGCGAGTGGTACCACCTTGACGTACAGCTCGAGCAGAACATCACAAGGCGCGAAACGATCCGCTACCAATATTTCATGAAAAGCGACGCGACGATGCTGTCGTCCCATAGATGGGGGCAGAATATGATCGATACAGGTTTGATGACGCTGGATCAAAACGCCGAAATCGCGCGGGATTTTAAGCATCCCGACTGTCCCCGTGACTACGATTTGCCGCCGCCGAATATAGTCGGGATTGCCGGGATGCCGGATTTATCCGCCATCCAAGCCGCCGTGGAGGAGGAAATAAGCGGATACGAGGCCGTAAACGGCGTGCTTGAACCGATGGAGCTTAATATAATCCCGCCGGTATTCGCGCTTAAAGGATACAACAGGGCCTAACAGGAGTCATGATATGAAACGGATGATCGCCATTATTACCGCCGCCTTGCTGACGTGCTCGTGCTCACAGCCAGGGGCGCCGCCGCCGGGGTTCGGAGCTGAGGATTTATTCCTGCGCTTCGGCGGGAACGCGTATGTCCTTAACGCAGAAATTGAGAGCATCCTTGATGATTTTGGCGACGGCTACGAATACGCTGAAGCCCGTTCCTGCGATTACGACGGGCTTGATAAGTCGTTCATATACGATATCGCGGAGTTCTATACGTTCCCGATAAACAACGGCGATATTGTAAGCGAGATTTATACCGCAGCCCCCGACGCGGCGACGTCGAGGGGGATACGCGTCGGGTCGTCAAAAGCCGATGTGCTTACGGCTTACGGCAATGACGCCGGGGACACGGGCTACCAGCTTATCTATACGACCGACGGCGGCTCGCTGTGCTTTGATATGGACGGCGATACAGTCACGGCGTTTTATATTACCAGACGGGAAAATTAAATGTTTATACTAGACAATATAAAAGAATACGCGAAGACAAGCCGCACAGCGCTTATAACACGCGACGAAACGCTCACGTTTGCGCAGTTGTATGCGTATTCACAGAGCTTTGCGGCGTGGCTGCTCCGGCGTTTCGGCGAAAGCCGCGCGCCCGTGGTGATATATGGCGGCAAGGAGAGCTTATTTCTGCCGTGCTTGTTCGGGTCGCTGATGTCGGGGCGGGCGTATGTGCCGGTGGATACGGTGACGCCGATAAGCCGGGCTAAGGTGATAGCGGAGGACATCGGGCCGGACGTGATCGTCGATTTCTCCGGATCGTGGTCCGGCGCCGACGCTTTGGCGCTTGATTGTGACGCGCTTTATGAGATACTGACGGAGCGGGCTACATCGGAAGCGCCGGAAAAAATATGGGTTTCCGGCGAAGAAACCGCGTATATCCTGTACACCTCCGGCAGTACGGGAAAGCCGAAAGGCGTTCCGGTAACGGCTAACAATCTTTCGTGTTTTTACGGCGGCGTTGTAAAGCATTTGGGAAATACCGGCGGCGGCGTGATGCTCGATCAGGTATCATATTCGTTCGATGTGTCCTGCTGTGCCGTTTACGCGGGTCTTGGCCTTGGGATGACGCTGGTTCCCGTTGGCAGGGACTTAGTAAATGACGTCGGCGCGATGTTCGCTTGGCTTCGCGTCTTAGGGCTTACGCATTGGGTATCGACGCCGTCGTTTGCGGAGCTGTGCGTGCGCTCGAAATCGTTTTCAGAAGAGCTGCTGCCGAAGCTCCGCGAACTGCTTTTCTGCGGCGAGGTGCTGACCAACAATCTTTGCCGTGAGCTTTCGGCGCGTTTTCCGTCGGCGACGATTATCAATACTTACGGCCCGACGGAGGCCACCGTATTAGTCACGGCGGTCGAGGTCACGGAGCAGATGCGCCTTGATACGCGGCCGATTCCAATCGGTTATCCTATTGACGGTACGGAGCTGCGGATAGACGGCGGCGAACAAGGCGAGCTGCTGATACTCGGAGGCAGCGTAGGTCCGGGATACCGAAACCGTGCGGATTTGACGGCGCGGCGTTTTTTCTTCGACGAAAAAACCGGGATGCGCGGCTTTCGCACGGGAGATATTGCATACGTGGAAAACGGACTTTACTATTATAGCGGGCGAATCGACAATCAGCTAAAGCTCGGCGGCTACAGGGTTGAAATCGAGGATATCGAAAGCAACCTCACGAGGATAGAAAACATATCGCGTGCGGCGGTGATACCTGTGCTTGAAGACGGCAGGGCGCAATATCTCGCGGCGTTTATCCAGCTTGGGAAAGACGACGGGCTCACCGCGCTGAGCCGCGCGATCATGATAAAAAAGAAAGCCGGGGAGTTTTTGCCGGGATATATGATACCGCGCAAGTTTATCGCGGTGGATTCATTCCCGCTCAACCAAAACGGCAAGATAGACAAAAAAGAACTGGAAAAAAGGCTGCGATGATACCGTATCAGGGATTATTATTTTTTTATGTGACAGGGCTGCTGCTCCTGCCGGCGGTTGTGCTCGGCCTACTTGGTAAGCCGCTTAAGTATTACGGGCTTTTCTTTACGGCGGCGATGCTTGTTTTCATCTTTTCAGAAAACGGGCAGCTTTTAGCGCTCGCGGCGTTCTGCATATGGCAGGCTTTGATGTGCAAGCTGTTCTTTCGTCTAAAGAACAAGTCGCGGGTAAAATTCCGGGTTGCGGCGACGCTTTCGCTTATTCCCCTCGTGATCGCAAAGCTGTCGGGAATATTGCCGGGGCTGGGGTTTTGGGGGCTTCTTGGCATAAGCTATATGACGTTTCGCGCCGTGCAGGTGCTAATCGATGCTTACGACGGCAAGCTTGACGCGCTTCCTTTGGCGGAGCTTAGCTATTTCGTGTTGTTCTTCCCGTCTGTCGCGGCAGGCCCCATTGACCGGTACCGCCGGTTTTCAGGCGACCTAAACCGCCGGATCAGCCGTGAGGAGTACGCGGAGCTGCTTCGGCGCGGAATCTGGAAGCTCATGTTCGGATTGCTTTCAGGCATTGTTATAAGCGGGCTTATCCTGAGGATATGGCTCGAACCGTTGCCGGAAAACGGCATTGCGGCTACAGTCTCATATATGTACGGCTATACGTTTTACCTGTTCTTCAACTTCGCGGGATACAGCAGCATGGCTATCGGCACGGCGTATATATTGGGAGTGAAGCTGCCGGAAAACTTCGATATGCCGTTTTTGAGCGTGGACATGAAGGATTTCTGGTCGCGCTGGCATATTTCGCTGTCGTCGTGGCTTCGGGATTACGTCTATACGCGGTTTGTTATGGGTGCGCTCAAGTCAAGGCGGTTTAAAAACCGGCGCACGTCCTCGTATATAGGCTACGCCGTTACCTTTGCGATTATGGGCGCGTGGCACGGGCTTACCCCCGCGTACCTGCTTTACGGGGTTTACCACGGCATTTTGATGTGTATAAACGAAGCCCTTGATCTGCATTGGAAGTACTTTAAGCAAATGAAGCGCGGCAAATGGGCACGGATAATCCTCACGGTTGTGACATTTCATTTGTTCAGCTTCGGGCTGCTGATTTTTTCGGGGAGAATGGTTTAATGGAATATAAAATCATGCAAATATTAAACGAAGTCTGCGGCGCTGAGGACGGGGAGCTTAAGCCTGATCTCGATCTGTTTGAGACGGGGCTGCTCGATTCGTTTGCCGTGGTGCAGCTTCTTGTGGAATTCGAGGAGCGGCTTCACGTAACGCTGGACATCGAAACGCTCAGGCGTGAGGATATCGCGACGCCTGCGCTTATCGTCCGGTTGCTGGAGAAAATGCGATGAAGCGGACGCTTATAAGCACGGCCGCATTGCTTGCCGCTTTAGCGTCGCTGTTATATGCCGTGGGCTTTGCAATCACGGCGGCGGCTCCGCCTTATCGTGACGCCGCCGGATACGACAACTACACGGAGAAAATGACGGGGCTTTATTTGTTGAAGCAATCCGCAAAAAGGGACGACAACCTCATCATCTACGGTTCAAGCGAGCTTCGCACAATGGAGGTATCAACGCACCCGTCCAACTTTTTCGCGGGTAAGCGCTCGGGGATTCAGGTAAACATCATCGGGCGCGGCTCGTGCCAATCGCTGACCCACGCGATGTCGATAGCGGCGTCGGGAGACGCGCTGCGCGGTAAAAAAGTAGTACTGATCGCGTCACCGCAGTCGTTTGTGCCTGAGGGAATCGCGCCCGACCTGTTTATGGCGAACTTTTCGCGACAGCAATACCTTGAGATTATGGCGGATGCAGATATCACGCCGGAGCTAAAGAGCTCGATATCGTCACGTGTTCTTGAGCTGTTCGGGCAATATGAAGCAATGCCGGAAAGCGCCGGGATTGCCCCCGACTTGCGCAGGCTTGCCGAACACGGCGCCGGCCCGACGGCTTTGACAACTGTCCGCAACGCGGCATTGACGCCATATTATGCGTTTAGCCGGTTTTTGTATGATTTAAAGGACAAGGTAACGGCACGGGAGGTAATCCTGTCGGTTCAAAGCGGCGTGACTGCCGCTATAAACAGCCCGATCGACTGGGAAGCGGAAGAGCGGGATGCAATCGCCGAAGCCGAAATCATGACGGACAACAACGATTTTGGCATCTTAAACGACTACTACACCACATATATTGGCACAAGGCTGTCACGTCAAAAGGATATGGACGCAAATCTCGATTATTCTGTCTCGAGAGAATACGGCGATTTGCGCATTCTGTTCGAGATTTGCCGCCAAAAGGGGATTGATCCGCTGTTTATCCACGTCCCGCTGCACGGGAGATGGAGCGACTACACGGGATTTACTGAGAACAGGCGAAAGGCTTATTACGATCACGTGAACCGGATTGCAAATGAATACGGCATACAAACGCTGGACTTGACCGGATATGAGTACGAGGATTATTTTTTGTGCGATATCATGCATCTTGGCTGGAAAGGGTGGCTTTTCGTTGACAGGGCGCTTATCGAATATTTTTACAGCAGTTAGAAAATTTGTATATAAGCATGCCGCGATACGCTTACTGTGCTATCTTGTGATAGTTTTAGCGTTGCTGTTTTTCTGGCTGTATGCAAAAGAGCCTGAAATCGCGTTTGTTTACAACGCGTTTTAGGCTGCGGCATAAAGCCTGCAGCCCGTAAGTTTCTCGCGCTTTGCCACTATTCTTTGTATTCACCCGCGGCGGAATCAGCGGCGACTGCCGCTTTTTTAAGCGCGCCGTGCAGCAAATGGACGTTAATGTCATCTAAAACATAATTTATTTTGTCCGGCCATTCTTTTTGCATTAAATCCTTCATTGCCGCCTTTGCGGCGGTTATGTCCCGCG
>WRLK01000051.1:19912-21175 GCA_009777635.1 Oscillospiraceae bacterium | reverse complement strand
GCCGGGGTTCCAAATTTGCACGAATACTCCAAATTTGGGCTATACAACCCCGGCATCCGGGCGCTATACTGGATGAATCGGATTCGGAATATGGAAACAGAATGAAATGAAAGATGGGATCAGTGTATGAAGAGGGTGCTGTTCGAAATCAGGTATATCAGGAAAAACGCAGGGCTGCTGTTTTTGGCGCTGCCGGGTATCGGCCTGTTTTTGCTTTTCAACTACATACCGCTGTACGGCCTGATACTGCCTTTCAAGAGGTACAACTTCGCGGATGGGCTGTGGGGCAGCCCGTGGGTCGATCCGATATTTGAAAACTTCCGGTTCCTTTTCGCGGGCGACGCATGGATAATTACGATAAACACGCTAAGATTCAATTCCATCTTTATCGTCGTGGGGCTTGTTACCGGCATCGGGTTCGCGCTGATGCTCTACGAGCTTTCGGCCAAGTTTGTCAAAGCTTACCAGACGATGCTGTTCATCCCGTTTTTCCTCTCATGGGTGGTGGTCGCCTATGTCGGCCTCGGCCTGATGGATATGCAGCACGGGCTGTTCAACCGGATTATCACCTCTCAGGGCGGAGACCCTGTGCTTTGGTACAATACGCCCCATTTATGGTATGCCATCCTGCCGCTGGCTAACCTCTGGAAAGGCGTCGGCTACGGGACGATCATCTACTATACGGCGCTGATTAACATTGATCCGGAGCTGTATGAAGCGGCTTCCCTGGACGGCGCGGGCAGGTGGCGGAAGATCTGGTCGATTTCCCTGCCCATGATCAAGCCGCTTGCCACCATGCTGGTCCTGCTGCAAATCGGCGGTATCATCCGCGCCGACTTCGGGCTATTCTTCAACTTCACGCAAAACTCCGTCATGCTGTACCCGGTCACCGACGTCATTGATACATATGTATACCGCGCGCTGCTGCGTCTCGGCGATGTGGGGATGGCTTCGGCGGCTGGCTTCTACCAGTCGGTGGTAGGCTTTGTGCTTGTTGTAACCGCAAATCTGGCGGTCAAGAAGCTGAACCCGGAAAACGCGCTGTTCTAGGATAAAAGAGGAGGGAGCATACATAATGAAAAGAGCAATAAATCAAAGCCGCCCGGCAATGTTAAGGCAAAAGTTGGATGACGGCCGTCTGCCCCGCCTTTTCATCCACCTGTTCTTCGGTACGTTTTGCATACTCTGCGCTTTGCCGCTCTTGCTGGTGATATCCATTTCCTTTACTCCGGAAAGCTTTATCCGCACGGAAGGGTATTCCCT
>WRLK01000051.1:0-19693 GCA_009777635.1 Oscillospiraceae bacterium | reverse complement strand
CGGAAATCGGCAGATAGGAGATGGAGTACGCAACACCGCCCAATTCCGCCTGAAAGAAGGATTCCTCACCCATCAGCGGCTTGATGTGACGCATGTAGTATTCAGCCGTCAGATCCTTCAGCGGCGCGCTGACGGAGTCGTCGCTTATCATGCGCCCGCTGTCGGTCACAAGTATGACGGTCGCGTTATCCTCCCCATCCGGCGAGCCGGCTCTTTTGATATTATGCAGCAGCCATTCAATCCTGATGTTGGCGACAATCCCGCCGTCCATGCGCATATGCTCATCCAAGCCGCCATAATGGAAATAGGTCAGGACGTCCCCGGAAAATTCCGGCTCGTCGATAAACCGGTGTATCGGAGTGAGCCTGGGCGGCGCGCCGTTTGCTTCTAACATGCGCAATAGATCGCTGTCTGAAAACGACAGCCTTCTAAACGACGAGTAAAAGGTATCGGTAAAGCCGTTATGTATATAAATAGAGTGTATGAACGGGCTTGTCCGAACCACAGAGCGGTTGATTATGTTCATCCTCAGCATCAGGTTCCCAAAATCAGATTCAATGCCCCTGTCGTACATAATCGAAACGACATTATAATTGTTGAAGAGGGCAATGCAGGCATCCTGCACCGAACCGTGCATCAATTCTATGCTGTTTTCTATTTGGGAAAGGATCAACCTGTCGTTTTTCCGCTGCTCCTCAAGCGCGAGGCTGCCGATGTATATGAGCATGACGCTAAAGAGCGCAAGCATCACAATGATGCTACCGCCGACCCATAAATATATTTTAAGAAGAAAACGCCTAGACCGAAAGAAGGGTACCACGCTCTCACTCCAAGAATTACAATCGGCCCCAAACCTTTTCAAGAGGCTTATTCTAAATATTAACACAAAAATTGATAACGCGCGACTGCAAATATGGGAATAAAATTCACTTTCCGCACATAGACGTACAGCTTGACAAAATAAAATGCATTTGCATAAATTGCACTGTTCCGCCGCACAGGTTTCGTGTATAATCAATGCGTATGTTAACGCAGGGAAGGCAAGGATCCCTTAGATTGGAAGACAACCGCCTGTACAGCGCCCAGGGGCGGTATGAACAAATCCATATCACCGATGATGATCACTGGCTTGAGCCTGCCGCGTCGGGCAGTTTCATCCCGCTATCGAAACAGGAGGTTAAATTATGACTTCGAGAAAAAGGCTCCTAACCGTTTTACAGCGCGGCATACCGGATCATGTTCCGGTCGCGCCGGATACCTCTAACATGATCCCCGCACGGATGACCGGAAAACCATTCTGGCAGCTTTACCTGTATCAGGACCCCCCGATTTGGAAAACGTATATTGATTGCGTTAAATATTTTGGGTTCGATTCGCTTATGGACGGATATGTCCCCATCGAGTTTGACGACCTTCCCCTTTGGCCGGTTGACGGAAGCCGCCCTGTTATCGTCTACAAGGACGAAGACCGAATCGTCACGCAGAACGTAAGGCAGGCCGGGGGCAAGGATTTTTGGGCGGACTGGGTAAACGTCTATTACCGCGCCGACCCGCCAACCTGGGGCGTTGACCCGGGGATGATCCGCCTGCCGAAGATTCCGGATTCGTTCGAGGAGCTTGAAGGCGTTCGGACATGGCCAACCGGCGGCGAGCTTTTAAGCCTTGTCAAGCGCGAAATGGGCGACTGCGGTCTTGTCGGGGTCTTTTGCGGTACGAGCAAGCTCCTCAACACCGAAGCGGATATCTACGATTATTATGACGACCCGGATAAGTTCATCGAGCGCCGCGACTACCTGCTGGATCACTACGAGAAAAAATTCCACCGCCTGATGTCTTTGCCGGATAAGCCGGACTTTCTGTGCGTGGGCGGCTCAGGCACCCTGATCCATCAGACGCCGGAAATGTTCCGCGAGCTGGCGCTGCCGATAGTGAAGCGGATTACAGCTCTGGCCGAGGCCGCCGGCGTCCCTACGCATGTCCATTCCTGCGGGCCACAAAAAGAGCTGGTTAAAATCATGGCGGAGGAAACCTGCTTGACAGTCATCGACCCGCTGGAAATACCGCCTATGGGCAACTGCGATTTGGCGGAGCTGAAAAAGGAATACGGCAATAAGCTGGTGCTGAAAGGAAACCTGCACACCACCGAAGTCATGCTCCACGGGACCCCGGAGGATGTGGCGGAAGCCGCAAAGCGGGCGATAGACGCGGCGGCGGCGGGCGGAGGCTTCATATTGTCCACGGGGGACCAATGCGGGCGCGATACCCCCGATGAAAACCTGTTTGCAATGATCGAGGTCGCAAGGACATATGGCAGGTACAGCGTATGAACAGCCGCGAAAGAGTTAGGGCGGCGCTGACGTTTGCTCCCGTTGACCGCATACCGCTGGAGGTTGATTCCGCTTTCTCGGCGGAGTTTGACTCCGATGTGATGATGCCCGCTTATCGTTACGGCAACGGCAAGGCTTCGGGCCTGTATGGGGTAAAGGGTACCCGCACCGATTATTGGGGCAGTGTGTGGGAAAGCGCCGAAGACGGCGTGAAAGGCGAGGTGAAGCAGCCGCTGCTGGAAAGCTGGGAACAGCTTGATTCCATGTACATCCCGTACGACGTGCTTGAGCAGGCGGATTTATCGGCTGTGGATGATGCATGCGTAGCTTCCGGCAAGTTCTGCATGAAGATGTGGGGAATAGAGCCGTTCCAACGTATGCAGTATCTGCGCGGCACAGAGGAGCTGTTCATCGACCTCGCCCTCGAAGACGGGCATATGCTGCGGCTTTTAGACAAGGTTCACAGGTTCTACAAAGCGGAAGTAGAACTTTGGGCGGGCACAGCGGTGGACGCGATCCATCTGGAGGACGATTGGGGCGCGCAAAACGCGATGCTGATCTCTCCCAAAACATGGCGGGAGCTTTTCAAGCCGCTGTATAAGGAGTATTGCGATATCGCCAAACGCCGCGGCAAGCTCGTGGTGATGCACTCGGACGGATATATCATGGATATCATTCCCGATTTGATTGAAATCGGCGTCAATGCCATCAACCCGCAGCTAAATGTTATGGATTATGAAAAGCTGTCGGGGCTTATGCGGGGCAAAATGGCGCTCTGGGGCGGCATTGACCGGCAATGGCTCTTGCCCTTCGGCACAGAAGCACAGGCGGAATCTGAGGTGCGCCGTATCGCCGCGCATTTTTGCGGGGACGGCAACACGGGCGTCGTTGGGCAATGCTTTGGCGACAAGGGCGCAAAACCGGAAAATATCCGCGCGGTCTGTAACGCGTGGAAAAATATTTGAGCAGAAAGCAGGAGAAAAAACCATGAACAAAACCGACTACCTAAACCTCATGGACGAGGTGATCGCCCAAGGCCCGTATGCCGCCGATTGGGAGTCGCTCTGCCAATACCCCGAGCCTAAGTGGTACAAGGACGCCAAGCTGGGCATATTCATCCATTGGGGCGTATACTCGGTCCCGGCTTTCAGCAGCGAATGGTACCCCCGCGAGATGTATCTCAAAGGCACCCCGGCGTACGATCACCACCTTGAGACATACGGCAGCCACAAGGATTTCGGCTACAAGGATTTTATTCCCCTCTTCAAGGCTGAAAAGTTTGACGCCGGGGAGTGGATGTCGCTGGTTAAGGCTTCAGGCGCGAAGTATGTGATGCCTGTAGCCGAACACCACGACGGGTTCCAGATGTATGACAGCGGGCTGTCGGACTGGAACGCCGTGAAAATGGGTCCCCGCCGCGATGTGATTGGGGAGCTTAAACAGGCCGCCGAACAGGAGGGGATTGTCCTTGCGCTGTCCAACCACCGCGCCGAGCATTGCTGGTTCTTCAACGGAGGGCTAAAGGTTGAAAGCGATGTAACCGACCCAGCCTATGAATCCTTCTACGGAAAGCAGCAGGCCGGCGGGGGCGAATTGGAAATCATGGATATCCATGCGTTCCCGCCCACAGCCGAACACTGCGAGGACTGGCTTGTGCGGCTTTGCGAAATGGTGGAAAAATACCGCCCCTCCGTTGTATACTTTGACTGGTGGATACATAATACCGGTTTTAGGCCGTACTTGAAAAAGTTTGCGGCATATTACTACAACCGTGCGGTGCAATGGCGGATTGACGCCGCTATCAATTATAAGTTCCGGGCTTTTGCGCCGGGTTCGGCGGTCTTTGACGTGGAACGCGGTCAGCTTGACGGAATCAGCCCATTCATGTGGCAGACCTGCACGGCGGCGGCCCGGAATTCATGGGGGTACACCGAAAACAACGATTTCAAGGACCCGGCGGAGCTGGTGCGCGACCTGATCGACATTACCGGCAAAAACGGGCGGATGCTGCTCAATATCGGCCCCAAGGCTGACGGCAGCATCTGCGATGAAGACAAGGATATCCTTCTTGCCATCGGCGGCTGGCTCAAGCGCAACGGCGAAGGCATTCACGGCACGACATGCTGGGAGGCCTTCGGCGAAGGCCCCACAAACATAAGCGGCGGCAGCATGACGGATGGAAAACCTCTTGCGTACACATCCGGCGACATACGGTTTACCCAAAGGGGCGGCTATGTATATGCTTTTGTCATGAAGTATCCCGAAGACGGGGAAATCTCCGTTAAGCACTTGGGGTTGCGCGGCCTGAAGCCCCACGCGGGCGGCGAATTCGATATCAAGGATGTTTCTGTCCTGGGATATGACGTCCCCGTGACGTTCACACGCGACGAGGAAGCCATGCGCATTACCGTTAGGGGCAACATCGAAACGCGGTATCCCGTGTGCTTTAAGATTACAGTATTCAATTAGGGGGAGCGAATTATGTCAGGTGCAGTAAAAACGGAGCATGAATATCAACGGTGGCTGGGGTTTCGCAATATGCCGGAAGAACTCCTGGATGATCTCTATTCCGCGCCCGATATCGAGGACCGCTTCCGCTGCCCTCTGGAATTTGGCACAGGCGGGCTCAGGGGAGTGATTGGCGCGGGGTTAAACCGCATGAATATTTATACCGTCGCCCAGGCGACGCGCGGTCTTTGTGCGTATATCCTCGCGCAGGGAGGGCCTAAAAGCTGTGCGGTGGCTTATGACAGCCGCAAAAACTCGCTCCTGTTCGCGCAAACCTGCGCACAGATACTGGCTGATAAGGGGGTACGGGTCTATATGTTTCCCGAGCCTCTGCCCACGCCTATGCTTTCCTACGCGGTCAGGCGGCTTGGCTGCTCCGCCGGTGTAGTAATCACCGCGAGCCACAACCCCGCTAATTACAACGGCTATAAAGTATACGGCCCGGATGGCGGCCAGGTTACAGACGCGGCAGCGGCAGCGATTTACAAGGCGATGCAGGCCTATGAGCTGCTCACAAATCCTGACGGGGACTTTGAAGGCTCGCGAAAGGACGGTACAATATCTTACGTAGGCAGGGACATAATGGAGGCATATTATAATGATGTGCTTTCCTTATGCGTAAACCGCCCCCGCGTCCCGATCAAGGTCGCTTACAGCGCCCTGCACGGTACAGGCTTCGTACCTGTAAGCGAAATGATGAAGATGCTCGGGAATATCGAGCTTTTCAGCGTGCCGGAGCAGCAGGAGCCTGACGCAAGCTTCCATACCTGCAAATCCCCGAACCCGGAGGACCCCTGCGCTATGGCTTTGGCAATCGATAAAATGCTGGAGCACGGCTGCGACCTGTGCATAGCCACCGATCCGGACGGCGACCGCGCCGGAGTCGGCATCCCCGATGGGAGCGGCGGCACAAGGCTGCTTACCGGCAATGAGGCCGGAGTGCTCCAGCTGGAATATTTATGCATAGCAAGAAAGCAGGCCGACGCCTTACATAAGTCGCCGATACTGCTGAAAACGATTGTAACAACGCCAATGGCTGACGAAATCGCGGCCTGTCACGGCATTCAAGTCGAAAATCTGCTGACGGGCTTCAAGTACATAGGCGAGAGGATTACAGCCCTGGCGGCGGCGGGTGAGGCGGAACGCTTCCTGTTCGCTTTTGAGGAAAGCTGCGGCTATCTCAGCGGTGATTTTGTACGCGACAAGGACGCGGTGATCGCCAGTATGCTCATTTGCGAAATGGCCTCATGGTACAAGCAGCAGGGGAAGACCCTTATCGAAGCCCTGGACGGCCTGTATCTAAAGTATGGTTATTACAAAAGCGAGCTGCTGAGCCATGACTTCAAAGGTTCTGAGGGCATTGCCATAACGGGGCGAATGTTAAACGGCCTGCGCAGCAAGCGCAATGATTTCATGGGGCGGCCGATAGAGCGGTATATTGATTATTTAAACGATGAGACCGGGCTGCCCAAAAGCAATGTTGTCGGCTTGCGGCTGCAAGACGGCGGTCATGTGGTGGCGCGCCCTTCCGGAACAGAACCCAAGCTCAAGCTGTATCTTACGGTACATGCCGATACCCGCGAGAAATCACAGGCGGCTATGGACAGCCTTTTGGAGCTGTGCCGCGCATGGCTTGCGGATATATAAAAACACACGGGAGGGCAACCATGACTCATAAGGAACGGTTTATGGCGGCAATCAGCTTTAGGCAGCCCAGCGACATGGTAGCTATGTTTGAGCTTGCGTTTCAGATTTATGGCGAATATATCGGCGAGGATCCGGTAGTGGGCTGCGATTTTGCGAATCTCTCGCCAAAGGAGAAGGAACGGGCGCTGCACCGCAACGCCGAGATTATGATCGAGGCGGCGCAAAAAGCCGGGCACGACGCAATCTTGGATTTCGGGGCTTATTGGGAGGTTGCGCCGGGCGTCCCGGCTTTGCTGTGGCTTCCCACCTTTGAGGACCGCCTTGCCCAGATGAGGGCAGTGCGGGACGCGGCGGGCGGTGAATTTGCGCTGGCAGGCGTCCTCGGCGGCATGATCGGGACGATTCCCCTTGCCGGCGGCGACGTTTATGGATTGATTGAAAGGATTTACGACGACCCGGAAGGCGTTCACACAGAAGCGGAAAGCATTTTGCAAGGTATGCTGGCGATGCAGCGCGAGATGCGGGAGACCGGCGCCGACGCGATCATCAACTGCACGGATATCGCTTTCAACACCGGCACATTCTTTTCCCCCCGGCAATTAGAAGAATTCTTCTTCCCATACCTTGCCCGCTGGGCAAAGGCCTGCAAGGAAGAGGGGCTGCTCTCCATCCTGCATACAGACGGCAATCTTCACGGCGTCATGGATCAAATCCTGGCAAGCGGTATTAACGCCCTGCAATGCGTTGACCCACTGGCCGGTATGGATATCGGTTCCCTTAAAAAAGAAGTTGACGGCAAGCTCGCACTGATTGGCAACGTGGACTGCTCAGTGCTGCATACCGGTACGCCGGAGGAAATCGACGGGCTGTGCAAAGAGGTGCTGGAATCCTGCAAGCATGGCGGCGGCTTTGCTTTCGGCGGATGCAACGCAATCTTCAAAGGGATTTCCGCAGAAAGCTATCAAATCATGGTGGATGCGCGCAAAAAATACGGATCGTATTGACAGCGGCGGCCACATAAATTATATAACGCAAGGAGTGGATGTTATGAAGCCATTTAATAAGGAAATGATTGATCCCGGCTATTACCGAAATTCAACGCGCAAGCCCGACATAAACAACCTCTTGCAGGTGCTGCGCCGAAAGCGTCCCGGCCGCCCTACTTTGTTTGAGCTTTTCCTCAACGAGCCGCTGGCGGAAAAACTTGCCGGACCGATATCCGACCCTATCGCGCGCAATATAGAGTCCTTCCACAAGGCGGGCTACGACTATGTGACCGCACTGCCCAGCAACTTTGCGTTCCCTTCAGGGCAGCACGCGACGTCGGAGGGAGCCAAGACCATCTCCCTCAGCGACGGCTTCTGCATCACAGACCGCGAGAGCTTTGAGGATTATCAGTGGATGGAGGTCGGGGACAGCGACTTCTCGGCTCTGGACGCCTATGCGGAGCAGATGCCGGACGGCATGAAGATGATGGTCGTCGGCCCCTGTGGGGTACTGGAGAATGTCATTTCGCTGGCAGGCTACGAAAACCTCTGCATGATGCTGGCGGATGACCCGGAGCTTGTCCAAGACCTGTTCGACCATGTTGGCAGCCGCCTTGTGCAGTACTACGAGAAGTGCGTATCACACGAAGCTGTCGGCATACAGATGATTAACGACGACTGGGGATTTAAGACGCAAACCATGCTTTCCACGGATCAGATGCGGGAGTATGTGGTCCCGTGGCACAAGAAAATCGCCGAAGCCGGTCATCGTTACGGCAAGCCTGTAGTGATGCATTCCTGTGGCAACCTTGAACGGGTGTACGATGATATCATTGATGTTATCAAATTTGACGGCAAGCATTCCTACGAGGATACGATCATACCGGTCGAGGACGCATATGAGCGTTACGGCGGCCGCATCGCGATTATGGGGGGTATTGACGTGGACTTCCTTTGCAGGTCTGAGCCGGAGAAAATCTATAACCGCTGCACCGCGATGCTGGAGCGGACGCGAAATGGGGGCTACGCATTAGGTTCCGGGAACAGCGTCCCCTACTATGTTCCCCATGAGAATTACTACGCGATGATAGCGGCGGCGCATTTTAACGTTTATGATTGATTTTGTGACGGTAAAGGGTATAATGGGAAGGGGATTTTGTTGATGCACACCGCACAGGCACATGCAGCCGCGAGGCGTTAGAGCACGGCTATGACCGCATGGAATCGGCTATGCGGGAGCAACCGGGCCAGTTGCTTGTGCGCAACGGCATCGGCTACATCAAAGAAAAAATACGGTGCGGCGGGATGTGAGCGGGTAAAACAAATTTGCATGGACAGAATCAAAGCTTGCGGTGGTGAGGGCCGCTGTTAGGAGGAATCATATGAACCCGTTACTGCTTGGAATTGACATTGGCACGTCGTCGTGCAAGGTTGCACTGTTCGAGCCGGACGGCACGGTAATCGCGCAGGAGAACGGTGAATACAGCGTGTTCTATCCAAAACCCGGCTGGGCCGAACAAGACCCCGATGACTGGTGGGGCGCTGTCTGTGCCGCGACAAAAACGCTGCTGGAGAAAAGCGGCGTAGACCCAAAGCGTATCGCGGGCGTCGGCATCGACGGGCAAAGCTGGTCGGCGATTCCTGTTGATAAGGACGGGAAATGCCTGTGCAGCACGCCGATCTGGATGGATACCCGCGCCGGGGGCGTCTGCAAAGAGCTTGACGCAAATATCGGCGCGGACAAGATCTTCGAGATTTGCGGCAACCCGCTGCAGCCCGCGTATACGCTGCCGAAAATCCTGTGGTACAAGCGTGAAAGGCCGGAGATTTACGAAAACGCGGATAAAATCTTAAGCGCAAACGGTTACATCGCGTACCGGCTGGCAGGCGCCGTAACGCAGGATATTTCACAGGCATACGGGTATCATTGCTTCGACATGCGAAAAGGCAAATGGGACGAAGCGCTCTGCGCCGAAGCCGGGCTGCGGCGAAGCCTGCTGCCGGAAATTGTGCCGTGCCATCAGATCATCGGCTCTGTTACGGCAGAAGCTTCTGTGCAATGCGGGCTTGCGGCGGGCACGCCTGTCGTTGCGGGAGGGCTTGACGCCGCGTGCGGCACATTGGGCGCCGGCGTAATCCATAACGGCGAAACGCAGGAGCAAGGCGGGCAGGCCGGCGGCATGAGCATCTGCATCGACAGCTACTGCGCAGACCCGAGACTGATTCTGGGCTATCATGTTGTGCCGGATAAATGGCTGCTTCAGGGCGGGACTGTTGGCGGCGGGGGCGTCATGCGCTGGCTTCAAAGCGAATTGTGGCCGGATTTTGATATAAAAGAACTCGACCAAGAAGCCGCTGTGATTTCCCCCGGCAGCGACGGGCTTGTTTTTTTGCCGTACATGGCGGGCGAGCGCTCCCCCATTTGGGACGCGAAGGCAAAAGGCGTCTATTACGGGCTTGACTATTCCAAGACGCGGGGGCATATGATCCGCGCGGGGCTGGAGGGGGCGGCGTTTTCCCTGCGGCACAACCTTGAAACAGCGGAACGTGCGGGCGCAAAGGTCATGCGCTTGCGCGCAATGGGCGGCGCCGCAAACAGCCGGTTATGGACGCAAATCAAATCGGATTTAACCGGAAAGCCGATTGACGTTCCGGCGTCGGATACGGCGACCACGCTTGGCGCTGCAATTTTGGCGGGCGTTGCGGCGGGCGTATACAAAGATTTCGACGACGCCGTTATGCGGACGGTCACGGTCACGCGCATCCATGAACCAAACCCGGAGAATAAAAAGGCCTACGATAAAACATATGCAACCTATCTTGAGTTGTATAAAAACCTGAAATCCACAATGCAGAAAGGGTAAGATGATGAAAGCAGCCGTTTTACACGCAAACGAAGATTTGCGCTGGGAGGAATACTCCGAACCAAAAGTAAGGCCGGGCACGGTAAAGGTCAGGGTGAGGGCAACGGGCATCTGCGGCTCGGATGTGCCGCGTGTACTTCACAACGGCGCGCATTTCTATCCGGTCGTGCTGGGGCATGAGTTCGCGGGGGATGTCACGGAGCTTGGCGAAGGGGTGAAAACCCTCAAAGCAGGCGATACGGTTTCGGGCGCGCCGCTTGTGCCGTGCCATTCCTGCGACGACTGCCGGCAGGGAGATTACGCGCTTTGCAAGCAGTACAGCTTCATCGGCTCCCGCGAGCAGGGCAGCTTTGCGGAATACGTCGTAATCCCCGAGCGAAACGCCGTCAAATACGACCCCGTTATCCCCTATGAGCAAGCCGCGATGTTCGAGCCGTCAACGGTGGCGTTACACGGGCTTTTCTGCGGGGATTACCGGGGCGGCGGGCATGTTGCAATCCTCGGCGGCGGGACCATCGGGCTGTTCACGATGCAGTGGGCGAAAATCCTCGGCGCGCGGCAAGTGGTTGTTTTTGATATTGACGACGGCAGACTGGAGCTTGCGAAAAAGCTGGGCGCTGATGCAGTCATCAATACGAAGCGGGACGATTTTGAAAAAGCAGCGTTGGGGCTGACAAACGGCAACGGCTATGATTTTGTATTTGAAACGGCGGGAAGTACCGTCACCATGCGCATGGCGTTTGAGCTTGCGGCGAATAAAGCAAATCTTTGTTTTATCGGAACGCCTCACGTCGATTTGACGTTTACGCCGAAGCAATGGGAAAATATGAACCGCAAGGAATTTAACTTGACCGGGAGCTGGATGGGCTATTCCGCGCCGTTCCCCGGCAGGGAGTGGGAAATGACCGCCCATTACTTTGCAACGGGGCAGCTAAAGTTCGACCCGGCGCTGATTTTTCGCACATTTCCCATGAGTAAGGCGGCGGAAGCCTTCGCGCTTTACAAAAACCCGGCGCAGATACACGGTAAAATCATGTTGGTAAATGATTGAAAATATGATATAGAAAGCAGGTGTTAGGGCGTGTTCCATATGGGGTATGGCAAAGTGAAGACCCAAACATAACTCTTTACTTTGATCCGGAAATTGCTGTGTATGAGCCATTCCCGGGAACATATGTAAAGGATGGAGAAAGTACGAACATCGTTATTATTTTTGCTACAGCCCATAAAGGGTTCATTATTTATGACGAAGAAGTTTATTATAATGAAGCGAGAATTAATGATAATATGCTTTATGGTGGCTTCTACAAAGTCAGACGCAACAAACTCTATTATAATTTAGCCCCACTCTGGCGAGAAGAAACAGGAATTAAAACGATTGTGTTTGAAAAAGTGAGCGATTATGAAGATGAATAAAAGCGGAAAAAATTAAGTCTTTTCTCAAAACGCTAAAAGATAGGGTAATTACATGCCCTATCTTTTAGCGTTTTGAGCTTACACCCCTTGACATAGTAATCAGGAATGCTAAAGAAGTGTGATTCCCAAGTCTTTGCATTTCGTGCGGACAAACGTTTCCGCAGTATCGTAATCTTTTTTGTTTGTGAGATGTTCTGTGGCGACGGGCAAATTATTATCTAGTTTTGCCAGTTCCTTCAAGAGGGTTGCATAATCAAGCCCGCCCTGCCCGGGGATACGCTCACTGAACTTGAACACGTAAGTATCTTCCAGAGCCACATCTTTTAGGTGACACACGCGAATGCGCGAACCCAGTCTGGCGATAAAATCCTTAATGTATATTGAGCTATTGTAGTATCTGTCCAGCGAATATACCATATTGACCGGGTCATAGTGCACTGCGTAGGCAGATCTGTCCACTGCTTTTAGTAAGCGTTCATGGCTTTCGACATCTATAGGGAATGTCCAGGGCATGGGTTCCAAGGCGAAAAAAGTGTGTTTTGGCTTTACAGCGTCGATAATAGCGCGAACATTGTCTACTACCATTGCAAAAGTATCGTCATCAAGGTTTTTTCTATGCGGCGCGTCCCATTGCTTTGCGCGCGAGCCTGCCAACGCCACGCAACAACGAGCATGCAACCGTTCCGCTATATCGAGCTGCCGGCTACAATATGTGATGGCTTGTTTGCGAATATCATCCTCCTCACTAAGCGCATTGCAATGCCACGCACCCTGTTCTACAATAATAATTCCGGCACGTTCGGCAGCGGTGGCATAGGCTTGTATGTCACTATCAGGCTCCGTTCCTTTCACCGGGCTATAGGCCGCGCTGTGACCTCTGGCTTTTAAAATATCAATCCAATCCTGCGGTGAGCTAAATGTGTCTAAAATTGGCGATGCAAAACGCATGGCGATCCCTCCACTAAATTTTACATTCGAGCAGGTTAGTGCTTTTGATTCATGTTAACCTCTAAAACTCATATTGCGCCTCCGCCAAACCATAGGGCAGAGCGGCAGGCCGCTCGCAGGATGTCACGCAG
Organism: Oscillospiraceae bacterium; assembly: GCA_009777635.1. GTDB lineage: Bacteria > Bacillota > Clostridia > Oscillospirales > Ruminococcaceae > WRAV01. The sequence continues at coordinate 6,866 of WRLK01000051.1, read as the reverse complement.
GTATATGTTTTGCCGCTTTGTGAAGCTTGGGTCATAGCTTCCAGCACCTCTAACACATGCAGCGCCAGCTCCCCGCTCGCGCAGTGCGCTGTCCCTTTGCGGATGGCGTGGCACATCTGTGCCGGCCCCAAGCCACGAAGGTTATGATTGGTAAAAGGGTTTTGCATAGGTATGGGAATGAATGCATCTTCGTATCGGCTTTGCAGTAAAACTTCGCCGTCAAAGAAGTTCGGGTCGGGTAAAGTCAGGGTGCCAGCGGTACCGTAAATCTCTATAAACGGCAGATGCGTTGCCCAAATGTCAAATGACATGATAGCAGTGATGACTGCACCGTTCATAAAAGTAAGGGATGTGGAATAATGGGTGTCAACCTCCACCGGGATTATCTGTCCTGCATTTTTACCACTGCCCACCACACGCTTATCATACGCCCGGCTACTCATACTGTTTACGCTTTTAATCGGCCCAAGCAGCGCCACGAGAGCGGTGATATAATAAGGTCCCATGTCAAGATTTGGGCCGCCCCCGGGCTGGTAATAAAAAGCCGGGTCAATATGCCAACGCTCGTGGCCCGGCGTGGTAATAAAAGCCGATCCGGCTATCGCCCTGCCAATCCAGCCGTCGTCAAGGGCTTTTCTTGCTGTTTGCAATCCGGCGCCCAAGAATGTGTCGGGTGCACACCCCACATATAGCCCCTTTTCTTTGGCAAGTTCCATCACGGATTGTGCTTCTTTGCGTGTAGCACATAAGGGCTTTTCATTGTACACATGCTTGCCATGCTCCAGGGCGGCCAAAGCAATTTCCATATGGATGCGCGGTGTGGTTAGGTTCAATATCATATGAATGTCTGAACAGGCAAGCATCTCTTCCACCGTCATTTGGCGGATACCGTAAGCCGCCGCCCTCGCCTTGCTTTTCTCGGCAATTGTGTCGGCGCAACCGATAACTTGAACGCCCGAAAATCTGGTCGTCAGGTTTTCAAGGTAAATTTCACTGATAACGCCACAGCCGATAACGCCTACTCCGGTTCTTTCCATCGCTTATTCCTTTCGAAAGAAGTATATCAAGGGTACACAACTGATCGCCACCTGTGCATCTTACTATAATGATTTCTGTGATTCTTAATCGTTTTCTAGCAGTTCAAGTACAAGCTTTAAGGTTTCGTTTGCATCGTGGTATGCGTATCGGCCTCCCGGATATTCACCCTTTTGGATGAGTGGCATACCGTTCGCCTCTAAGACGGCATTTTGCGCCTTCATGCCTTTCACATAAAACGCGATATGGTGAAAGCCTTCACCATTTTTCTCCAAATCCTGACGCCATGTAGAATTCGGGTCTTTGTCGGGTTCAATCAATTCGATGGTAACGTTCGGCCCGACATGAAAAAACGCAAGCTTCGCGCGCGCCTCGCTAGGTTTGCCCATGTACTCAGTACCGGCAACCTCACGCGTTCCCGTCATCTCTACCGCAGGCATCTCCACGCCGAAAAACTTAGCGTATTCTCTGCCTGTCTTCTCGATATCATGTACCAATAAGCCGATTTGTGTGACTACCTCTGTTCCTAATAAAGGTGTTCCCATTTTATCTTTCTCCTTCTTTTTTGATTATGCGTTATATTGGTTATGAATATTGCTCTTTTACCTCGGTTAAAACGCCAAGCGCCTTTGATGTGTCGAAATACGCATATGCTTCGTATCCTTTTTCCTGTTTGAAAATAGATTCAAAGCCGGCGGCCTTCATTGCTTCTTCGTCTTTTTCCAAAGGTCCGCCGGACAATAAGCAAATTGAGCATATGGAGGTTCCGTGGGTTCTAAGCCAATCGGCCCATGGGTCATTCTTCCCCAACGGCTGAATAATCTCAAACCAAAAGTTATCAGTGAAAACACTATCGACCTTCATTGGCGTGTCGGTGATGCTTTCTCCTTTATACTTCGTGTAAGGCGTTCTCACAACATCGTGTTTTTCATTTGTTTCATCCGGCGTTTTTCCGGTACCAAGCAAGGTCTTATATGCAGAAACCGTTTTTTCTAAATCATCGGTCACTACAATTACCTTAATAATCTTTGTGGATGACAATGGCATTTCTTAATCCCCCTGTTTCTATTCTTTTATTATAACGCTGTACGCTATCGATTCGTAAATCCACCGTCAGCAATAATCTCAGCCCCTGTAACATAAGACGATTCATCCGATGCTAAGAATAAGGCAACCGATGCGATTTCGCTAGGCTGACCAATATGGCCGATCGGCAACTGAGATATAATTCCATTGCGAATTTCATCGTTTCCTTGCACGAAGTCGGTAAATCCTTGCGTTTCGGTCGGGCCGGGGCTGATGGCGTTTGCTCGTATTCCTCTTTCAGCCAGCTCACCCGTAAAAGATCGGGCCATCGATCTAACCGCTGCTTTTGCCGCATTATAAGCTATGGCGTTTTTGCCTCCCTGAAAGCCCGCAATAGACGATATAAGAACGATTGCAGATTTGTCAGACATGTATGGAAGCACCTTTTGTACGGTAAAGAAAGAAGAGGTGACATTCAAGTCCATCACCAGCCGAAACTCTGCCGGGGTAATATCGGATATGGGATGATTCGGACCGCCGCCTACGACCGGCACTACGGCTTTTAGCTTACGTCCTGTTTTTTTCACGGCTTCGGCAATTTTGTCGAAATCATCCGCATTGGCCGCATCAAATTTCACGATGTCGACAACCTGGCTATTATTGGCATATACTTGTTTTGCCGCGTCTATATCAATATCAGCCACAATTAAATCCGCGCCTTCCCTTATAAAACGTTGTGCAATCGCTTTGCCGATTCCATGCGATGCGGCGGTAACAACGCATAATTGCTTATCTAACGACTTATCCATGCCATCCATCTCCTTTTCATTCGATGTATCTGTCAAAATTTCTATATTGCGATTTACTTAAGTGCGCCGGCACTCATTCCTTTTTCAAAATTCTTTTGCAAGCATATATATACGATAATGATTGGTAGCGCCGTCATGACGGCCGCTGCCAATATTTTCGTTTGATCGTTCGTAAATTCGCCTTGGAAAAACTGGGGCAGCAGAGTTACTGTCTGCTTGTCGGGAGTCTGTAAAAATATCAAAGGAATCAGATATGAATTCCACGAATTTATAAGCGTTAATACGGCAATGGAAGATGCAATCGGTTTTGTGAGCGGTAAAATAATTGCCCTAAACACCCGCCATATACTTGCGCCGTCGATTTTGGCGGCTTCCATCAGCTCAGTAGGTATCCCCTCGTCGAAATTTCGGGCAAGAAGAATGGTAAAGGGCAGCTGCAACGCTGCAAGCGGAAGAATTACCGCATATAAAGTATTAAACATTTGCAGCCTTTGAAAAGTTACAAACAGCGGCGTCAGCAGAATGATCTCGGGGAGGGTCAAGGCAACCAGAATGATCCAAAAATATACTTCTTTCCCGATTATATGCAGTTTAGCAAACCCAAAAGCTGCCGTCATGCAAAAAATGTAAACTAAAACGATAACACCTGCCGCTATCAGAATGGAATTCTTAAAATAGGTTGGCACAACGCCGGTATCCCATACAGCCTTATAGTTCATAATTCCGATGCCGCCAAGCGAGCCCAAAACCATCTGAACCAACGGGACCATATAAGGTATAATCATAAGCGTTAAAATGATTTGCAAGCCAATTTTAGTGCTTAATTTTCTGGCGTCAAACATTTTCCATCCCCCTATGACTTCTTGTTCACTCTGCTCATTAGCAGTGCGCCGCCTACAGCCAACACCAGCAAGATTACCGATAGCGCGGCGGCATAACCAAGGTTAGACTGCCTGATGCCTTGCCGATAAATATAGGTTCCTAAAAATTCCGTCGCACGATTCGGCCCGCCACCGGTAATCAGATATGGAATGTCGAATGTTTTCAGGGCTCCGATTACGCCTAGCATGGCAAGAGAAACCGTTGTGCCTAAGCATGTTGGCCAAACGATCCTTATCAGCATTCCAATGTTGCCGATGCCATCAAGGCGAGCGGCTTCCATCATTTCTTTGTCGATTTGGCTCATGGCCGCAAAATAGAGGATGAAGCTCATCCCGGTATATTGCCATACGGTGACTGCCATCAAAATGATCATGGCGGAAGCGGGTTTTGCCAGCCAGTCAACTGTAATCCCCAGATTTAGGCTGCTAAATATACTTTGCAACATACCCTGAGGTGAAAACAGCAATCTGAAAACCGGCGCCATCGTTGCGGGCGGTAAAATAGTCGGTATGAAAACCAAGCATTTGTAGACGGTCGGAATTTTTACATCTGTATGTAGGATAGCCGCAAACAAAAACCCGAGAATATTTTGCACAACAAATGTTACTGCAAAGAAAACAGCCGTGTTTCTTAGCGTTCTATAGAAAATCCAATCACGAAACACGCGCTCGTAGTTTCCCAAACCGACATTTATTCTAACCGGATCTAAGCCGTTCCATTCTACGGTTGATAAATTAAAAGTATAGAATATAGAATAATATACGACTGCAACTAAGAAAATAAACGCCGGAAGAATCCACAGGAAACCATCGTTTCTTGCGATTGTATTTTTTCTGTTTTGCTTTTTGCCCATATATATATCTCCTAAGTGCAGGGATATTGATTTTTCAATATCCCTGCACAGTCATACCCGCTTACCGATGCTTCTTATCCATTCGCAAGTTGATTTGCACCCTGTTCAGGCGTGAGCATACCACCTGCAACACCCGATAACACGTCTTGCAGCAACTCATTCATGTCGGCGCTAATCGCTGCAAAACGGGGATTGTCTTCGGTTTTCATGGCGTTTTCAATATATTCTTTAATTGAGTCGTTTTGTTTTGCGGGATTTACCAACTCTACAACATCCCAGTTCGGGGTTGCTGATTTTAGCGACGGAACAACGTTGAGTGTGTTTGCAATCATTTGCTGGCCGGTCTGGGAAGTGCCAAGCCAAACGGCAAACGTAATCGCCGCGTCAATATTAGCCGAGTTGGCAGATACAGCGGTGGCATAGTCCAAATCGCCAAACATGGAACCGACGTGCCCCGTACCCGCGATGTCAGGGAAAGGAATCGGAATCATTGTAAAGGGAGCATCCGTAGATGAGGCGGCTTCAATCGCTGTCTGCATCGTGCCCGGCAAAGCATTTGATGTGTACCATGAGCCCATCATGACCATCGCATATTGTTGGGACATGAATAGATTGTTCGCTTCCGGATACTGCGCAAGACCAAGTGCGCCGGCTTGCATAATCCCATCATCAAACAGGGCTTTCCAAAGCTCCAGCGATCTCACTATAGAAGAGTCGCTCCATTCAATCTCACCGCGAGCGGCTTTCGTAAAAGCTCCCGGACTTACGTTGTCTGCAATGGCGTGGAACGTGTCGATATTAAATGCACCCTGCCCCGCTCCCTGAACGAAGCCTCCGACACCGTTTGCTTCGAGCGTTTTTACTACATTTAACCATTCTTCATAGCTCGTAGGATGGTCTAAGCCATATCTATCAAAGATATCTTGATTGATCCAAAGATTCCCGGAGTAAACCGTGCCGACGCCAAGCCCTTTCAGTTCTCCGCCAACCAGCATGGTGGTAATGGAATCCTCGCTCAGCTTATCATGATAATCTGCTCCCAGCGCCTCAATGACGGCGTCTGTTAAATCAACTGCCTGGCTGCCGAAAACTTGAATGCCACCATTGGCCGAACCGGCTGATACCTGAAAGGCATCCACGCCGTCGCCACTCGCTAAAACCGGTCTGAGCGCCGCGTCATAAGCATCTATCGTCGTCTGCTTCCATGTCACTTGAATATCGGGGTATTCTTTATTGAACTCTGCTATGAACTCTTCGTTCGCCGGAGAACCCGGCGTCCATCCCCACCATACAACTTCCCCGGATGTTGGAGAAGAAGAGTCTCCGGACGCAGAAGAAGAGTCTCCGGGCGCAGGGGAAACATCCCCGGGCGCAGGAGTTCCGCCGCCGCTACCTCCGCATCCTGCAATCGTACCTAAAACCATCATCAGTATTAGTGCAAAAATACATATTTTCTTCATAATGGTACCTACTTTCTAAAATATATGTGCCAATAATATCATTCAACGCTTGTTTTTTCTTCTCATATTTTGCTATTTGCTTTTCAAAATATGCTAAGATTACGCGTCATCATTTAAACATTACCAGCTCATTGTTTATTTTTGGCAAACTTCAGCCGTATATTTTGTGCATTATTGCACTTTTTTTATATTCGCTATCGTTATATAATACTACGTGTCGTACATTTCGCGTTTGTTTCAGCGCAAATTATGACGTTTATTTTTTAAAACGGGGAGCAATACAATGATACATAAGGATTTGTCTGAATCATTATCTTTTGCACAGGGAACCATCAATGTAGCACATGTCAATTTGCCATTTCCTTTCCCAAATCATTGGCACGGTTTTTTGGAGATTATTGCTCCCAACAACAATGAAACGGAGATCGTCATTGACAACAAAACATATCGTCTGACCGAGCGTCAGATCGCTCTGATTCCGCCTCGCACGCTACATGCTATTACTAAAGCCGGAAGCACACCGCAACTCATTATTCAATTCTCAGGGAATATGCTCCCCCGGCTTCACGATTTTATATCTGCCAATCACTTTCTTTATTTACAGAAAGTGATAGACAACGATGACTTTAACGGCCAAGAAATAACGCCATTGGATATTCTGCATAAAATAAAGGAATATCGCTACAGCGACAATCCTTTTAAAGAATTTCATATATATCGGGAATTGATGGATCTGTTTATCGTTTTGGGAAACTATAATTTCGCGTTGAACAATGATGTGTCGTCCAAAAACAATCATCC
>WRLK01000050.1 GCA_009777635.1 Oscillospiraceae bacterium | reverse complement strand
AAAAAAATTTTAAGGGCTTTCTTTTTCAAATGTTGTTCAATTTTCAAGGTGCCGGTTCGTGAATAGCGAATAGTGAATGGTCAATAGTAGTACGGGCTTCTTTTTGTCAGATTTGCTTTAAGTTTTTCGTTTCTACTATTCTCTATTTTCTATTCCCTATTCTCTATTCCCTATCAGGGCTAAAACAAGCTGCCTACTTAACTAAAATAGACAGCCTACAAATAATATCAGATTTGACATTCGTTGTCAAGGGGTGTCCACATCTTTTTTTGTCAAAATTTATCCAGAATTTTCGCAGCCGTTGTAAGCGTATGATATCGCAATAAATATCCTCCGCCTGCCGGGACTTTCCAATCCTCATATTTTCTGGGCACATAATACCGCTGTAAAATCGCCTGTATGATAAATTGATGGGTAACGACTGCAATTTTCCGCAAGCCTTTTCCGGCGGATTCATCGCAAAGCTGTTTAAAGGCGGCGGTGCTTCTCGTGATAATGGAAAAAGGTTCCTCACCGTTCGGACAAGCACCTACATCCGAAGCGCTTGCCCATTTCTGAAACAGCTCGTTTTCTTTAAGAACTTCGAAGGTCATACCTTCGAAGTCTCCGTAATCGGGCGCGCCCAGTTTCTTCAAGACTACAATCGGAACAGACGGATAAATGATTTTTGCCGTATCGACGCACCTTACAAGATTACTTGAAAAAACAAGCGCGGCCTGCGGATATTTTTCTTTTTGCAGCGTTATCCGTTTGATGGCGGCTTTAGGAAGCGGAGTGTCCGTCAATCCGAAGAATCCCGCTTCGTCACGTTCAAGCGCGTGCCTTATAAGAGCAACCTCAATCTCCATGCAAATCACTCCCAGTATATTTTATCCCATTTTAATGAGATAATCAATGATTTTCGCGCTCCCGCATGGATACGGTTAATATCGCGCACATACAAAGGAGTGCTGCGGCGATAAAAAAAGAGCGCGTGTCAGTGAAGGGGATTGGCTTTACCGGCTGCGAAAACACCGCTTTACTCTCGCAAAAAATACGGTATAACGGCACCGCCATTGCAGCCGCTAAAGGCATGTGAAGCACACGCGATATGATAAGAGGCCTCAGGCTTACGCCTGTGCCGCGAAAGCATGACATAACCTGAAACAATACCGAGAGCCCGCCGAAGGAGACAATAGCGGACAATAGCCCGAACGGCACGTTTTCGCCGCTCGTAGCGCCAACGCAGCCTGATGTGACTTCGAAAAAGCCTGAGACCGCGGCGTTTATTACGCTTTCCTTAAAAGGCAGAACGCTCCTTATAAGGAATATTGCGCCGCCGGATTCGACAAGCGGCAGGATTCCTGAAAATATCACCGCAAACGCGCAAACGCAAAGCATCGCCGAGGACGCGCCGGATACAGCCTCCACAAAGGCTTCCGCCCCGCGTATTTCCCGCAGCTCAATGCTTGTGTGCTCCGGCTTTTTTCGAAGCGAAACAAATACCCCGATAAGGATGGTTGCCGCCGTTTGCGTCAAAAACAGGATAATCCCCGCGGTCCTGTCATTTAGCATTTTCACGCCGACTGCCGTTATTAAAAACGACGGGCCGGGATTCATACAAAAACACATCATGCGCTGAGCCGTTTCTTTTGATATCTTGCCGTTCCTTACAAGCTGCGACACGCTTTTGGCGCCTACAGGATAACCGCCGACAAGGCTTAATAAGACTACCGCGCCAAACGCATCCGGCAGCTTTAAGACCTTTGCCGTTACAAATTTAAGCGGTGCGGAAAGCACATGCGCGGCGCTTGTGAGCGACAAAAGCCCCGACAGCACCATAAACGGGAACAACGCGGGAATCAGTATTCCCGCGCATACCTCCAGCCCGGATTCGATGCCTTTAGAGACCTCCCCCGAACGCGTCAAAAGCCCAACGGCCGCGAACAACATCACTGCCGCCATGATATAGTCTGAGGCCACGGTCTTGCGGGAATGCACGATAATCACATCCTATAGGCTTCTTGCAAAACCCATCGTGGATGGCCGGGCGGAAATAAAGACCGGCCGGACGCCGCGAGGGGTTTCGCAAGAGGTCTTATATACAAAATATATGCCCATGTCCAGCTTTCATTCTATCCGGCTTTAAAAAAGCATACAGTTAGTTTAGGGCTGTTCGCTTTATGTCGACAGGCCCTAAGACAATCTTTCAGGAGCGTGACCGGGTATGACTAGAAAAAACGGGCGTAGGCGCGCCCCTGCCCAAAATGATGAGGACTTTAGCAGGAACACGCTTGATAAACTAAATCACGCGTTTGATATCCCGCAGTCGTCTTTGCTTGGAAATACACAGATAGAGCTTTCGGGAAACCGCGAGGCCATCGTCGACGGCTGTCATGGAATACTTGAATACGATGAGAATACAATCAAGCTTGCCGCCGGAAAAATGAGCGTGAGATTCACAGGCCGCGGGCTCCAGATCAAGGTGCTCACGCCGGACAGCGCCGTGATTGAGGGCTTTATAAGCAATATCGAGTTTATTTCTTGAGAACAACTTTTAAAAGGGGATTTTAAATGTTTTTCCTTAGATTTATCAGATATTTGCACGGATATGTGAAATTTAAAGCTCAGGGCGCGTTTATCGAGCGGTTTTTAAACCTTGCGGCACGCGACAGGATTCCCGTTTGGGACGGCAGAAAACGCGGCGCAGTCTACACCGGGCACACTTCCGCGGGGGCGTACCGCAAACTGCGGCCCCATGCCAGAAAAAGCGGCGTCCGCATACATGTGGTAGAAAAACAAGGCCTGCCGTTTAAACGCCGCAGGTACAAAAACCGCCGCGGCTTGCTTGTGGGGTTTTTGCTGTTTTTATCGTTTATCTTTCTCACAAGCAGGTTTATCTGGCGCGTCGAGGTTTCCGGCAACGAACGCGTGCCTGAAAGCGAGATCATCGCGGTGCTCGAGAAGAACGGCGTTACTCCCGGCGCAATGCGCTCCTCCATCGATGTGCGGGGGGCGGAACGCAGAATTCTGATGGCGCTTGAGGATTTATCGTGGATTGCGCTTAACATCAAGGGCGGTACGGTGCACGCGGTTGTGCGTGAACGCGATTTGATGCCGCCGATGGTTGACCCCAATATGCCCTGTAATATCGTAGCCGCCCGCTCGGGACAGATCATGTCCATGATTGTGTATGAGGGCCAGGCGCTGAAAGCCGTCGGCGACGCCGTTTTGGAGGGCGATATTATTGTGAGCGGCATTACGGAGGACCGGCTCGGGCAAAACCTGTTCAGGCACGCAAGGGCAAAAGTCATGGCAAGGGTACAGCACCAGATTATCGTAGAAACGCCGCTTGTGCAAAACGAATTTGTCGAGACGGGCGAAATAAAAACACGCCGCTTCTTTCACGTTTTCGGCTGGGATTTGCCTCTGTTCCTGCCGCGAAAAATCCCGTTTCCATACCATGTCGACCGCAGCCAAAGACTTTTGCAAATCGCGGGGAAGGAGCTTCCCGCCGGAATTTTTACCGAGCGCTATGTGCTGATGAAAGAGCAGGAAGTTACATACACCGAGAATGAAGCGCAAAACATGGCCTTACACACGCTTGAAATCCTGCGGAAAACACAGCTTGACGGCGCCGAAATCATCGACAAAGCCATAACCGGCAGGGTAAAGGACGGCGTCTTTGTGCTGAAAGCCGACTACATCTGCGATATGGACATCGCATCGGAACGCCGCATCTTATTATCCAATGAATGAAACTGTGATTATTCTCTATGTTTCCACCGATATTTTTGGATATTATTAATAAAAATATTTTCTGTTAACGATTTGTCTGTATTTTGTAACTATTTTATGTTATACTAGGGCTTGTGAAAAAGTATTGGAGGAAAAATAGATTAAGTGGCGGAACAAATTATAAACATCGACCGTATGGAGCACGCAATCGCGCTGTTTGGCAGCTTTGACGAGAATATCGAGCTTATCAAGCGTGCTTTTTCCGTTGACATTATTTGCCGCGGCTCCGATATCAAAATTGACGGGGACGCTGAAAACGTGATTCTCGCCGCAAAAACCATAAGCGGGCTTTTGACGGTGCTGAATAATGGGGAAGTCATAACGGAACAAAGCGTTCGTTATCTAATCTCCATCGTAGGCGAGGGCAGCGAGGAGCAGGTGCAGAGCTTAGCGCAGGACGTTATCTGCATTACCGCGAAGGGCAGGCCGCTCAAGGCAAAGACCCTGGGGCAGAAGAAATACATCGACGCCATGAAAAAAAACACCATCACGCTCTCAATCGGCCCCGCCGGAACGGGAAAAACGTTCCTTGCGGTCGCGATGGCGGTAAGGGCGTTTCGCGCCCATGACGTAAACCGCATCATCCTGACGCGCCCGGCAGTCGAGGCCGGTGAGAAGCTGGGGTTTTTGCCCGGGGATTTGCAAAATAAGGTAGACCCGTACCTAAGGCCGCTTTACGATGCGCTTTTCGAGATGCTGGGCGTTGAAAACTACCACAAATACGTCGAGCGCGGCAACATTGAGATTGCGCCGCTTGCCTACATGCGCGGGCGAACGCTCGACGAAAGCTATATCATACTCGACGAAGCGCAAAACACAACGCCTGAGCAGATGAAAATGTTCTTAACGCGGCTTGGCAACAGCTCGAAAGCTGTCATCACCGGGGACGTCACGCAGATAGATTTGCCCGACCCGAAAAAATCCGGGCTCGTGGAAGCTTCGAAGGTGCTCAAATACATTGACGATATCGCGATTGTCCGCTTTTCTGAAAAAGACGTTGTGCGCCATAAGCTTGTTCAGGAAATCATAAAAGCATACGACAAATACCATGAGGACTCCCGCAGACCGAAATAATCCCCATTCTCTGTATCAATTGAGATACAATTTATATAAATTATCATTCGACTTATATAGCGCGAAAGGACGTTTTTCCCATGGATAAATTGAAGGTGCTTATCTCCAATGTGCAAAAGGACATTAAAATCCCCACAGGGATCAGGCTTTTGATCCGCAAATGCTGTCACGCCGTACTTCAGACGGAGGAGATGAGCGGCAATTACGAAATCAGCATCAGTTTTTTGGACGATGCGCAAATCAGCCGGCTAAATAAGGAATACCGCGAGAAAGATTCTTCCACGGACGTGCTGTCGTTTCCGGTTAAGAAGGACGGCGGACCCGGTTTAAATCCTGAAACCGGCGCAAAAATGCTGGGGGATATAGCCATCTGCATACCTAAGGTTTATGAGCAGGCCGAGCATTTTGGGCATTCGATACAGCGCGAGTTTGCGTATTTGACAGTACACGCCATGCTGCATCTTTTAGGGTACGACCACGAGGAGGGCGGGATTTCAGCCGTGCGTATGCGCGAGCGCGAGGAGGACGTCCTGTCGAAGCTCGGCTTGCAGCGCGATTCAAGCTATGTGATTGACGATGAGCAGGCATAGCGCCTATAATCTTAAAAAGTCGTTTACTTTCGCGTTTTCGGGAATCTTCCGGTCGCTTAGGCACGAGCGAAACCTGCGCATCCATTTCTTTGCGGCTGCGTATATACTTTATTTTTCGCGTTATTTCGAGCTTTCAAAAGCAGAGTACGCCGTCCTTGTCACGGCGATTGGCGGCGTCATAGTGTGCGAGCTTATGAATACGGCCATTGAAGCCGCCGTTGATTTAAACACGCTTGCCTACAACGCCTTTGCGAAAACCGCCAAAGACGCAGCAGCAGGCGCTGTTTTAGTTTCATCGGCCATCAGCGTCGCCATCGGCTTTTTGTTTTTTAGCAGGCCGGATATTTTACGCGAAATCTGGCAGGATATAACGTCGGCCCCGTTTATCTGGATATTTCTGATGGCGATCACGATTTTCCTGATTGCGTGGCCTGAATACCATCGGAGTGCAAATGAAAATTCAAAGGAATAATAAATGAGTACGAAATCTGTTTTTGTTACAATCGTAGGACGTCCAAACGTCGGTAAATCCTCGCTTTTGAACGTGTTTGTGGGTGAAAAGGTCGCAATCGTCTCGCCAAAGCCGCAGACGACGCGCATGCGCATTACAGGAGTGCTGACTAAAAACGAAATACAGCTTGTGTTCATCGACACTCCGGGGATGCATAAGCCGCGCACGAAGCTGGGAGAACACATGGTAAAGCAAATCAATTCGAGCGTCGCGGACGTCGACGTCGCCATACTCATGACGGAAGCCTCAGGCGAGATCCGCTCATCGGAAATCAATCTTATGGAGAGCTTTAAGGCTAAAAAAATTCCCGCGGTTTTGGCGGTGAACAAGATTGACACGTTAAAGCAAAAGGAACAGATGATGGATAAAATCTTAAAGTTCTCAGAGCTTTTCAAGTTTGATGAAATCGTGCCGATCTCCGTATTAAAGCGTGACGGCGTGGATATTTTACTTAGCATCATCGAGAGATACGCAAAGCCTGCCCCGCATTTTTTCGACGGCGACGATTATACCGACCAGACGGAGCGCGCAATCATATCCGAGATGGTGCGCGAAAAGGTTCTCATGAACATGAACGATGAGATTCCGCACGGAACGGTCGTTGAAATCGAGGAGATGAAGGAGCGCGAAAACGGCGAAATCGCCGATATCCGGGCTGTGATATACTGCGAGAAGCAAAGCCATAAGGCCATGATAATCGGCAAAAATGGCGAAAGGCTCAAGAAAATCGGATCACAGGCAAGGGTCGAAATCGAGAGGCTTCTCGGCTTAAAGGTCAATCTGCAATGCTGGGTTAAAGTCAGGCAGGATTGGCGCAACAGCGCGGGAAATCTGCGTCAATTCGGCTTTCAGTAAGATAGCTATATATTTCCTCTTATATGCGTAAGGCGGCAAGGAAAGAATATGCTTATATCATACTTTTACCTTTGCGTAGGAGGATTTCATCATGAGCGATAAGTCAGCTTGGAACAACTTTTTAGAGACCGGAAAAATCGACGACTACTTAGACTACTGCCAGGACAGGAAACAGGAGCTTTTCTCGACTTATACAGCGTCGTATACGGAAGGAGCTACAAATGCAGCTGACAACCAACGGGATCGTGTTGTCGACGCAAAAGACGGGTGACGACAGGATTCTCACCCTGTTAACCGCCGAGCTTGGCGTTCTCACGGCGTATGCGAACGGCGCGAACCGCATCAAAACAAGACTTAACGCGTCGACCGAGCTGCTTTCGTATTCCAGCTTCGTCATCTTTAAAAGCCGCGGCAGGAGCGTTGTGGACAGCGCAGATTCTCTTCATATTTTTTTTAAAATAAGAGAAGATATAGAGAAGCTTGCGCTGGCGTCATACTTCGCCGAGCTTGTCAAGGAGCTTTCCCCGGCAAAAGAGCAGGCCAAAGCGCAGCTTAGCTTAATCTTAAACAGCCTGAACTTTCTCGAAAACGGAAAGCGCGACAAACGGCTCTTAAAATCGCTGATGGAGCTTAGGTTTTTAACGCTTTCGGGGTACATGCCTTCTCTTGTCGCCTGCCGGGAATGCGCCTGCTTTGAAGCTGATGAGATGTGGTTCTCTCCGCAAAACGGCGATCTTATTTGCGGCGGGTGCCAAAAAGAAGAGGACAGGCATGCGTGTGTGTACATAAGCGCGGGGGTGCTCGCGGCTATGCGGCATATAATCTATTCTCCGCCGGAGAAGCTGTTTTCGTTTACGCTCTCCTCTGGGGGGCTCGACATGCTCGGGGGCGTATCGGAGCGTTTTTTTAAGATGCAGCTCGAGAAAACGCTGCCAACTTTGGAGTTTTATCAATCATTAACGAGGTGAATCATTTTGCAGGAGAAGCGGCGCCCCACGGCGCTTGAGCTTGACAAAATTCTCTTGAAGCTCGCGGAATACGCAAACTGCGAGGAAACAAAGCTGAGAATTTTAAATATCAAACCGGCCGCGACGTTTGAGGAAACCGGGCGGCTTTTGTGTCTTACTTCAGACGCGCACTCGCTCACCAACCGCTTTGGAACGCCCTCGATTTACGGCGTCAAGCCGTGCTCCGACGCCGTGAGCCGCGCGAAAGCAGGCTCGATGCTCGGCATGCGGGAGCTTCTCGACGCGGCTTACATATTCAAAACGGCGCGCGGGCTAATAAGCTGGAAACAGCAGGACGGCGGGGAAGAGACGTCGCTCAACCCCCTGTTTGACTGCCTTGACGCCAACAAACCTCTTGAGGACGACATCACGCGCTCGATTATATCCGAGGAGGAGCTCGATGACCACGCAAGCCCGGAGCTTTACGATATCCGCCGGAAAATACGCGGTGCTCACGCAAAAGTGAGAGAACAGCTCGAGAAGATGACGCGGTCGCAGTCCTACCAGAAATATTTGCAGGAGCAGATTGTAACCATCCGGAACGGGCGGTTCGTCGTGCCGGTAAAAGCGGAGCATAAAAACGAAATCAAGGGTCTTGTGCACGACACCTCCGCGTCGGGGGCGACGCTGTTCATCGAGCCGATGTCTGTCGTTGAGCAAAACAACCTGATCCGCGAGCTTGAAAGCCGCGAGGTGCATGAGATCAACCGCATTTTGCTGGAGCTTTCGGCCCGCGTCGGAGAATCCGCGGAGCTTCTCCTAAACGATTACGACATCATCATTGAGCTTGACGTGATCTTTTCTAAATCAAAGCTTGCGGACAAGCTGCGCGCCACCGTCCCGAAGCTGGTGGAAAACGGCGAAACAAACCTTAAAAAAGCGCGGCATCCGCTGATTAATGCGGATAAAATAGTCCCGATTGATATTTTCCTTGGCGGCGGCTTCGATACGCTTGTAATCACGGGGCCTAACACCGGCGGCAAGACGGTCGCCCTCAAAACGCTGGGGCTCCTCACGCTGATGGCGCAGTGCGGCCTGATGATACCGGCAGGCGACGAAAGCACAGTTTGCTTTTACCCGAAGGTGCTCGCCGACATCGGGGATGAGCAGAGCATCGAGCAAAGCCTTTCCACGTTCTCGGGGCATATGACGAACATCGTTTCAATCTTAGAGCAGGCGGCAAGCGATACGCTGGTCTTGATAGATGAGCTTGGAGCCGGCACCGACCCCGTCGAGGGCGCGGCTCTTGCGGTCGCCATCATCTCTAAACTGCGCGAAAGGGGCGCTAAAATCGCCGCCACAACGCACTACGCCGAGATGAAGGTCTATGCGCTGCAAACGAAAGGCGTTGAAAACGCAAGCTGCGAGTTCGACGTCAAGACGCTGCGCCCGACATACCGGCTGCTAATCGGCGTACCCGGGCGCTCAAACGCGTTTGCGATAAGCGAGCGTCTCGGGCTTCCCTTGGACGTCATCGAAGCCGCGAAATCGCAGGTCTCCCATGAAAACTCAAGGTTCGAGGACGTCGTCAGCGGGCTTGAGGAAGCGCGCCAAAAGCTTGAGGATGAAAAAACCTTGGCGGAGAAAAACCGCATGGAGGCTGAAATCGCGAAAAGCGGTGCGAATGAGCTCCGCGAAAAGCTGGAAAGCGAATCGGAAAAGGAAATCCAGCGGGCAAGGGACCGCGCGAAGGGTATCGTGGAGCAGGTAAGGTTTAAATCCGAGCAGCTGTTAAACGAGCTTGAGGATTTAAAAAAACAAAAGGATAAGGCGGATTTCTCCGCAACCGTAAACGACGTGAAGGCAAGCTTTAAGATGTACCTGCGCGAGCTCGAGGAGGAAGCCGATCCCGTCACGCAAAAGAAAAAGGAGCACTACCGCCTGCCAAGGCCGCTAAAACGCGGGGATACAGTGCTCCTGACCGATTTCGGCAGCGAGGGCACCGTGCTCTCACCGGCGGACACAAACGGGTACGTCCAGGTTCAGGCGGGCATCATAAAAACAAAGGTTAAGCTTACATCCTTGCGTCTTGTCGATGACTCCGGCAGGAAGACAACGCTTGCGGGAGGCGCCGTAAACACAAAGGGCGCGATAAAATCCGCGAAGGAAACGGCGTCCTCCGAGGTAGATTTGCGTGGCTTCGACAGCGCGGAGGCCATACTTGAGCTTAACCGTTTCATCGATAATTCGGTGCTTTCAAACCTAAAGACCGTGACCGTCATACACGGCAAAGGCACCGGCGCGCTTCGAAACGCGGTACAGGCGCATTTGAGGCGGCACCGCGCCGTCAAAAGCTACCGCACCGGGCAGTATGGCGAGGGCGAGTCAGGCGTGACGATCGCCGAGCTTAAATAGGGTAAGCTTATATGAAAAACAAGAAAAAGCAGGCGAAAAACATCATCATGGCGCTTGAAAAGGCGTACCCTGACGCCATTTGTTCACTCGATTACGGAAAGCCGTATGAGCTTTTGATTTCTGTGCGGTTAGCGGCGCAATGCACCGATGCACGCGTGAATATCGTAACGCAAAAGCTTTTCGGGAAGTATCCGACGCTTGAGTCATTTGCTTTTGCCGCCGTTGCGGACATAACCGAAATCGTGCGTCCCTGCGGGCTTGGAAACTCAAAGGCGCGGGACATTGTTGCGATGTGCAGTCGGCTTATGGATGAATACGCGGGCGTCGTGCCCGACACGATCGAAGAGCTTCTAAAGCTGCCGGGAGTGGGGCGGAAGACCGCAAACCTGATTGTCGGCGATGTTTACAAGAAGCCCGCCGTCGTCTGTGACACGCATTGCATCCGCATTACAAATCTGATGGGTCTGTCAGATTCAAAGAATCCGGCCATCGTGGAAAAGCAGCTTAGAGAAGTATTGCCGCCAAATAAATCAAACGATTTCTGCCACCGGCTTGTGCTGCACGGACGCGCGGTCTGCAAGGCGAGGAACCCCCAGTGCGCCTCTTGCGCGGCAAAAGAATACTGCGATTATAATAAGAACCTGTATTCAATAACGAAAGTTGATGATCATGTATAAAGCTTTATATGTGGCGCTGGTGTTTTGCCTTATGCTGACCGGCTGTTTTCAGCTTAAAAGCGCCGCGCCTGAAAACGAGCCGCCGGTCGCCTTGGAGCCATTGGATGCTTCCGGCAGCGGCGAGGCTGATGCCGAGCCGCCGAATATTTCCGATAACGGCGCGAATGTTGATGAACCGGAGGGGCCTTTGACCGTGACGGTGACAATCCCGGAGGGCTACACTCTTGCGCGTATCGGCATGACGCTTGAGGATAGAGGCCTGTTCACGGCGCAAGAATTCATCAGAGCAGCCCAGGACGGCGATTTTACGTCTTTCCCGCTAATTGTGGAGCAGGAAACCGAAAGTAACCGGTGCTTTACGCTTGAAGGCTACCTTTTCCCGGACACATATGAATTTTACGCAAGCTCGGCGCCCGAAGCTGTCATCAGTAAGATATTGGTGCATACGGAACAGATGATAACGCAGGAGCTGCGCGAAGAAATTTTAAACAGCGGCTACACCGTCGATGAGATAATCACGATTGCCTCGATCATCCAGAAAGAAGCGCTCACCAAGGATTCCATGCTGAATATTTCATCGGTGCTTCACAACCGCTTAAGCGTCGGCATGCAGCTTCAATGCGACGTCACGATCGCATATGTCGAGGGTGCCGTCAAGCCGTTTATCACCGGAGATACAAACCGTTACAACGATGATTACAATACCTATAAATGTCCCGCCTTGCCGGCCGGGCCGATCTGCAACCCCGGAATCGACGCGATAAAGGCGGCGCTTCGTCCCGCCGACACGCAGTACCTTTACTTTGTCACCGATCAAGACTTAAACTTTTATTATTCGGAGACATGGGAGGAACATGTTGAGAATGTCGGGGCAGCAATGCCCGACAGCGGATAGGGGACATGCGAAAATAAAAACCACATCGCAAGGATGTGGTTTTTTCAGGTTTATTTGCTGTAATTGTCAAAATACCCCTGTATCAGTATGATTGGGGTTCCTTTGTCGCCGCTGCCGCTTATAAGGTCGCAAAGGCTGCCAAGCAAATCCGTGATATGGCGCGGGGTCGTTCCCTCGGACGCCATCTTGCCGTAGAGGTCGCCGTCCTTTTCGCGGATGCTGTTTTTCACGGCCTCCTCAAGCTCTTTGCCGCTTAAAGCCGCAAACTCGTTATCAGCTATGAATTTAAGCTTTAGCTCGTTCGGAGTGCCGGTTAAGGCCGCCGTATGCGCGGGCGAAACAACGGGGTCGGCAAGCTCCCAGATGCCGCAGACAGGGTCCTTGAACGCGCCGTCGCCATATATCATGACCTCGATATTTTTGCCGGTTTTATTCTTTAGCTCTTTTTGGATATTTAAAACATATGCATCGCAACCGCGCGGGAAAAGCTTTACGGAGTCCTCGGTCGCCTTATTCGAGCCTAAAAGCCCGTAGTGCTCGTTGTATCCGCTGCCATCGAAAGGCGAAGCCAGGATGTCGTCAAGCCCGAGGACGATTTTGGCTCCCGCCTCTTTTAAGCGCCGCTTTGTGCGCGCGCGGGTATGGATGTCGCAGGCAATCACGCAATCGGTATATTTGAGGATATGATTCACTTCGTTTGACAAAAGCACGGTTATGTTATCGCTCATGCTTTTATAAAAATCTATGTAATCCACGCCGGTGAAGGTATGGACCGTCTTGTCGCCGAATACGTTCCGAAAGCCCTGCTCGTCAAAGCTGTCGGAAAAGGGGCTTATACCTTTTTCCTCAATCAAGTCAAGGGTGACGAGGCTGTTTCCAACTTCGTCGGACGGATAGCTTAACTGTACGAAAAGCTCGTCGCAGCCCTTGGCGATTGCCTTTAGCAAAACTGAAAAACGGTTGCGGCTAAAAATAGGGAACACAAGCCCCACCTTTTTGCCGCCTGTCTTTTGGCGCACGTCGCCCGCGATTTGACGTAAATCCGCGTAATTTCCCTGCGCTTTCGCGACTACCGATTCGGTAACTCCGATTACGTCGCCGTCGTTTAGCGTGATGTTATCGGTTTTTACAGCCTCAAGCACCGCGTTTACCACAATCTCCGAGATATCGTCGCCGCTTTTGATAATCGGCGCCCTTATGCCATACGCTTTCGTACCAATCATTCTCGCACCCATCGTAAAACTCCCTTTCAATAAATAAGAATCTGTGGTCAATAACGAGAAATGCCGACAAATCGTTGCTTTGGTGGCGCTTCGAGTATTGCCACAGATTCTAACAATCTTTACAGGTTCAAAATCAGCCTTGCAAACCCAAAATAAACAATCAGCGAAGCCGCGTCCACGATGGTCGTAATCAGCGGCGCCGCCATCACGGCGGGATCGATTCTGACTTTTTTAGCGGCGAGCGGCAGCATACAGCCGAGGGCCTTTGCCATAATAACGGTACAGTAAAGCGTAAGCGATACGGTAAGCGCCATCATAAATCCCTGGCCCATGATTAAAATTCTTGCAAAATTTACAAGGAAAAGTGCTGCGCCGCACAAAACAGCCACGCGCAGCTCTTTCCACAACACATGGAAAGCGTCGCCGAGCTGTATCTCGTCTATCGCCATACCGCGTATGATCATCGTCGAGCTTTGTGCACCGGCGTTGCCGCCCGTGTCCATCAGCATGGGGATAGACGCGACAAGCGCAGGCACAAGCGCAAGAGCATCCTCAAAGCCGGATATGATAGCTCCTGTGATTGTCGCGGAAAGCATCATGAAAAGCAGCCATAAGACACGGTTTTTCGTCAGATTGACCACGCCTGTTTTAAGGTACGGCTCATCCGACGGCGAAATAGCCGCCATGATTTCGAAGTCCTCGGTGGCCTCTTCTTCCTGTACGTCTAAGACGTCGTCGATCGTGACAATGCCGACAAGCCTGTTTTCGCTGTCTACAATCGGCATCGCAAGAAGATCGTATTTCATGAAATCGCTTACAAGCTCTTCCTTGTCGTCTGTTGTATGCGCCGATATGATTTTCTTGCTCATAATATCGGATATCAGCTGCTCGGTGTCCGCAAGAAGGAGCTTCTTCGCCGATACAACCCCGGTCAGGTGGCGGTTTTGGTCGATGACATAGCAGGTGTAGATTGTTTCCTTGTCTATCGCCATCTCCCTGATATGGGAAAACGCTTCGCCCACCGTCATGTCGACCTTGAGAGAAACATATTCGATGGTCATGATGCTGCCGGCCGAATCCTCCGGGTATTTGAGGAAATTGTTTATCATCTCGCGGCGGCTGGGCGGAACTGCGGCAAGTATCCGGTTTACGACGTTTGCGGGCATTTCCTCGATGAAATCCACGGCGTCGTCGATGAACAATTCGTCCATGATGCCGCTTAGCTCCCTGTCCGCGATGCCTTTTACGATTTCTCCCCGCGTGTCGCGGGAAAGGTAGGCGAAAACCTCCGCCGCCGTATCCTTCGGGAGCATCCTGAACACCTTGACCGTGAGCTGCTCGTCCATGTTTTCCATTTCCTCGGCAATATCGGCGACGTGCATATTGTCGAGCATCCCCTTCATCGCCGCGATATCGCCCGTATCAAAGACGGCCTTTTCCATCGGCTTTCCCACCTTTCACAATGAATTTACCGGCACTCCGGCTAAAGAATCAGGTCTTTAAAGCTTGTTCCGCTATTATTTCCGGGAACATTCAATATATCAAGCACGGTTGCCGCGATATCGGCAAATGAGCGGCGCGTTTTGAGGTTTGCGCCGGGCTTCGCTTGTTTTCCGTAAACCAATAGCGGCACATACTCCCGGGAATGGTCTGTGCTTTCAGTCGACGGGTCGCAGCCGTGGTCTGCTGTGATCATGAGCAGATCGCTGTTAGACATCCCGGGTATAAATCCGCCGAGCCACGAATCGAACTCGTTCATTGCCAACGTATAGCCAAAAACGTCGTTGCGGTGTCCGTACATCATATCAAAATCGACAAGATTGATAAACGCAAGCCCGTGAAAATCTTTTTTAAGCAGCGCCCGTGTCTTTTCCATGCCGTCCTTGTTGCTTGTTGTCCTTGTCGTTTCGCCGATGCCGCGCCCTGCGAATATATCGTATATTTTGCCGATACCGACAGTATCAAGCCCCGCCCTTAAAAGCATGTCGCACATGGTGTCCCCGGGCGGCTCAAGTGAATAGTCGTGGCGGTTGGACGTCCGTTTGTAGCCGGGGTATTCGCCGGTATACGGCCTTGCGATGATGCGGGCCACGCCGTGAACGCCCGTCATCAAGCCCCGCGCAATCTCGCAATAGCGGTACAGCTCCGCTACCGGTATATCGTCCTCGTTCGCGGCTACCTGAAACACGCTGTCGGCGGAGGTGTAGACGATCAGCCCGCCCGTTTCCTTCTGCTGCCTGCCAAAATCACGGATAACGTCCGTGCCGGAGTACGGCTTGTTGCACAAAACCGGCCGCCCGGTAAGGCGTTCATACTCCTTGACTATATCGGCGGGGAACCCGTCGGGATACGTCGGCAGCGGATTTTCCGATACGACGCCCGCGATTTCCCAGTGGCCGATTGTCGTGTCCTTGCCCTTTGATTTTTCTGACAGGCGCGCGAAAGAACCTACGGGAGAAGCTTGAGGATTCCCGTAATTTATGCCGTCTATGTTGTAAAACCCGAGCGACGCCATATTCGGTATATGAAGCTTTCCGCTGTCGAAAAGAGCTTTGAACGTGTTGCTGCCGGCGTCGCCGTATTCGGAAGCATCCGGCATTTCGCCAACCCCTGCGCTGTCAAGAACGATCAGAAATATCCTTTTTATCTTCATACGGTGTTCCTTTTAAAAAACTTTCTCAAGTATGACCTCAAGCAGCGCGACAAAATCATTGTGGGCGCGCGCCGTCACCTCAACCACGTCGGCGTGGGAAAGCGGCTCGTCTAAAATACCGGCCGCCATATTTGAAATACAGGAGACGCCGATTACCTGAATACCGGCGTGCCTTGCGACGATCGCCTCCGGGACGGTGGACATCCCGACGGCGTCGGCTCCAAGCGTCCTTGCCATGCGGATTTCCGCGGGCGTTTCGTAGCTTGGGCCCGGGTATATCATATATACGCCCTCCTGAAGCGGAATCCCCGCTTCATTTGCGGCTGCTTTGAGCTTCACCCTTAAATCTTTCGTGTAAACATCGCCCATGTCGGGGAAGCGCGGGCCGAACTCGTCAAGGTTAGCCCCGAACAACGGGTTTTTGCCCGAATAGTTTATGTGGTCCGTGATCATCATGAGCGAGCCTACCGGGAACGACGTGTTCACGCCGCCTGCCGCGTTTGTCAAAAGCAGTTTTTCGACGCCTAGCTTTTTCATCACGCGGATCGGCATCGTCAAAAAGTCCTGATCGTACCCCTCGTAAAAATGAAACCGCCCCTGCATGGCGATGATTTTCCGGCCAAGCCGCTCACCCAGAACAAATCTTCCCTTATGCCCCTGAACGGTGGATACGGGAAAGCCGGGAATATCGCCGTAATCGATATAAACCGGGTTTTCAAGCTTATCGGCAAAGGAGCCTAAGCCGCTGCCTAAAACAATGCCGATTTCGGGCTTAAAATCCGTTTTGCCCTGTATATATTGCACGGTATCGTCTATCAATATTTTCATGCTCATTTTTTCTCCTCCTGTTTGTCCTGATCTATCAGCAGCCTCACGGCTTCAACGGCGACCTTGATCGCAAGGGCCGTGTCGTGCTGGACGGGATTTGAAAGCCCCTGCCGCTCCCGCTCCTGGTTCCAGACGACATTGAGCACACAGCCCGCCCTTGCGCCTAAAATCTGGCAGACGATATAAAGCGTCGCGCTTTCCATCTCGGAGGCTAAGCACCCGGCTTTGATCCAAGCGTTCCATTTTTCCATCAGATCGTTTCCCGATGGCATACGGCCGGGGCTGTGCTGCCCGTAAAACGAATCCTTGCACTGCACGACGCCGGCGTGCCATTTGGCGCCCAAGCTTTTGGCGGCGCTTACAAGCGCGTTTGTCACGTCGAGGTTCGCGACGGCGGGAAACTCAATCGGGACATATTCCTTAGACGTTCCCTCCATGCGGATAGCGCCCGTCGCAATCACGGCGTCGCCGCCTAAAACCTGCGTAGCCATACCGCCGCATGTGCCGATTCTTATGAAGCTTTTAACGCCCGTCTGGTACAATTCTTCGACGGCGATGGCGGTGGACGGACCGCCCATTCCCGTCGACATCACCATGACGGTCTCGCCGGAGATTTCCCCGAGCCATGTCGTGTACTCGCGGTTCTGATGATAAAACCGCGGGTTATCAAGGTATCGCGCGATTTTTTCAACCCTTCCGGGATCGCCGGGCAAAAGAACATATTTCGCCTTATGGCTGTCGTCAAAGTCAATGTGGTACAGTTTTTCCATTGTGAATCCTCCGTTTTTATCTGCTGCCCTTGTCGTAAGGAATACCCGCGGCTTTCGGCGCCATAGATTTGCGTGACGTGAACGCAAGGATAATCAGCGTCGAAAGGTACGGGACCATCTTGTATACGTTTGACGGGATTGGTAAGTCCTGCAAGACCGCGATGCCCGAATACGATGACGCCACAGCCTTCATGAAGCCGAAGAAGAACGCGGAGCCTAAGATGCGCCCGGGCCTCCACTGGCCGAAGATCAAAACGGCGAGGGCCAGAAAGCCGTAGCCTGAAACCGTCGCATTAAAATTCGTGGACGTCGGGATTACAAACACAAGCCCGCCGATACCGGCAAGGGCGCCTGAGATCATAACGCCCGCGTAACGCATTTTGTACACGTTTATACCGACGGAATCCGCCGCCTGAGGATGCTCGCCGCAAGCGCGAAGCCTCAAGCCGAACCGCGTTTTGTAAAGCACGAGAGCCGACGCGATGAGGATAAGAAAGCCTAAATACGTTGTTAAATACGTGTTCTGGAAGAACATTGGCCCAATCACCGGAATCTTTGACATAACCGGAACTTCCCCGATCCGGAACTGGTTTACAAACGGGATTTGCTGTACGGTGCGGATCATCCTCGCGACGTAGATTGCAAACGCCGCCGCGAACATGTTGATGGCCGTTCCGCTGATGACCTGGTTTGCTTTCATGTTGATCGATGCATACGCGTGGGTAAGCGAGATCAGAACGCCCGCCGCCGCCGCGATAAGCACCGCCAAAATGAGCACCGGCTGTCCTGGCAAAGCCTCCTGATACGACGAGATAAAGAGGATGCCGGAAAACGCGCCCATAATCATGATGCCCTCAAGGGCGATGTTGATAACGCCGCTGCGCTCCGAGAACATGCCGCCCAGCGCGACGATTAAAAGCGGGATCGAAAAGAACATAGTCTGCTGGATCAAAAAATAAAGCATACTCATGTCGCCGCCTCCTCCGCTTCAGGGGCCGCGGGTTTTCTGTGCCCCCGCATGCGCCAAAGCTCGATATAGTTTTTGAGCAGCAGCGCAAACGCGCTGAAGTAAATAATAATCGCGATGATGATCTCAATGACCTGAGGAGCGAAATCGTAAAGCTGCATGTTAAAACCACCGATCGTAAGGTACGCGATCAAAAATCCCGAGAATATGATTCCAATCGGGTTGTTGAGCCCCAAGAGCGCAACGGGGATACCGTTGAAGCCCTCGGGCGCCAAAACGTCCACGACGTCGATGCGGTTACCGGCGCCCGCAAGGTACAAAAGCGCCCCGCCAAGCCCCGCCAACGCCCCTGCGATCGCCATCGAATACACGATGCTCCGGTGTTCGTTGATGCCGGCGTATTTCGCGGCGTCGCGGTTAAACCCGCAGGCCTTGAGCTCAAATCCGAACGTCGTCTTCTCAAGGATGATATAGATGACGACCGCCATGATTACCGCGACGAAGATGCCGCCGTTCGCGCTTGACGCGCTGTTGCCGTCGCGGAATATGAGGTCGAGCCCCAGCTTCGGCAGGTTCGCGTTGCCGGGAACGCTCATGCTCTGGTTTCTAAGCGAATCGAAAACCGTATGCACGATCAAAAAATTCACAAGGTACATGCCGATGTAGTTCATCATGATGCAGGCGATGACCTCGTTTACGTTGCAGTATGCTTTCAGCATGCCGGATATGCTGCCCCAGACGGCGCCTGCAATCATCGCCGCGATCATCGCCGCGATGCAAAGCGTTATGCCCGGCAGAAAGGCCGAGCATTTTACGCCGACTAAAATAGCGGCATAGGCGCCCATGATAAACTGGCCCGACGCGCCGATGTTGAACAGCCCCGTGCGGGCCGCGAAGCCGACGGATAGCCCCGTCATTATAATCGGGGTCGCGATATACAGGACTTGTCCCATGCTCCTCATGTCGGCAAATCCTCCACGGAGTATCGCGCCAAAGCCGCCCGCAGCCTGCGACGGATTGCTGATCAGGAGGATAACGAACCCTACGATCAACCCGACGGCGACCGCCAGAAACGATGAAAGCACGTTGACGGAGGAATCCTTTAAGAAAGCTTTCTTTATCCTTTCCATTATGACGTCGCTCCTTTCCGGGCGCCTGACATGTAAAGCCCGAGCTCCTGATACGTGACCTCTTTCGGGTCGACGTCAGCTACGAGCCTGCCCTCATATATGACAAGTATGCGGTCCGAAACGTTCATGACCTCTTCAAGCTCAAGGGATACCATCAAAACCGCACGGCCCTTTGTGCGCTCTTCGATAAGCCTTGCGTGAATATACTCGATCGCTCCGACGTCCAAGCCGCGCGTCGGCTGGACCGAAATCAACAAATAAGGTTCGCGGTCTATTTCGCGCGCGATAATCGCCTTTTGCTGGTTGCCGCCGGACATCGAGCGCGCAGGCGTCCTTGCGCCTTGCCCGCTTCTTATGTCAAACTTTTCGATCAGCTCATCCGCGTACCTGTATATCTCGTCGTATTTTAAAAATCCCGATTTCTCAAATTGCGGCGTGTAATATTTTTGGAGCACTAGGTTATAGGCTAAGTTATAATCCAGCACAAGCCCGTACTTATGCCGGTCCTCCGGGATATGCGCCATGCCGGATAAGCCGATGTTGCGGATTTTTTCGTTTGTGATGTCCTTGCCGTTTAGCTCAACGCTGCCGGAATCTGCGTGCATCATTCCGCTAAGCGCGTACACAAGTTCGCTTTGGCCGTTTCCGTCGATGCCCGCGATACATACGATCTCACCCGCGCGGACGTCGAACGTTACGTCGCTCACGACATTTTTCCCGCTCACCTTGCTCTTTACGCAAAGCCCGCTTACCTTTAGGATAACGTCTCCTGTTTTTGCGTCTTCCTTTTCGACGGAAAGGCTAACCTTCCGCCCGACCATCATCTCGGAAAGCTCCTCCTTTGAGGTGTCCGAGACCTCGACCGTGCCGATGTACCGGCCTTTGCGCAGGACGGTGCAGCGGTCCGCCGCTTCCTTTATCTCGTTTAGCTTATGCGTGATAAATAAAATGGATTTGCCTTCCGCGACAAGTCCTTTCATTATCTTCATGAGCTCTTCGATTTCCTGAGGCGTCAAAACGGCGGTCGGCTCGTCGAAAATCAGGATTTCGTTTTCGCGGTACAGCATCTTTAAAATCTCGACACGCTGCTGCTGACCGACCGTGATATCCGAAATCAGCGCGTCGGGGTCGACTTCAAGGCCGTAACGCGCCGAAAGCTCCATTACCTGTTTTCTCGCGTCGTCCATTTTAAGCACGCCGCGTTTTGTCGTCTCAACGCCCAGTATGATGTTTTCAAGCACGGTAAAGTTATGTACCAGCTTAAAATGCTGGTGAACCATGCCGATTCCGAGCCTTGTCGCGTCGTTCGGCCCGGATACCTCGACGATCTCGCCGTTTTTCTTGATCACGCCTTTTTCCGGACGGTAAAGCCCGAACAGTACGCTCATCAAGGTGGATTTTCCGGCGCCGTTTTCGCCTAACAGCGCGTGAATCTCACCTTTTCTGAGCTGCAATGTTATATCGTCGTTTGCGATAATCCCCGGAAATTCCTTTGTGACGCCGCACATCTCAATAATATATTCCAACGTCTCCCACCCCGCTTTATAGCCGGTTTGAAACCGGAAACACCTCGCGCTCCGGGATTTGCCTGTATCCAAGCTCACCACACGCGCACGCGCTTCGATTTCTCGCCGTTTTTAACAATATCAATTGTATAATAGGGGGCATGATATCGTGCCCCCTATTATTTGTAGTGTCAACAGGCCCTAAAAAGGTTTTTACCTGATTTCGGTTACGGCTGTATTTTCGACCGGAATCGCCGATGCGCTGTCAACGTCGGCATCCCCCAAAATCGTGATGGAGTTCGACGCAAGCTGTGCGAAAATATTATCGTAATCGGCATTAGAAAACGTATCGAACCTTGACGTCGACATCG
>WRLK01000049.1 GCA_009777635.1 Oscillospiraceae bacterium | reverse complement strand
TCATATAAAGATTATCTAAAATTATTTACCTGTTGAGCCAAAGCCCTTGTCGCCGCGCGCGGTATCCGACAGCTCGTCGCAGTCTATAACCGGTGGGGTAAGTACAGGCATCAGAATCATTTGCGCCACGCGCTCAAAGGGCTGTATGAAATAATCGACGTCGGAATGGTTTGAAAGCCCAACGATGATTTCGCCGCGGTAATCGCTGTCGATGACGCCGACGGCATTTGACGGCACAAGACCGTGCCGTATGCCAAGACCGCTTCGTCCGAACACAAAAGCCGCGGCTGTCGGATCGATTTCAATCGCGATTCCCGTTGGGATTGTCACGCGGCCTTTCGCCGGGACAAGAAGCGGTGCGGTGATGCATGCGAAAAGGTCATACCCTGCGCTGTGCTCCGTCGCCCTTGACGGAAGCTTCGCGTTCTTAGAAAGTTTTTTTATTTTGAGATGTTGCATAATAATCATCCTTTTATCGTAAAATAATGTTGACTAAAACCGGAATATGCGGTACAATGCAATTATCCGAAAGGGAGTAGCGGAATTATACTGCTTTATTCGTCATCACGGCCTATTGGCCCGGATAAGGCACGTCATGTATATTTATATTGACGCCGCAAGACTTTCGGCCTTGAATCAGGGCCGGACGTCTTGCGTCTTTTTGCGAAATAAAAGCGGTAAAACACCTAAAAGATGTTCGGTGAAAAAAGGGAGAAATGAAAATGGGGACAGTTCTTCAAACGGTTTTGATGATTGTGGGTTTTGTTTTGCTTATAAAAGGCGCGGATATTTTTGTCGACGCAAGCGTATTGATCGCGAAAAGGCTGAATATCCCGAACGTGGTGATCGGGCTTACCGTGGTTGCGATGGGAACAAGCGTGCCGGAAGCCGTGGTCAGTATCAGTGCCGCGCTCAACGGCTCGAACGGGCTGGCAATCGGCAATGTGGTCGGGTCGAATATCTTTAACCTGCTGGTAGTTGTGGGTCTTTGCGCTTTCATTTCGCCCATAGCCGTAAGATTCAGGGAGCTTGCGCGGGATTACTGGATTTCCGTGGGCGCGGCGCTCCTGCTGCTTGTGATGATGCTCGCGTTCGGCAGCGTTATCCCGCGGGCGGGGGGCTTCCTGCTTTTTGCGGTGTTTGCGGCATATATAACGATGATGGTGTTAAAAGCGCTGAAGGACAGAAGCCCTGAGGATGACGCGGATAAAAACATGGCTGCTCCAAAACCGATCGTGAAACCCGTATGCCTTGCGGTTTTAGGCATCGCCCTTATCGTGGCGGGAGGGGATATTACGGTAAAAAGCGCTGTTAATATCGCCGTGACGTTAGGCATTACCGAGCGGGTGATCGGGCTTACCGTTGTGGCGATCGGCACCTCCCTGCCGGAGCTTGTGACGTCCCTCGTCGCCTGCCGCAAAGGGGAAAACGATATTGCCATCGGCAATGTCGTGGGCTCTAATATCTTCAACATTTTGCTTGTGCTTGGCCTGTCGGGGATTATTATACCATTAGCCGTAGACGGCAGCCTGATATTTGATTTAGTAATTCTGACGGCAAGCAGCCTTGCGTTCGGTCTGTTTGCCTACACCGGAAAGCGCATCGTGCGTTTTGAGGGCTTCTCAATGGTAATGATGTACGCCGCGTATATGGCTTTTATTATACTGTAATATTACAGCACTCCGCGAAAATAAAGTCCCCGCGTGAAAGAATCAGGGGGCTTGCTTTTCCCCCCGCCGTTTTTATAAAGACCGAAAACCTCGGCGCATTTTTCGGGGGATTCCGTCGTGAAATACAGCGTCAAAAAATCAATGCCTGTAAAGCTTTGAAGCTTGTCTTCTAAAAACAGCGGCACACAGTTTAAAAGCTCGGGAATTTTATCGCGGCATACAACCTTGAAGCGGCTGCCGCGCCGGTCTGTGATTTCCGCGCTGCGGCAAGTCTTGCAATCTCTAATGGGGCAAGCGCGCATAACCATAAGCGGAAGATAGCCGTAAGCGATGATCCCGCGAGGCACGCCGCCGTTTAAGGCGGCTATTTGTTTTGCGGAAAGCTCAAAGCTTGCGGTAAAGCTTCGAAGCCCAAGCGATTCATACCGCCCGGCTGCAACGGAGTTCGTGATATTCAGCCCGTAATCGCCGTGCACGGTAAAGCCGTGGCTTCTAGCTGCGTAAAGCGCGCCCGGGCTGCCGGCAACGGCGTTTACAACGCCGGCGCGCTTTGCGCTTTCAAGCGCGGCGGAAAGATTTCCGTATCCGCCAAATGAAACCCGCGGCAGCTCAACCGCGATTTTATCCTTATACTTTAACAAAAATTCATTTTTCAGGCGCGTTATCTCGCTTACAGGTATGATCATCAGCTCGGCGCCGGCGGCGATTTCTTCTGATAATTGAGCCGCCGATTCCGCCCTTGCGCGAAGCCCGGGGCGTGCCGCGGATTTGTGAGGCTCAAAACAAAAAGATTCTTCAAGAGCTGTAAAGTTATGCGGCTTGACTGCCTCTCGCAGTTCCGGAAGCTTGTCAAGCGCTTCGCGCCTGAGCGCGTTTATCGCGGCCGCGGTCAGAATCAGACCATCTTCAATCTCAAAAGTAAACTTATCAGGATAAAACGGCGTGCCTCCCGTTTTAGAAAGAAGCGCCTGAGCTTTCCCAGCCGTTATGGGCGCTGTTTTCGTGTCGCCGGGAACCTTTCCGGTAACGGTTACCGTATTCCCGATCTTGTCTCTTACCGTGAGCTTCGCAGGCTCCCCGCGCTTCAGGAAAAACAGAAACTCAACCGGCACAAGCGGGTTTTCGTTTTTATAATAAGCCGCGACGCGGTGTAAAAGCTTATGACTTGCCGCTGTTACATTATCCTTTGTTCTTCTGCCGAACATGTGCGCGCCGGGATTACCGTCAAAAAACGCGCTTGTAAATCCGCTTCTTGAAAACACGGCTTCAAGCTCCGCCATATTAAAGGGCTTGCCGTCGGCTGCAAGCTTGCACGCCGTCACGGCTGCCGCGACGTATTCGGGACGCTTCATGCGCCCCTCGATCTTTATTGATGTAACGCCCGCTTCGATTAACTTGGGGATTTTTTCAATGAGCGATAAATCCTTTAGCGAAAGAGCATAATCTGTGCCGGGGAAACGGTTGTTCTGCATAGGAAGCCTGCACGGCTGTGCGCAGAGGCCGCGGTTGCCGCTGCGGCCGCCGATCATCGCCGAAAGGTAGCATTGACCGCTTAAGGACATGCAAAGCGCCCCGTGGACAAAGCATTCGAGCTCTATCGAAACGGCATCCGCTATTTTACGAATTTCGCGCGCGGACATCTCCCGCGCGAGTATGACGCGGGAAAACCCTTGCGCCTCAAGCGCTTTCGCGCCCTCTAAGTTGTGTACGCCCATCTGCGTGGACGCAAAAAGCGGCAGGCTTGGCGCATGTTTTTTCACAATATCCAAAACCGCCGGGTCCTGCGCGATGACAGCGTCTATACCCGCTTCACACGCGGATTTTATCACATTTAAAAGCAAGGGGAGCTCATTGTCGGTCAAAAGCGTGTTGAGCGTAAGATACGCCTTTACGCCCCTTGCGCGGCAATATTTTACAGCTCCAATGATTTCGCCTTTTTCAAAGTTTTTGGCCCCACGCCTTGCGTTTAAGCATTTGACGCCAAAGTAAACGGCGTTTGCGCCGCACCTTACCGCGGCCGTCAAGCTTTCCGGGCTTCCGGCCGGCGCCAAAATTTCAAGCTTTGTCAACCCTTGCCCCCAAGCCTCCGCTCAAGCTTTGAAAGCTCCCTGCGCGCCTCCGAGGCTTCAAGCCTTGCTTTCGCGGCGTCCTCAAGGTATTCCGCGATTTGCCCGCGCAGGCTGTCCGCCTGTTTTTCGGCTTTTTCATACGAGTCGATGTAGTTCATCGCCACAAGCACAAGCGCTTCGTTGAGCGACACGGCTTTCGGCCCCTGCGTGAGCTCATGCACCGATTCGTCGATTTTATGCGCAAGCCCCACGACGTAAGCCGCGTCTTCCTTTGTTGTGATGTGGTACTTCATGCCTTTAATCTGTATCGTTACCTTGTTAAGCGCGTCCATAACACACTCCCCCAGCATCTACTGTTCTAATTTTTTATTATACTATACTTTTATAAAATAAAAAAGGGGTGTGATAATTTTTATTTTCTTGCATTTGCGTTTTTCGTGGTTATATTATATAATTTAACGAGTATCGCTTAAACGCGATAAGATTAAGCGGAGGGGATTTTATGAAATACACGGCCGATACGCTTACGCAAATGATTCAGGAGAAACTGACGCACCGCTTCGGAAAGGTCGATCCGTTCGGGCTTTCGGACGAGCAGTACTATCAGGCTGCGGTCTATGTTATAAAGGATATCGAGTATCAAATGCGCAAAAAGTTCTGGGCGAGCAACCTGTCGCAGGGCAAAAAGCAGGTTTACTATTTAAGCATGGAGTTTTTGCTGGGCAGAAGCCTTAAAAACAGCCTTTACAATCTTGGGATTTACAATGAGATGAAGCAGGCGTTTTCGACGTTCGGCGTAACGCCCGAGGACCTGTTTGAGATGGAGCCGGACGCGGGGCTCGGCAACGGAGGCTTAGGCCGTCTTGCAGCGTGTTATCTTGACGCGCTTGCAAACGAGGAATATTTAGCGACCGGATATTGCATCCTTTATGAGTTTGGGCTGTTCAAGCAAAGGATTATCGAGGGTTGGCAGCATGAGCTTCCGGACCAGTGGCTTCCTGGCGGCGAGGTCTGGCTTTCGTCAAGGCCGGGCTATGAGGTCGAGGTGCGTTTCGGCGGAGTTCTTGAGGAGAACTGGGAAAACTCGCACCATATCTTACAGCATAAAAACTACACGTCCGTTATGGCTGTGCCTTACGACATAAATATACCGGGGTACCATTCAAACGGTATCAGCATGCTGCGGGTATGGCGGGCGAAAAACTTTATCGGTATGGATATGGACTCGTTTAACCGCGGCGATTACACGACCGCGTTCCAGCAGACCTCGATAGGTGAAGCCATCAGCAAGGTGCTTTACCCCAACGACAACCACACGGAGGGAAAAACCCTTCGCCTTCGCCAGCAGTACTTCCTGTGCGCCGCGTCAATTGCCGATATCTGCAGGCGGCATATGTCGGTTTACGGCACGTTTGAGAATTTTCACGAAAAAAACGCGATTCACATCAACGACACGCACCCGGCGCTCGCCATACCGGAGCTCATGCGGTTTTTGCTCGACGACTGCGGCTACGGCTGGAACCTTTCGTGGAACATCGTGCAAAACACGTTTGCGTACACAAACCACACCCTCATGAGAGAGGCGATGGAGTGCTGGGACTTAACGCTTTTCAAGACGCTTCTGCCGCGGATTTTCGGCATCATATGCGAGATCAACCGGCGTTTTTGCGAGGATTTGTACCACAACCGGTACCAAAACCAGGAAACGATAGACAGGATGACGATCGTAACCGGCATGCAGGTGCGCATGGCAAATCTGGCCGTTGTCGGCAGCCACAGCGTAAACGGCGTGTCGAAGCTTCACTCCCAGATGCTCAAAGACGATGTGCTTGGTGATTTTTATTCGATAGAGCCCAAAAAATTCACGAACGTCACAAACGGCATCGCAAGCCGCAGATGGCTGATACAGGCGAACCCGGCGCTTACTAAGCTTATTTCCGAAAGCATCGGCGGAGATTTCGATAAGGATATGTCAAGCCTTTCAAAGCTTCTAAAATTCAAGGACGACAAAGCTTTCTTAGATAAGCTTATGGAGTCAAAACACAAAAACAAGGAATTCTTCAGCAAGCATATCGCCAAGAAAACCGGCGTCAAGCTGGACCCGGACTCCATCTTCGACGTTCAGGTAAAGCGGCTGCACGAGTATAAGCGCCAGCAGATGAACGTGCTTGACATCATCGCCACATACCAGCATCTAAAGCACAACCCGAACGCGGATTTTGTGCCGCGCACCTATATCTTCGGCGCGAAGGCGGCGCCTGGGTACTACATGGCGAAACAGATCATCAAGACGATTTGCTCGATTTCCTCCGCGATTGAAAAAGATAAGGTCATACGCGAAAAGATGCGGGTTGTGTTCCTTGAGGAATACAACGTCACCTTGTCGGAGATTTTGATGCCCGCGTCGGATATCTCGGAGCAGATTTCACTTGCGGGAACCGAGGCGTCCGGTACCGGCAACATGAAGCTGATGCTCAACGGCGCCGTTACCATCGGCACCCTCGACGGCGCAAACGTCGAGATCCACGAAGAGGTCGGCGACGACAACATCCTCATTTTCGGCATGAAGGAGCGCGAGGTCGACGAGCTGCGCGCAAGAGGCTATATGCCGCGCCGCTACTACGAGCGCGATCCGGTTTTGAAAAACGCGGTCGACAGCCTGCTCATCGGGTTTGACGGAGAAACGTTCCCGACGCTGAGCGATATGCTCGTCAAAACCGACTACTATATGGCGCTTGCCGATTTTGCCGATTACAGGCGAATCAGAAACAAATCCGCCGAACTTTACAGGGACAAATACCTATGGTCAAGGATGTCGCTTGTAAATATTGCGAAGAGCGGCATCTTCTGCGCCGACCGTTCGGTGCGCGAATACGCCGACAATATATGGGGGCTCGAGCGATAATATGTCGATATACAACAGTGTTAATCCCGATTACAAAACGCCGTTCGGCGCCGTGAAGACAAATGAGACCGTATCCTTTACCGTGCACGTGCCGAAGAAGTTTCCCGCGGCAACGCCGCTGCTCGTGCTAAGGGACGGAGACGGGAACCTTTTTGACGCAGTTCCGATGGGTTTTTTAGGCTCGTCGCTTTCAAGCAACCATTTTAACTGCAAGATAGAGCTAAAAGAGCCGGCCGTATATTTTTACTGCTTTGAGATTGTTTCAGGCGGCGAGAAATACACGATAAGGCGCGGTGAAGACGGCGCCGCCAAATTTTGCGAGGACGGCGGGCTTTGGCAGCTCACCGTCTATGACGAAAACATGAAAACCCCCGAATTTTTAAAGGGCGGCATCATGTACCAGATTTTCCCCGACCGGTTTTATAACAGCGGGGAGCCGAAGGAAAACGTGCCGGATGACAGGATGCTTAGAAGCGATTGGGGCGGTATGCCGATCTGGCGCCCGAACCATGAAGGCGAGGTCTTGAACAACGACTACTTCGGCGGGGATTTATTGGGTATTGAGCAAAAGCTTGATTACCTTGAAAGCCTTGGGGTTACGTGCATTTATCTAAACCCGATTTTTGAAGCGCACGCAAACCACCGCTATAATACCGCGGATTACATGAGAATCGACCCGCTTTTAGGAACAAACGGGGACTTTGAGCGCCTTGCGAAAAAGGCGAAGGAGCGCGGCATTTCCATCATACTGGACGGCGTATTCAGCCATACGGGAAGCGACAGCGTTTACTTTAACAAAAAAGGCCGCTATGAGGGCGGCGCTTATAACGACCCCGAAAGCCCGTACCGCGAATGGTACATGTTTAAAAATTACCCTCACGATTACGAGAGCTGGTGGGGGTTTATCACCATGCCGAACGTGGATGAAACAAACCCCGCATACATAGAATATATCTGCGGCGAAAACGGCGTGCTGAAAAAATGGCTGAAAGCCGGGGCTTCAGGGTTCAGGCTTGATGTCGCGGATGAATTGCCCGATGTATTTATCGATGCGCT
Source organism: Oscillospiraceae bacterium (assembly GCA_009777635.1). Classification (GTDB taxonomy): domain Bacteria; phylum Bacillota; class Clostridia; order Oscillospirales; family Ruminococcaceae; genus WRAV01. The sequence goes on along the minus strand of WRLK01000049.1, from coordinate 13,642 downwards.
AAACGAATGCGTGAAGTCATACGACCCGGACTGCGCCGTGATTGGCGAGGTCTGGGAGGACGCCTCGACAAAAGTAAGCTATGGCGTGAGGCGGCGGTACTTGCTCGGTAAACAGATGGACAGCGTGATGAACTACCCGTTCGCCGACGCGATATTAAATTATATCCAATGGGGGATCGGCGATGCATTTCTCGCGCTGATAATGCAGATTCTTGAAAACTACCCGCAGCCTGTTGTAAACGCGCTTATGAATTTTATCTCGACCCATGACACGGCACGGGCGATTACCGTACTTGCGGGGCCTCCCCCGGCGGACAACGGCCGCGACTGGCAGGAGCGCCACCACCATTTAAACGAACAGGATTACGAGCGCGGCTTGAAGCTGTTTAAGCTTGCGTCTATACTGCAATTCGGGCTGCCGGGGATACCGTGCGTTTACTACGGCGACGAGGCGGGGCTTTCGGGATACCGCGACCCGTTTAACCGCTGCTGTTATCCGTGGGGACACGAAAACACGGATTTGGTAAGGTTTACCGCGTCCCTTGGCAAGATGCGAAAAGATTATCCCATCTTCACCGAAGCCAGCTTTATCCCGATAACCTTTCATCGTGATATTTGCGTGTTCGCTAGGAAAAAAGGCGATACCGCAATTGTGTTCGCGGTGAACCGAATACTTGAAGACCGCCGCGTCGATTTGCCGCTTGCGTTTAAAGACCCGCGTCCCTTAGTTGTCTCGGGCCCGTATGAGAACGGTGTGCTGGGCGGCTACAGCGGCGTGGTGCTGGCAGCTAAAATATAAAAGGGGTGTGTATAGATTATATGATTTTGTTTCATGCGCTTATAAAATATGCGGCAAAACCTCAGTTATATACGCCCGGTACAAGCACCCTCTGGGATGACGTACATATATCCAAAGGGATGCTAAAAGCGCATCTGGACCCGGATGGGGACGCGGCGACCCGCAAGCATGCGTTTCTTGACAAATCCGTTTGCTGGATTTCACAAATCGCGCCGCCGACACGATATAAGCGGCTGCTTGATTTAGGCTGCGGACCCGGGTTATACGCCGAACGGTTTCATCGCGCCGGGTATTCCGTTACCGGGATCGATTTTTCAAAGCGGTCAATCGAATATGCTAAAAAACAGGCGAAGCGCAATAACAGCAATATCGAATATCATTATCAAAACTACCTGACGATTGACTATACGCAACAATTCGACGTCGTAACGCTGATCTATTGCGATTATGCGGCGTTGCCGGCGGCAGACAGGCTTGCCTTGCTTGAAAAAATATACAAAGCGTTAAAAGCGGATGGTAAATTTATTTTCGACGTATCTACCGATGAAAAGAGAAGCCCGGAAGGCCATACGTGGTACTGCTCTGAAAGCGGAGGCTTTTACAGCCCGGAAAAACACATCTGCCTGAATTCGGTTTATCAGTATGATAACGACGACAGGGCGGAATTGAGGCGCAGCGTTGTTATAACGGATGATTCGGTTCAATGCTATCATGTTTGGGAACATTTTTTCACAAAGGAAAAGCTTATTGCGGAACTGAAGCTAACGGGCTTTAACCCGTTTGAAATCTACGGCAGCGTCGTGGGGGAGGATTTTACAGATTCAAGCGAAACCATCTGCGGGGTTTTTACAAAATAAAAATTACGCAGATGTTAGCCGCGTTTGTTTGCTTGGGTGGGAAAACGAATCATATTATACATTTCATAAGGACAGCTCAACCAATCTATACGCCGGCGAAAGCTATATAATGGATTATATGGACGCAACCTCTTTATTGCCGGAAAATGATTTCGACATAATATCTCTTGAATTTTTCGATATTGTTAAAACATTTGAAATTGTCGGGTAGAGTCTGTTCACATATGCTTGACAGGCCAAATCCGCCGGATATAAGTCCGGCGGATTTTATGCTGCGATTAAATCAAAAGATACGCAAGCGCCAAAATGAGCGTTGTGTCGGCGCGCTGGTTGATTAAAATAAGTAAAAGCCCGATAATGAGGAGATAATCTTCATCAAGGCCAAGCGCGCCCATTATGTCCTCCACGATGGTGGTGCGCTGGCTGGATGAGGCCTGTACCGGAGGCTCCGGGGACATGTCCTGATGTGTATCCTGCGGCCTTTGCTGATGCATTTGCGGCGCCTCGCTTTGCCGCTGCCCGCCGCGGCGCTGCTGCGGCCTGCGGTTTCCGGTGCCGTTATTCCAGTTGCGGTTGCGTGATTGCGTGCCGTTATTCCCGCCGTTTGAGTCGTCCACCGCTTGTCTTGCGCGGCTTTGCATTTCACGCACGCGCTCCTCGGCGTCGCGCTGCATGCGCGCCATATCGGCTTCCGTGTATTCCTGTCTGCCTAGCGTCATTTTGTCACCTCCTGCCACTGCCGAACAACCCGCCAAGCCCACCGCCAAGCAGGTTCCCAAGTCCACCGCCAAGACCGCCGAGGATGTTGTCCATTTCGCCGAACAGCCCGCTTTCCTTAATTAGCGGCAAAAACTGTATTAGCTGCATGATACGCACCGCGTCGTCCACTTTTTTGGCGCGCTCTGCCTTTAGCCGCGGCTTTAGGGCGAACAACAAATCAATGTTCGCGCGGTTTTGCTGTACGCTCGAAAGCGCGCCTGAAAGCTTCGTGATGGTGCTTAAATCAATGTTCGGCAATCCTCCGGTTCTGGGCGCGGATGCGTTTTGTCCGCTTAAAAGCGCGGTCAGCGCGGATAAATCCGGCCCCTGTGCGTCCTGTTTTGGCGGGGCGCTGTTCATAAGCCCGCCCAGCATCCCGGAAATCGACGACAAATCAGGCATATTGCTTTGGGGCGCCTGTGGCTGCTGATTCATGGGCAGGCCGAAAAGCGCCGCTATTTTTGACAGGTCGGGCGCTGCGGCTTGCGCGGGCGGCGCAGGACTTCCCCCGCCGCCCAAAAGCGACGACAGCGCCGATAAATCCGGCGTATTCCCGCCGGATACCGGAACCGGAGCCTGCGTCTGGACCGGGGCAGGGGGCGGGGATTCTGTCCCGGTAAGCCCCAGAGAAGCCGCCATTTCCTGTATCTGTCGCATAGATTCCGGATTGCTCATCACTTGGTTTATGACGCTTGCTAAATCGTCCACGTAAAAACGCTCCTTTCACGCGACGTCCTCTTGACCAATCAGCCCTCATGCTATCTTTTCTACTGCCGCTCCCGCCGTGCCCGACAGGGCAGCAGCAAAATCTATTTCAAGGCTTCTGGTTGGTCAGGCCACTAGACTTATTTCCCTTTCGCAAAGCCGGAAATAAGATCCTTTGCCTTATCGCTTTTAAGAATTGCCTCAAGTGCTTTCGGATCTTTTAAAATATTTCCGATTTTATTTTTCGTACCCTCGTCAAGCCCGTTGATAGCTTCGCTTATGTTCCCGCTTTCAAGCTGTTGCTTTAAAGACCCGGGGTCCTTGCCAAGTTTTTTGCCGGCCATGCCGAGCAAAAGATCCATTTTATCGGGTGATAGATTCATATTTTAAATACACCGCCATTTCATTTATTTCAATTTTATGATAAAATAATATAATATAATACTAAACTTGGGGAGGCAAAGGTGTGCGCATCATAGTTTTTTCGGATAGCCATAACAATTATTTTGCATTGCGGGATATTGTTTTGGCCCAGCCTGAGGCGGAAGCCTTTTTGCATCTGGGCGACGGCTGTAAGGAATTTGATTATCTTGCCTCGAATTTTCCCCTGCAGATTATGAAGGGCCTGCGCGGGAACTGTGATTGGGGTATGCCCGGCAACACCCAGGCTGTTATTGAGCTTGCAGGCAAGCGGATATTTTATACGCACGGGCATACGTTCGGAGTGAAGTCCGGCCTTGACAGGCTCAAGGAAGCTGCCCGTGAATCAAAATCCGACATAGCCCTTTTTGGGCACACGCACATTGCCACTGTGTTTTATGAGGATAAAATCCATTACATGAACCCCGGAAGCATCGATAGGCCGCAGCAGGGTAAGGCTTCCTACGGTGTTGTTGACATAACGGAAGCCGGAATCGCTACGTTTATCGTTGAAATACCGGTTTGAGCCGAGGGGCCGTTATCGCCGCCCATACCAGTATATGCGCCCCGGATGAAAATGGAACTAATCACCTCTTTAAACAAGCATTGCAGCGATCTTCGTGAAAATATATCCAAGGCTCATGCAGGCAGGAAACGTAAAAATCCAAGCAAACAATACCCCGCCGATTATTTTGTAATTGACGGGATTTTTTTTGTCCAAAGCGCACGCGCCCATAATCGCCGTAGTTTTCGTGTGCGTTGTGCTCATAGGGATTCCGCTAAGGCTTGCAATCAGCAGGCAAAGCCCGCTTGCAATGTCGGCGGAGAAGCTTTGCGGCTTTCTAAGCGATACCATTTTGCCGCCTATATTTTGAATGATGCGGCCCCCGCCCACGGCGGTTCCGAGCGCGATCAGCGCACCGCAAAATAAAACGATCAGCGGGTACTGCCTTAGATCGATGATTGGAGTTGCGGGCTCATTTTTTAGGATAAATCCCACAGCCACAAAAACAGCCGCGAATTTTTGACCGTCCTGGGCGCCGTGCATAAACGCCATGACGCCCGCGGCAAAAATCTCCGCCGAATCAAGGGCTTTCGTGGACATGCGGACAAGCCGCTTTACCATGATTTTTGACAGCAATACGCCAAGCGCAAAGCTTAAGATAAGCGACATTACAAGCCCGATGATAACCTTCCTCCATGCATCCGCCGATACGCTGCCGCCAAGCGCCATCGTGGCGCCGGAAAGCGCCGCGATTAGTGCGTGGCTTTCCGAGCTCGGTATGCCGAACGCCCACGCAGCTGTTGCGAACACGATAATCGCGGCCATTACCGCCATCATCGCGGCAAGCGATTTTTGAGTGCCGGCGGCGTCAAAATTTCCAAGCGACAGGATCGTCCCGGCAACCGAGGAGCTTATGGCGCTGATCACAAAAAGCCCCAAAAGGTTGCAGAGCGCCGCAAACCATACGGCGCTCCGATAGCGCAGGGCTTTTGTCGATACAACGCCGACAATTGCGTTCGGAGCATCCGTCCAGCCGTTTACGAAAACAACGCCCGAAATGAGAACCATCAATAGAATGCTGTGAAAATGCACAGGCTAATCCTCTTTCTTTGTTTTTGTCCATATGTATGCTGAATTTTTTGTGTACATACCGCATACACATGTACTAATTCAGTTGAATTAGAGGTGTGGACATTGATAAAGAAAATTGCAGCCTGTTTTTTGGCGTTTGTTTTAATGCTTGGCACGGTATCGGCGCTGGCGTCCGGCGGGATGGAGGTTTATCCGGAAGTGGAAGACATTCCGGTTGTGGAGTTAGATCCCGACTTAGACCCCAATATGGACGAGGATTTTGAGGCGATGCTGGTAAGCGCGCAGTTTACCCAGACGTTACCGGCGAAATCCGCGATTTTAATGGATCAGCATACAGGGAAAATATTGTACGAATTAAACCCGGATGAACAGATTCCGCCTGCCTCCATCACGAAGATCATGACGATGCTGCTTGTGATAGAAGCGATTGAAAGCGGAAAAATCAGCCTCCAGGACATGGTTTCGACAAGCGAATACGCAAACTCGATGGGCGGATCGCAGATATGGCTCAAGGTTGGCGAGGAAATGAGCGTAGAAAATCTGCTCAAGGCCGTTGCCATCGCGAGCGCGAACGACGCGTCGGCGGCGCTCGGGGAACACATCGCTGGCAGCAATGAAGCCTTTGTCTCCATGATGAACCAGCGGGCGAAGGAGCTGGGAATGACAAACACTACTTTTTTAAACACGACCGGGCTTGACGAAGAAGGGCACCTGACAACAGCGCGGGATATCGCAATTATGTCACGTGAGCTTATCAAGCACGAAATAATCATCGAATACAGCATGATCTGGATGGATAGCCTGCGCGACGGCGCTACAGAGCTGGTTAATACAAATAAGCTGGTACGGTTTTATAAAGGCGCGACCGGACTGAAAACAGGCACGACCGACGGCGCCGGCTCCTGTCTTTCGGCCACGGCGACACGCGACGGGCTATCGCTTGTGTCCGTTGTAATGGGATGCCCGACCTCAAACGACAGGTTCTCATTTGCAAGGGGGCTGCTTGATTTCGGGTTTGCGAATTACGAATCCTTAACGCCTCCGCCAATCGACGATAAGCTAAGGCCTGTGAAAGTCCTGCGCGGAGTGGAGGAAAGCGTGCTGCCGCAAGTAAGAGACGCCGGAGCTTTTGTAATAGAAAAAGGGCAAAAAGAGAATCTTACGCAGGAAGTAACGCTTATCTCCGACATTGAAGCGCCTGTTTTAGCGGGACAGGTGCTGGGCAAGGTGCAAATTCTTGTAAACGGCGAGCTGATGGGTGAATACAATCTTGTCGCCTCACAGGATATTGCGCGCATGACGTTTACGAAAGCATTTCAAAAGCTCCTAAGAGCAATGCTAAAGATGAACCGCGACGCAAAACCTGCGCCAATGCCAAAAATAATCAGCGAGACGCCGCCTGAAAATACCGGCGGCGAACCCGCTGCAGAAACTGAAACCGAAACCGTATGCACATGTGGAATTGACAAGTGTTATTGTGCGAAGATCGGCGATATATGCGGCTGCACAAGAGAAGAATGAGCCTGTTACATATGGGCAAATAAAATTGAAATGCGGTAAAAGAAACAGGCAGGAACAGCAAAATGCCGTTCCTGCCTGTTTCTTTTTGGATTATCGTGCTCGTAATATGATAAAGCCGTGCCATTTATCAAGCATGGCCTTTTTCTTTGCCGTTCAGTTATAAAGGATAAAAAACAAATGTTATGATGTGGGATTCGTGTTCAACGCGTTAGTTCGCGCTTTTCATATTTCGCTTCGATATCTGCATATTCCATAAATAATTCAACCAAATGCGAATGGACAATGCTTTTATTTAAAACAGCAAATATTTTTCTTTCCGGCAACGCAGTTTTTAGTTCTATAGGCATGAGTAGTTTTTGTTCAAACAGATTGCGGACGGCGAGTTCGGAAACAATCGAGATTCCAAGCCCGTTTATCACGGCGTTTATTATGCTGTGCGTACTGTCCATGCTTGCACAGGTTTTTATTTTATCAAGCAAGATTCCGTTTTCGGTAAAGTATTTCTCGTACTGCATCCGCGTACCGGAACCAAATTCCCTTGCAATAAAATGATTGGAATACAGCAGCTCTTCTAACGTGTATTTCTTGTTTTTTGAATAAGAGCCGTCGTTTGGAGCGATAAACACCAACCCCTCGTTTGTAAATTCATGAAAGACGCATTTCTTTTCTTTCATGATACTTCCGGCGAACCCGATATCAGCGGACTGCGCGGCGATTCCCTCAACAACCTCCAATGTATCGGCTTGACGCACATTAAACGAGATTTGAGGATATAGCTTGTGGAACGCTGCGAGCGTTTGAGGCAGAATATACAACGCGGGAACCGACGACGCCAATATGCGGATTTCACCGCTGATATCCATCGAAAGGTTTTTCAGCATTTCGATTGCTTCCCGCTTCAACGCCATCATCTCTTTTGCCTTCTCAAGAAAACGCTCGCCTGCAAGGGTAGTGGACAAAGCCTTTGTCGAGCGGTTGATGAACACGACATGCAACTCTTTTTCAAGCGAGGTAATGTAATGACTGATGGAAGGCTGGGAAACATATAATTCATCGGCAGCCTTTGAGAAGCTGGCAAGCTCCACCACCTTGATAAACGCTTCTATTTGCTTAAAATCCATAATTGACACCGCTATTCAAAATCTCTTTGATTGACTCTGCGATATACTCCACTTCATGCGAAGTGTTGAAATACCCGAAAGAAAACCTTACCGTTCCATGAGGATATGTGCCGAGTGTTTTGTGGGCGGCAGGGGCGCAATGCAGACCGCACCGCGTCATAATTCCGTACTTGCTGTCGAGGGCGGCGGCAACCGCCGCATTGTCGCTGCCTTCAAAGTCAAGGGAAACCACGGCAAGCGTATCGGGGGCATCTTTTCCAATCAGCTTAACGCCTTTGATACCGCGAATTTTTGATATGAACTCGTAGGCGAGCATCATTTCCTTTTCCCGTATGACTGTGATTCCTACGGAGTTTATATATTCGATGGCTTTTTTCAGCCCGATCATTGCAGGTATATTCATCGTGCCGGACTCAAATTTATCCGGCAGGAAACCCGGCTGTTCAAATCCGTCGGACAGGCTGCCTGTTCCACCTGTTATCATCGGCGTGATTTCATCGGCAAACTCTTTTTTTATAACAAACCCACCTATGCCCTGCGCCCCTAAAAGCCCCTTGTGTCCGGTAAAAGCCAGTGCGTCAATACCGCTTGCGTTGATGTCCAATACTCCCGCCGTTTGCGCCGCGTCAACAATCAGTCGAATCTTATACTTTTTACATATCTCCGAAACTTTCTCTATTGGAATGATTGTGCCGCACACGTTGGAAGCGTGCAGCATAACGACAGCTTTTGTTTCTTTTTTGATAAATGGAATGATGTCATCCGCTTCAAGCAAGCCATTCCTGTCGCATAAAACAACATCGCATGCAATTCCTTTTTTAGAAAGCGCATGTAAAGGCCGCATAACGGCGTTATGCTCCATTGATGTGGTGATTACATGGTCGCCTTTCTTTAAAAAGCCATTCAGCAGCATATTCAGCGAATATGTCACGCTCGGCGTAAAAACAACTTCTTTCGGGTCATGCGTGTGAAACAGGTCGGAAATTATTTGCCTTGTCTCAAATATTTCCATCGCAACGTCATAAGAATCGGCATAACCGCTGCGGCCTACATTACACCCCTTGTTATCCAGAAAATCCTTTATTACATCCGAAACGCCCGGAGCTTTCGGGAATGATGTTGCGCTGTTGTCAACATATACTTTCTTCATATGCGCCTCTTTATTAATTATTCTGATAAGTTTCATTATATCTATAAATAAATAATATTGCAATGTATTATTTTGTCTGATACGCTTGGTTTATTACGGATAAAGGAGTGTTCAGGTGGCTGAAAAAATAAAAATGCCGCTCATAGGCGGGCTTGTGGCGGTTATTTCAATCGCGTTGGTTTTGTTGGGCAATCCCCCCAATATGGGGTTTTGTATCGCCTGTTTCCTGCGGGATATAGCAGGAGCGGTCGGTTTGCATCACGCGGCTCCGGTACAATATGTAAGGCCGGAAATCATCGGTATCATATTCGGCGCGTTTATTTTCTCGTTAGCAAATAAAGAGTTCGCATCGAAAGGCGGCTCCGCGCCTGTGACAAGGTTTGTGTTAGGGTTTGCCTTAATGATTGGCGCACTTATTTTTCTTGGCTGTCCTCTTAGAATGGCGCTTCGGATTGCAGGCGGCGACCTGAATGCGGTAGTCGGATTATTTGGATTTGCGGCGGGAATTTTGGGCGGCGTCTTTTTCTTGAACAAGGGGTACACGCTGAAACGTACATATGGTGTTTCTAAAACCGACGGTTTTGTTCTTCCGGCCGGTGCGTTCATTTTGCTATGGCTTCTGCTTTTGGTTCCGTCTGTATTGTTCTTTTCAACGGAAGGCCCCGGAAGTATGCACGCCCCGATTTTAGCGGCGCTTATCGCAGGGCTTATCATGGGCGTCATTGGTGTTATTACAAGACTATGCTTTGTCGCGGGGATCAGGGATTCCATTCTTTTCAAAAACTTCTCAATGATGAGTGCGTTTATCGCCCTTATTGCTGTAGGCATTATCGGGAATCTGATGCTTGGCGGTTTCCATCTCGGCTTTGAAAATCAACCGGTTGCTCATACTGACGGGCTTTGGAATTTCCTTGGCATGATGTTGGTTGGACTTTGCGCCGTTTTACTCGGCGGCTGTCCTTTCCGGCAGTTGATACTTGCAGGAAGCGGCAGTTCCGATTCTGTTGTTACCGTTTTCGGAATGATTGCAGGGGCGGCATTCGCGCACAATTTTAAAATGGCTTCCTCTGCGGCGGGAGTTACCACAAACGGCAAAATTGGTTTTGCAATCGCTTTTATCATCGTGGTTTTGATTGCCGTGTATAATACATTCATCAAACGGAAAGCGGGTGAAAGCATATGAAAACGATAGACGCCTGCGGTGTTTCCTGTCCCGAGCCTTTACTGATGCTCCAAAACGCGCTGAAAACGGAAAAAGAAATCTTATTGCTTACGGACAGCAAAAATGCTCTTGATAATTGTGAAAAATACGCCAAGAAAAAAGGGCTTTCGGTCAATACAACAACCGACGCCGATAAATATAAAATGCATATATCGGTGGCGAAATGAACCGCTACATAGCAACCTTCTCCAGTCACTTCGGCGCGCTGTCATACTGCAAGGCGTTAAAAAATCAAGGTATTGCCGCTAAACTGATGCCTGTGCCGAGAAGGGTAAGTTCCTCATGCGGAACGTGCGTTTATTACGAAAGCATTTCAGCTATTGATTTAGATGGATGTGAGTTGGATAGCGTTTATCTTGAAGCGAATAATAGATTAGAATGCATGCTAAGAAAATGAGATTGGTACGCACTTCCGGACAAGATGTCCATGCTTAACGAACAGGCAGGAGCGCGATATGCTAACGGACCTGTTTGGCGATATTGTGGTGCGACGAGGAGTATATGGGCGAGGCGTTAAGGGGCAGAAAGACGGTATACCACAGGAAACCGAGCCCGAATTTCCTAAGCGTTGGAGCTCCGCTGGACGAGGACGCTTTCAGGGGGCATATCCAAAAAACTCTGAACGCGGCCAAGGGATGTACGCTGGAGATAACCCAGCGTGATGTTTATACGATAAGCAATAATGAGAACAAGGCGAGAAGGCATGTCGGTGTTATAAAGGAAGAGATTGCAAATTTGTGGTAAACCCATTATATTATATTATGACGGTTTAAGATATCGAAACAGTATAGCAGAAAGGTTGATTCCATGGATATGAGCTCGAAAAGAGCGCGCCACCGCCGGTTCTGGCAGCCCTTGACAAAAGGGGAAGGCGGATACCTTGCCGTTTCATCCCCCATAGACGACAGCGGCATGCTCCCCTGCCCCATTAATCCCCCGGAAAGCTTGGAGGAGAAATGGCTTTCGGTTGAATATGTACTGAAAAAAACCGAGGCCGACGCTAAAAACATCTACCGCGGGCTTGACGCGATCCATAATGTGTTTGTCAACTTTGGCCCCGGCGTACACGCGGCGATGCTTGGCGCGCCCTATATTTTGCAAGAAGCCAGCGTATGGTTCGATTCGGGGCCGCCAATCAAAAGCTGGGATACGATGCCCGGTCTTACGGCAAATTGTGAGCATGAGCTGTACAAGGCGGTGGAGGCGCATACCCGCGCCTTATGCGCGGCTTCCAACGGGCGGTACGCGGTTTCGCACACCGATATCGGCGGCCAGCTGGACGTGCTTTTCTCCCTGAGGGGGGAGGAGCTGTTAATGGATTTGATTGAATACCCGGACGAAGTTTTGGCGGCACAGGAGCAGCTGGACCGGGAATTTATCAGCTACTTCAATACATTGAGCGGTATAATCGGGCCTGCCGGCTGCGGATATACCGGATGGATTCCAATCGTCAGCGACAGCCCGTGGTATCCAATCCAGTGCGACATGTCGGTTATGATTTCCCCGGACATGTTCGAGACATTTGTCATGCCCTCATTGGAGAGGATATCGGCGCGGATAGGAAATTCCATCTACCACCTTGACGGCCCGGGGCAAATCCAGCACTTAGATATGCTGCTTTCCCTCAAGCATGTCCACGCGATTCAATGGGTACCGCTTCCGGCGGCTAAAACCGGCGACGGAACCGTGTACCGGGATTTTGCGGACGCAATGTCGCTGGATATATACCGCAGAATATTAAAAGCCGGTAAAAAGGTTGTCTTGCTGGACGTCATGCCGTTTCAGGTATCGGCAGTTTACGACGCGGCGGGATGCGATGGCGTATTCATCGAAACGCCCTGCAAAACACGCAAGGAAGCGGATGCGCTTGTCGCTTTCGCCGGGGGTAAATGGATTAAGAGCTAATCAACAGCTCCTATTATAATTTGAGGTGACCCTTCATGCATGAACCAAAGCACCACGAAGACCCCACTCGCTTCCCGAGGACTTTTCCGCCCCGGGCTTTGACCGCGCGGGGATGAAGCCGGTCCCGGTCCCCTCCGCATGGCAGATGCACGGTTATGACCGCCATCAAACCCTGCCGGATAATGTGTAAAAGCTGAGAAACTATATACATATAGAATGGAGATAATAATCAATGCAAAAAATAACATTCATGGGAGCGGGCAGTACTATATTCGCCCGCAATGTTCTTGGGGATTGCATGGCGTCCCCAATACTCGCCGACAGCGAAATCGCGCTCTATGACATCGACGGCAAGCGTCTAAAGGAAAGCGAAGCAATCTTGGGCGCCATTAACAAAGGGTTTGGCGGCAAAGCAAAGATTAAATCCTATCTTGGCGCCGAAAACCGCAAAAAAGCATTGCGCGGCGCGAGCTTCGTAGTCAACGCAATCCAGGTGGGTGGGTATGACCCCTGTACCATCACCGACTTCGAGATACCCCAAAAATACGGGCTGCGCCAGACAATCGCGGATACACTGGGTATTGGCGGTATTATGCGTGCGCTGCGCACCATACCGGTGCTCAAAGACTTCGCAAACGATGTGGAGGAGGTCTGCCCGGACGCATGGTTCCTCAACTACACAAACCCGATGTCCATTTTGACCGGCTATATGCAGCGGTACACGGGAGTCAAAACAATCGGCCTGTGCCACAGCGTACAGGTTTGCGCGAAAGAATTACTGAAAGGCGTAGGTATGCCCGAAAAGCTTGATGGCGCCAGAGAATTGATTGCCGGCATCAACCATATGGGCTGGCTTCTGGAAATCAAAGACAAGCACGGCAGCGACCTCTACCCCGAAATCAAAAAACGCGCAGCCGAAATGAACGCCGCCGGTAAGCACAATGATATGGTCCGCTACGATTACATAGACAAATTGGGTTATTATTGCACTGAATCCAGCGAACACAACGCGGAATACAATCCATTTTACATAAAGTCGCGTTACCCCGGGCTGATTGAAAGCTTCAACATCCCGCTGGATGAGTACCTGCGCCGCTGCGTCAACCAAATCGCAGGATGGGCGGATGAGTACAAGAGCCTGACGGAAAAGGACACGCTGGAGCACAACCGCTCAAATGAATATGCATCCCATATTATGGATGCGCTGGTTACCGGGGTTCCGTATAAAATTGGCGGGAATGTGCTCAACCAAGGCGGACTGATTGAAAACCTGCCGCGTGAAGCCTGTGTCGAGGTTCCCTGCATGGTCGATAATCAGGGAATCCATCCATGCTATGTAGGCAGGCTGCCCGTCCAGCTTGCGGCAATGAACATGACGAATGTGAATGTGCATCTCATTACAATTGAAGCGGCTGTGACACTGAAACGCGAGAATATCTACTACGCCGCGATGCTCGACCCGCACACATCGGCGGAGCTTTCCCTTGATGATATCCGATCGATGGTAGATGATATGATTGAGCGGCATGGGAATTGGATGCCTAAGTATCAGTAGCAAGGAGACAGGGGCATACCCACAAAACTAA
>WRLK01000048.1 GCA_009777635.1 Oscillospiraceae bacterium | reverse complement strand
GCAAACGGCGACACGGAAAATCCCTCTTATGAAGATGTGATTGCAGGCGCCGGACATGCCGAGACGGTGCATATACAATATGACCCGGATATCGTCAGCTTAAAGGCGCTGACAAAGCAATTTTTTAAGATTATCAACCCGCTTAATATTAACAAACAGAGTAACGATGTCGGCGTTCAATACCGCACCGGTGCATACTATACGGATGAAGCCGATAAACAAGCACTTCGGCTTGTATTGTCAAGGACTATTTACGAATTAGTAAAATGTTTACAAATAAGCGTGTAAAATGCGCCTGTGTAGCGGTTTCGCCCTTTTCCTGTTCCCCGTTTTCGGCAAGCGTAATGACACGGCAAAAATCCAAACGATCAAGGGTTTAAGAGTGGAGATTTTTTCGCGCCCTTTGCGAGAAAATACTACTCGCCCCTTGACAGTTTGGATAGTTGGAACGGACGGTTGAGTTTTTATGCTCGATATTTGCAGATGTATGGTATAATAAAAAAATTAGATAATTTCAATTTACTGACCATAGCAAATTGAAAAAATTAGGAGTGAATAAGTGTGATTGAATATATTGGTGAAAATATTGGATTCTTCTTAAAAGTAGTTTTTACTCACGTTATTACATACTGTGTATGCGGTATGATAGCTTATAAAGTAAACAATTATAAGGAACTACTCGAAAGCAACAAATGGTTTGAAAATTGGAGAAGCCAAGATAGTTTAATATTTAAGTTATCGCCTGTTATCCAAATATTTAGAGGTATTTTATTCGGTATTGTGCTTTTAATAATTAAAGATGTAGTAATTGATACAAATTTTGGTTTCTTAAAATTGTTTTTAATTCTGGCTATTATAGGATTATTTAATGTCTATTCACCAGCACCCGCTTCAATAGAGGGGTTTATTTATATAGATAGTAAAGATGATAATACAACACTAAGACAAAGTATTGGCTCAATTATGGAGATTCTGATTCAGATTTTAATATTTTCAATAATAGTTTGTACTAATTGGACGGAATTGATAAGCGGAATATTTAATTAAGGTCTGCGTGGTTCGTAATTCTCAAACAGCGAAAATGCGGCGGGATAGTTTTTTAATTATCCCGCCGCATTTCCGTTTATCGGTCATGGTCGTGTGTGCGCTTGCGCTCCTGTGTCCTTGCTCCGTCATTCAGAATATCGGCAATATTCCGTTTGATTTTTTCAACTGCGGCGGTTTCGGCTCTAAGTGTTTTATATTCCCCACTAAGCCGCGACAATTCGCCGTTCAGCTTCTCGCGCTCCGCTTTCCATTTCGTTATCGGCGGTAGTTTCGTACCGTCAAAATGCCCTTGTAAAACGTCTTTCAAACCGCTCTGCGGATTCAAAAAGGGTAATTTCCATGCGGTTAGATTCGTAATACTCGTTGGCGGTGTCAAGTGCCTTTTGCGCCTTGCGCTCCGCGAACAATCCCCCCGCCTTTTTGATAGCCGTGTACTCCGAATACAGCTTGTCATATTTCGCCTTGTAGCCGCGATATGCTTTGTAACTGCCGCTATGCTTCAGTTACATACTTTTCAAAGATTAACTTAACGATTTCAGCTTCTTTCTCATCCACAATAATTTCATAACACTCATGATTTCGTTTGTTAAGCCGGCCTTGCTTTTCGAGACGATATCCATATGGAACACTACCGCCACGAAAGCGCCCTTCTTTTATAAGTTGTGTAAGACGTATTTTGGTGCGTATGGAGGTTTTTATGCTCTCTCCAGATGCTTGCCAATACCGTATGTAATTCATGAGTTTATCAACGTGATTATCAAATCGCTGTTGACCTTCTTCGGCACTCCATACTTCAATTCCGTTCTGTACAAACCGTTCTACGACAAATGGAGTTTCGTCATCCCAGCGCCCGATACGGTCAAACATGAAAACCAACAAAACATCGAATTTACCCAATGCAGCATCTTGTTGAATTTCAAGAATGGCGTCACGGTCTTTGGCAGAGACTTTAAAGCCTGAGATTCCTAGTTCAGAAATTTCTTTGATGATTTCCCATCCCATTTGTTTCGCAAATTCCCGGCATCGTTGCTTTTGCATGGGGATATCGTTTTTGTCGACCTGTCCTTTTGTTGAGACGCGATAAAGGGTATAGACTCTTTTGCTTTGCATAGTTTTTTCCATAGTACACCTGTCCTTTCGGTTTTTCTTAATGATAGCAGGGTGTGTATGGTTTTGTATATTTCTATAACTATACTGCATTTTGTCTCGATTTCATATTATTCTATAATTTTTTAGCGGTGATAACTAGAGACGGCAGACGCATAAACGGTAGCACCCCCCATGTCAATTATAGACAAATATTTTATTAAACAGCCAATAAATAGACGATATGTAAGAATATTGATTGTATTTTGACAAAATAACAACTATACTTTTAATAGGTTAGGAGGGTTCTTCATGAAAGTTTTGCGCATTGAACAGATTGTTCCCTCAGAGCACGGTCTTTTTACCGTCTGTGATATCCATTTGATACATATTCTAGTTGATGATTTAGATAATACTGCAAAATCGTTGATAGAGATTATTAAAAATACTAGTTGGATAAGCGAGCTTTTCGCTATTAATCAAGAATCCTATAATGCTAGAGCAGAAAAAACCATAAAAAAACTTGTTGAAGAAATATTTAGTCAAGTTGATTCATCTTTATCAGAAGGTTTCGGAGAATATATGGTTTCTCTGAAAGCACAAGATGTCTTGGAACAGGAACTTCTTCATTCAAGAATCCCGTTGGCTGAACTTTTTAAAGAAAAAGTTATTGGTAACCCAGGCTTTGATTTTCATATGGAAACTCATAAGAGCTTAATTGCATTTGGTGAGGCTAAATATAGCGGGAGTAGTACCCCATATAAAAAAGCTTTGACTCAAATACATAATTTTATTGTACTTAAAAAGGACACGATGGAATTATCAGATCTTCAACACTTTGCATCTTCAAGTGCTGCTACTAGTGCTACAAATGGATCGAGGGCATATATTGCAGCTTTTTCGCTAAATGGGAAAAGATACGATCAGATATTCAAAAATCTTTTATCGTGTAATGAGATTAACGCTATTCTAAACAATGCAGAATTATATCTTATTGGGGTGACAGTCAAAAGTGATTAGACAAATTCTAGGCGGTAATCCCGAATATATAGAGAAAATATTATCACAAATATTAAATCGAATCCATACAGCAGGGCCTGTCCACATCGAAGATTTTGAATCATTAGCATATATTAAGATGTATCATAATGAGATTTTTATGTTATATGAGCAAAAATTATTATACTTAATGGGACTTTTCTACAAAGTGGAACGCCCAAAAAATTTAGTGGAAGAGTTATATGCAATTTTTGCGGATAGCATATTAGAAGATACTAAGCAAAAATTTACACCTGTTCAGGCAGAGGCGTACAAATACATAGAAAACAAGAAATATTTTTCTTTTTCTGCCCCGACAAGTGCAGGTAAATCATATTTATTTCGTGAACTGATATTAAAAACCAATAGTGATATAGTAATTGTTGTTCCATCAAGGGCATTAATTGCAGAGTATTTAGAAATGGTCAAAAAATTGGTGCCGAATAGCGTTTTAGTGTTACAGTTCATTGAAAATGTGAATATTAAAAAAACATCTAGAAGAGTATATATTATTACACCTGAACGAGGGCAAGATTTATTTAGATACAAAGACTCTTTTAACATCGAGTTATTTCTATTCGATGAAGCTCAGTTGTCCGAAGAAGAAATACGTGGGATAGGGTTCGATGCTTTTGTGAGACGCACTGCCAAAGAGTTCCCATCGGCAACACACGTCTTTGCACATCCATTTGTAAAAAATCCAGAAGCCCAATTATCTAAACACCATTTTGATGAGCAAAGTATAGCAGCTACATATACTCAAAATGCAGTCGGGAAGATTTTTGTCTGTAGAGACAATAAAAAATTCCACTTCTTTTCGCCTTTTGAGAACCCACATACCAAAATACTTGTGAAGGTAGATTTTATAGAATATATTTTAAAAAGCAGAGGTTCTATCTTAATTTATACTTCAAAAAGAAAACTTTATAGTGGCGAATATTTACATAAATTTTATCAATATTTAAAGCTATGTCCCTATCTTACTGACTTATTAGCCATAAAATATGTAGAAGAGCTTAAAGATTATATCGGCGCATCGGATAGAGGCAAAAAAGTTTCTATGGTTGCCAGACTTATGGAACGCGGCATCGTTGTTCATCATGGTTCAATGCCTTTGAGAATGAGACTGATTATTGAACAGTTTGTACGTGCTGGATTTGCGAAAATATGCTTTGCTACATCTACTCTTAATCAGGGTATTAATATGCCTTTTGATGTTGTGTATATTGATAATTTCCGTTCAATGGATGTTTTAACTCTAAAAAACCTTATTGGGCGTGCGGGGCGCGCAACAGATACAAGTAATTTTGATTACGGCTATACTATTATAAATAAAAGAAATATTGAGACTTTTTCTCAAAGAATGAATGAGGTATATGAACTTAGTTCAAAATCAAAGTTGGATGAATCAGTTGATTCTATCGAAGAAGATTATCAGGATATTGTTGAAGCCACCAAAAACAATACTTTTGATATTGAATCTAGGCTTACTCATTCTCAGATTGAGCGCATACGAAATAGTGATATAGATAATTTAATAAAATATATACTTGATAACTTGCTATTAGATGGTCGCGTCTTAACAGGGCATGAATACTATTCAACCTTGACCGAAAGTCGTCGCAGGGAACTAAAAGATTGTTTTAAAGATGTATATATAAGTCATTTAAGACGGGCAGCATTAACTAGAGCAGAGCAATCTGTCTTAAGTACAGCAATTCCAATTTTATTATGGCATATACAGGGAAAAACTTTTAAAGAAGTGCTTTCATTGAGACATTCGTATTTAACTCGTATGGGAGAACAAAGAGATATTGAAAAGCAACATAAAAATGGAGATATACCAATTGAAACAAAAGAACAGCTCATAAACAATCTTAAAATACGATATTCGCCTACGCCAGACACATTGCCTAATAAGCAACTGTATCCTCAAGCATCTTTTGGTAACGATGAAATTCCTGTTACAGAAATGAATTATGACTTGTTAGTTTTTGATACATATGATTACATAGATAAAGTGGTAAGCCTTTCTTTATCTGATCCGTTGTATGCCGCATTTAAACAATACTATGAGACAACAACAGATATAAGGGCTTTATCTATGTGTAACTATATCCGCTATGGCACAGACGATAGTATTGAAATATGGTTATTACGCTATGGATTATCATTCGAAGATATTGCTTGGTTAAAGCCTTTTGTTTTAAAAGCTGATGAGCAAGAAATTGTATTTTCATCTGATGTGCAGCAATTAGAGCAAGAAAAAACTGATAAAATAAGTAGATATTTATAGAACTGTTTCCCTAAGACTCAATGTCGCTTAAAATAAGGCAATCCAAATGGGCGCGATACAACAGTATTGATTAACGTTGGAGATTATAGGAAAAGAGGGAGCCGTTAATTGTCATGCTACAAAATTAAGGGCTAATCCCATTTTTTGAGAAAGGAGCAAGATAAGTGAACACAAATAATATTGCAGGGATAGTTTTAAGCATTTTGTTGCCACTTTCAAGTGTGATTATAACAGGCATTATCACAAAAATTATTGATTTTTATTCAAAAAAAAATTCGATAAAGTTTGGACACTCAAAAATGAAGATAAATACATACTCTTCCGTTGTGAAATTCATGACTTCTATTAATTTGCGAAGCAAAAGTTTAAGATATATATTGGAAACAATAGAGAACAAACTTTATAAAAAGTATGATATTGTTAGCCCTAATATCATTTTACAATTGGCCAAGCTAAAAAAGAAAGCAGTTAATAATGAAATAATTTCATTTTCAACAAAAGATTTCTTCAATTTATACTTTGCTATTCAATTTGAATATAATATGGCGAAGAAAAAAACTTCTATGGATTATGACATAAGGTATGTAAATACAGATTCTAGCATTTTGATGCGAAAAATATACGTATTTATTGCAGTATATATTCTTTCATGTGTAGCTATCCTTATAGCGGTAATTACCGGATTAATAAACTGGGATATGGCAAACAGCATTTCTCCTCTTATAGCAGTCATTTGTATTACAGGGATGGTTTTATTGGGTGCGTATTCCATTATAAGTCTACTAGTTATGCGACGAGATATACGAAAAGAATGGAAGTCAATTATTGCTGACAACATTTTGGAAGAAAATGGGGAAGACGAATCTGGCTTGTCGGACATGAGGCGCTAAACTGCTTGTGCTCTTAGTATCAGCGGAGGATAGTAAAATGATAATTGCTGCCTACGCCGGAACCGGTAAGACCACCCTAGCTTCCCTCTACCCGCAAAAAGTCATAGATTTCGTCTGTATGCCTTACAAATACTATTTGGAGCCGGATAGCGATTCCGGCGAATCTTGTAAAGCCAATCCCAACAATATTATGCAGAGCGATTGGCCTCATAATTATGTTGTCGCCATCAAATCAGCTTTAGGTGGTAATAAAATACTTGTTATCCCTTCAGACTTGAATGTACTTTCCTTACTCGAACAGGAAAAACTGCCGTATACTATTTGTTATCCGCAGAAAAACGCAAAAGAAGTTTATCGAAAACGCTTTTTAGATAGGGGAAACTCGGAGGAATTCATTCATATTTTTATTGGCTGGTGAGACAAGTTTATTGAGGCATATGAGCAAGATTCATATGGTCGGCATATTGTGCTACAACCCTATCAATATCTGAGCGATGTGATAGACAAAAGCTTTATAAACGCCAATATCAATCAAGTAGAATTCTCTTAAACCAACCAAACTGGCACAATCAAATTATCACGGTCTAGCGCGCCCAATTTTTCCGCCATGCATATTACAGCGCCTGTACCCCGTTGTAGCGAAGACTTATCCAAAACTTTGAACACGCGCGTTAACTGGCTGCCCGGCATAGCGGTCTTTTTAATCTCTAGCGGGAAAAGCTTACCGTCGCGTTCCAATAGCACATCAATTTCTTTGCTATCCTTATCGCGGTAATAATAAATGAACGGCTCCCGCCCCGCATTTTGATAACTCTTTACCATTTCACTCACTACATAGTTTTCTAAAATGGCGCCGCTCATGGCGCCATTTTGCAATGTCTCCGCGCTGTTCCATTTGGTGAGATATGCTACAAGCCCCGAATCATAAAAATACAGCTTCGGGGTTTTTACCAAACGCTTCAGCGTATTGTTGGAATACGGGTACAGGTAAAAGATAATACCCAACGTTTCAAGAATCCGGAGCCATGCTTTTGCCGTCGTCTGGTCGATGTCACAATCATCCGCGATGGCTTTGTAATTGACCATCTGTGCGGTTAGCGCGGCGACGGCAGTTATAAAGTTATGGAACTTCATCGAATCTATCGTACCGGAAAGCTCTTTGACGTCACGGTCGAGATATGTTCCAATATAACTTGAATAGAATGTTTCGCGGTTTGTGTACCGACCGCTGACAAGGGCTGGCATCCCCCCGTTAAAAATGCGCTCATATATCTCTGAAACAGATGCAGACGTTACCGTGTTCTGCTTCACTGACAGTACATCAAGGTCAACACAAAAAGGCGTAGCACTTTGCCCGTTTTGGTATATTTCCCGCTGGGAAAGCGGAGACAAATGCAGCAATGCAACCCGCCCCGCCAACGACTCCTGCACGCCGCTCATCAGCTTGAATAGCTGTGAACCGGTCAACCAGAAGTCACCCGGATTATTATGTTTATCGATTAGAATTTTGATGTATGGGAACAGCTCCGGTGCGTACTGCACTTCATCGATAAATATCGGCGGCTTATGCAGCTGAAAAAACATAGCCGGGTCTGTCTTGGCAAGCTTACGCTCGTTCAAATCGTCCAGCGAGATGTATGTGCGATTCCTGCTTTCTTTCTCGGACAGCTTTTGCAGCATTGTGGTTTTTCCAACCTGCCGCGGGCCGGTTATCAGTATCGCCGGATATTCCCTGCTAAGCTCGAGGAATACAGGCTCCATACTCCGGTTAATATATGTCATACAAACACCTCTTTCGGCTAATATATGATGCAATCCTATTATAGCCGAATTACTGCTTTTTAGTCAAGACTTAATAAAGCTTGTCCGCTTTTCACATATGAATACCGAATATTCGTATAACACGGCGGTTCTTGTGGTGTAAGCAGGCATATTTGCCACCCGTTCAAAGGGGTGAGCTTTCGTAGAAAGTATGCAAGCGATATTACTCAAGCATAAAGGAGCAGGAGGATTTAATCTCAATCGGCACAATCGGTCTGATTAAAGCCTCGTCAACCTTTGATTACGACAAGGGAACAAGGTTTGCCACATATGCGTCAAGATGCATAGAAAATGAAATACTCATGTACTTCAGAAATCTTCGCAAATCTGCGCACGACGTGTTTATCTCAGACCCCATCGATACCGATAAAGAGGGGAATTCCCTGACTTTGCAGGATATCATGTCCGACGACCACAATATTTTTGAGCATATCGACATGCGCCTTAAATCGGAGCAAATGTATAAGTTAATTGAAAAACACCTTTCAAAACGCGAACAGAAAATCATTATCATGCGGTATGGGCTTTACTGCACGAAACCGCTCACGCAGCGCGAGGTCGCCGAGGCCCTTCAAATTTCGCGGAGCTACGTCTCGCGCATTGAAAAGAAAGCGATCGGGATACTTAGAAAACAATTCGCAAAAGAGGGCTTTTTTTAATTTTTTTGATTTTAGCGGCTTTTCATGGTAGAATAAACAAAAAGCAATTTACCATAAAGAGGAATGGTCGTTAATATGCAAAACGCAGCCGAAAAAACGGAAATAAAAATTATAAACATTTTAAAAACCTATAAAAGAAAACCGGTTTCGAAAAGTGAGCTTATGAAAAAGCTCGGGTTTTTAAAGTCCGGGAAATCAGGAGCCGCCGAAGCGTTGGGTTATCTTGTGGAAAACGGGACCGTGATAGAAGAAAAAGGCAAGTACCTGCTTTCCAAAAATTTAGGGCTTATCCCGGCTGAGATCGTCAAGGTCAACCCCACCTTCGGCTTTGCGCGCCCCGAAGGCTTTGACCGCGACGTATTCATCCCCGGAAAGCTTCTGCTTGGAGCGATGCCCTTAGACCTTGTGCTGATTAAAAAGAAGAAGCCTAACAAATCTCATGGAGAATTGCCCGAGGGCGAAGTGTATAAAATCGTGCGCGCGGCGCAGCGGAAATTTTCAGGTGTACTTGAGGTTCGCGACGGCGTTTACAGCATCATGCCGGATGATTATGTGAAATTCCCGATCCGCCTTAGCAGGACGGGAATCGAGGACATGAAGGACGGCGACAAAATCCTCGCGGAGCTCACAAGGCGCGGCAGCCGCCACAGTGAGCATGTGGCAAGCGTTATAAAAAGCTTCGGCACGGCAGAAAAAGCCGCCGCGTGCTGTGAGGCGATTCTTGCGGAAAAGGATATCTATCCTGAATTTCCGCATGAAGTTGAGAAACAGGCGAAAGAAACGGCAGCACTTTTAATCCATCCGAAAGAGCTGGAGGTCCGAACGGATTTGCGCGGCGAGATGATATTCACGATTGACGGCGCCGACACGAAAGACATCGACGATGCGGTAAGCGTCAGCAAAACCGAAAAAGGCTGGGAGCTCGGCGTGCACATCGCCGACGTGAGCTACTATGTGGCGTATAAGTCGCCAATCGATTCGGAGGCGTTTGCGCGCGGAACAAGCGTCTACTTTGCGGATTCTGTTGTGCCGATGCTGCCGAAGGCGCTCTCAAACGGAATCTGCTCGCTCAACCCGAAAGAGGACAGGCTTGCGTTTTCCGCGATCATTCAGCTTGGATCAGACGCTAAAATCGAAAGCTACGAGTTTAAGAAAACCGTTATACGCTCGCGTGTTCAGGGGGTGTATTCCGAGATTAACAGTCTTCTTAAAGGGGAAGCCGGCAGCGAAATACAGGAAAAATACAGTGAAGCGGCCCCGGTGCTGAGCCTTATGAGCGAGCTTGCGGCACGCCTTACGAAGAACCGCATGAACCGCGGCGGAATGAACTTGGAATCTGTGGAGGGAAAAATCATTATCGGAGAAGACGGCAAGGTAATTGACGTTGTGACGCGTGAACGCGGGGAGTCCGAGCTTATCATTGAGGAATTCATGCTTGTCGCAAACGAAGCCGCCGCGCGCTTTGCCATCAAGGAAAAGCTGCCGTTTGTGTTTCGTGTGCACGAGCGCCCGGCTCACGACAAGCTGACCTTTTTGTTCGACGTCTTGGATAAGCTTGGGGTAAGCTACAAGCGCCCGAAGGATAGGGCGTCCTCCGAGGAGCTGGCGGCGATTCTTAAAAGCGTTGAGGGAACTGAAATCGGCGGAGTCGTCAATACCTTGATGCTGCGTTCAATGGCAAAGGCGAAGTACGGCGACAAAAACATCGGGCATTTCGGCCTTGCCCTTGACGACTACACCCATTTCACGTCGCCGATACGCAGGTATTCCGACCTTACAATACACCGGGTTTTATCGGCGCTTGTGACGGGAATGCGGCATGACAATATCAATAAGCGATACGCAACGTTCGTATCGCAGGCGGCGGCGCGCGCAACAGAGCGGGAGATCGCCGCGATGTCGGCGGAAAGGGCTTGTGAAGACGCGTATAAGGCCGAATATATGTCCTTGCGAATCGGCGAGGAGTTCGAGGGTATCGTATCGTCCGTGACGCAGTTCGGGTGTTATGTACGGCTTCAGAATACTGTTGAGGGGCTTCTTGCAAGCCGCAGCATGACCGGCGGAGACTGGCAGTTCGATGGCGCGATCGCACTTGTTGATATGGTGACGGGGAAGAAAATACAGCTCGGCGATAAAATACGCGTAAAGCTTGCGTCAGCCGACGTATCCTCCGGGCACATTGATTTTGAAATGATTAAAATTGCGGTATAGAAGCCGAATATTATCCGGCGCGGCGGGAAACAATAACCGCAATCAAAACAGATTGCGAGGCGGTAATATGAAAAGCGAAAAGCCGAACGGCAATCCCGGTAAAATCCACGGAAACAAGGCTAAAATCGACAAATCGAAAGACATCGTTCCTGTGTTTTCAACCGTTGCCGATATCCTGACTTACAATGAAGAGAGCGTAAAACGCGGCGAAAGCCACGAAAACGCATCTCACGCCAAGGAATATGTCGATGAAAATCATAAATGATTTCATAGTGAAAAGCGCGAAAGGTAAGCTTTCGCGCTTTATATTTTTTCGCCTTGAATTTACATATTTTATCTGTTATGATAAATATTAGTATTAATAGCGGAGGTGGCAATCATGGTTGCGCTGATAGTGATCCTTTTTTTATTGGCTTTTTTAATCGTGCTGATCGTGTTGTTTACCCGCTACTTTAAAATTGAAAAAGAAGTTACGATCATAAGGCCGGAAAACGATGCACTCCCTGGCCTGAATTTTGGCGCGGACGGAGGAGATGAGCAATCCGGGCAAAATGAAAAAGAGCCGGATCTTATCAACCTGATCGACTATTTTAATGACGGAGAAAAGGAAAGGGAAAAAGAAGAACAAGAACAAGACAGGGACACCGAGAAAAAAGAGGAAAAGAAAAGCCTTCAAAGCGGCGGCGGCAGCGAAGATTTTACGGCGACGGATAAGCTTACCGATTTAAAAAAGGGACGCGCGTTCTTTGTCGACTGCAGAAAAAAACTCGAAGAGGCAAAACATGAAGGGCATATTTACTGCGCCGCATATTTTGATTATGACAGGTTTCGCTTTTTAAACAGCTTAAAGGGTGCTGCGACCAGCGACTACGTATTGACGCAAACGGCGATACAATCCCGGCGGATATTCCCTGAAAACGCGATGATAACGAGAGTTTCCTGCGACCATTTTGTAGTGGTGTTCCCGCTTATGGACTTAAATCTTTTTGGCGAGTACTACGAGCAGCTAAGGCGGATGTGCGACAAAATAAGGGGCGATATCGCGATTAAGGCCGGTATGCGTATCAGCCTCGGGTTTGCGACCACCGACAACGATACGAGCTACGATATAAACGTGCTGATAGCGCGGGCGAACGTGGCAAGGCACTGCGCCAAGGTCACAAAGGCGGAACGGTTTGAAACATATGATGAATCCATGTGTTCCAGCGGGTTCTTCGGCGATACGCTGATGGAAAACTACTCCGACTGCCAGTATGGCGATGATTTTACGGTATATTACGAGACGCAGCTTGATTTGGTATCGCAAAAAATTGTAGGCTGCGACGCGTTTGCCCGGTGGAACTACGAGCTGAGCGGCGAGGGAACCGGCTCCATATCGCAGGAAACCGGCAGAATCCCGACGAACAACGAAAAAATAGTTTACCAGGCCTGCCGCGCCGCAAGCCGCTGGCGAAAAGCGGGACGCGAAGCGATTCCTGTTCTTGCCGAGCTTCCGGTAACGGATTTGTTTAGAGCCGACGTCGATGATTTTATCGGCAAGTGCCTGATGGAATTCCAGGTTGAGCCGTCAAGCCTTGTCGTCAAAATAGACGCGTCTATCGTGCGCCTTGACTGGTATACATGCTCAAAGCAGATAAAAAAAATCAAGGAGCTTGGCGTCAAGGTCTGTATTTTCAACATGGATACCGGATATACGCACCTTGAATTTTTGTCGGGGCTTCCCATCGACTTTATAAAGCTGCACAGAAGCTTTGTGCACGGTATCGATTCATCGCCCGAAAACCTTGACAAATGCCGCAAAATCGTTGACAGAGCGGCCGCGATCGGCGCGAAGACCATATTTGAAGGTGTTGATAAAGTGGAACAGGCGTCGGCGATGCACGCTATCCACGCAAAGACAATCGTACAGGGCAGGTATACCGGAAAGCCGGGCTTAGCCGATGATTTAACGCGCATCCTGCCCGAATATATTGAAAGGCGGCTGTCTGAAAGCACGGTTATCCTGGACGAGGATGATTTCGCAAAGGGAAATTATAATTTGTAAAAGGCAAAACAGTTTCTATTCCCGGTTCAAATAATCCCGCAAGAATACTTCTCTGCCTTCGCGCGTGTAAACGCGCGGTACGCGCTTGCCAACGAGGCAGGCGCGTTCGTAATTTATGGTGCCGGTACAATCCGCGATTTCGTCAAGCGTAACGGCGTTTTCGCCGTCTTTGCCGACGACCGTCACTAAATCCCCCGCCGACACGCCGCCGATATGCGTGACGTCGAGCATGAGATAGTCCATACAGACACGCCCGATAACCGGGGCGCACTGCCCGCGGACCAGCATTCTGCCCGCGTTTGAAAGCGCTCTGGGATACCCGTCGGCGTACCCGGTCGAAACGGTGGCGACGGTTATCTTTTTTTCCGCCGTGAATGTTCTGCCGTAGCTCACGGGCGTTCCCGCTTCGATCTCCTTTACCTCGGCGATATTAGAATAAAGCTCCATCGCGGGGCGCAGATGAATCAGGCCCGCGCAGTCCGCGCTGGGGTTAAGGCCGTATAAAGCAATCCCGATCCTTACCATGTCCATGTGCATTTCGGGATACCGGATCGCCCCGCCGGAGTTGCAGCAATGCTTTAGCCTGAAGGTTAGACCGGATGCGCCAAGCGACCGCAGCAAGCTGCAAAACCGGTTGAATTGCAGCCTTGTGTAGACCTCGGCGCTTTCCCCGGCTTCGTCGGCGCATGCAAAATGCGTAAATATCCCCTCGGCGTCAAAGCTTTCGTAAGACGCCGCCTTGCGGATATCCTCTTCGCCGCTAAAATGAAACCCTATCCTCGACATTCCCGTGTCCACCTTGATGTGCACGGGAATTTTTTCGTCCAAGCCAACGCACGCCTCCGACAAAGCCTTTGCGTATCCCGATGAATGGACGGTCTGCTTTAAGCCGTAACGGATTAAGTCGGCGGCGTTTTCCGCAGGAGTTGGGCCAAGGATAAGGATAGGCGCGGTGATTTCGTTTTTGCGCAGGTATACCGCTTCGTCAAAGCAGCTCACGCCGAGCATGTCGGCTCCGATGCGCTCGAGCTCCTTTGCGACCGGAAGGTCGCCGTGGCCGTATGCGTCGGCTTTCACAACGCCCATAAAAAGGCATCCGGCACGCATGAATTTCTTGATCCCGGCTACGTTGTGCGCGATGTTGTCAAGGCTTATTAAAGCCCGGCACCTTGTCTGATCATTCATATGCTTCTCCTTTAGAACCTGTATTCAATAACGAGAAATGAGGTTCTTATTTCCTCGGCGTCTTTAAAAGCGTTACGCCGATTGAATTTAAAAGGATGGACGAAATTATAAATACAGGTATTAAAGCGCCGCCCACAGCCAGCGCGAACAGGATACCGGCGATTAGCAGAAAACAGCCTGCCGCAATGAGGATATAAGCCAATGTTTTGTGATCCTTCTTCATTGAACGGCCTCAATCCTGACAAGAGGCAAAAGCCGATTGAAGTCATGGCCGCGGCAAAGCAGCGTGCCCTCGAGCAAAAGCGAGGCGGAAGCCGCGGCCACGCCGTAACGCAGCAGGTCTTTGAGCTCGCGCTTATCCCGGATTGCCCTGCACATACCCGCGACCATGGAGTCTCCTGCGCCCGTAAAGCCTTTCGGAACAATATCCATGGGCGGTGAGAACCACGCCTCCTTGTTGTCGGCGATGAGCGCGCCGTCCCCGCCCATTGAGCAGCAGACGACCTTCACGCCTTTCTTGATGATGTCCCGGCAAGCCTCCACGATATCGCCCCTCGAGTGAATTTTGCACCCGAAGGTTTCCTCAAGCTCGTATGTGTTCGGCTTTATAATATCCGGTTTTGCGAGGACCGCCTGACGCAGCGGCTCCTTTTCGGCGTCCACGATCGTGATGAGCGGGAAATCCCTTACGGCTTCCAGGGATTTCTTGTAAATATCCGCAAAGGATACGCACCCGCCGTTTGGGATACGCCCGGAAAACGTCATGATACAGCTTTTTTTCGCGTGGATTTTGAGCTTTTCCAAGTATTGCTCGATAATCCTCGCGTCAACCTCGTCGCCGTGACTGTTTACCTCGGTCATCTCGTTTTTTACGGTATCCATCAGCTTCATATTGGTGCGGATATTCCCGCGGGCTATTGCAAAGTCGTGGGAGATGCACTGCTCCTCCAGAAACGCATCGAGCAGGCTCCCGTTGCCGTCGAAGCTAATCCCCGTGCACATGGTGGACACTTCGAGCGCCCGCAAAACGACGGCTACGTTCACGCCCTTGCCGCGCGTATCGGAGCGCGAGGACTCCACCATATTCAGCCCTCCGACGAAAAGCCCGTTTAAGTATAGCGTCAAATCAATGCATGGGTTTAGCGTAACGGTCGTAACCATCAAAAAACCACCTTTATTTTCATAATCTCAACTATATTATATATCCTTGAGGAGAAAAAGTAAAATCCTTTGTGTTGGCGTGTACATAAGGCGTACAAGCGCGGCATATAGTTTATTGGTGATGCAGCGTGATGAAATGGATATTTTCGGGGCTTGTGATTTCAGCCGTATTCTTCGGAATCATAAGCGGACGCATGGGCGCGGTGTCGAACGCGGCGCTTTCGTCCTGCGGCGAAGCCGTGGGGCTGATGATTACGCTAATGGGCTCCATGTGCCTTTGGAGCGGCCTTATGAAAATCGCAGACACTGCGCGGCTTACGGAAAAGATAAGCCGCATGTTTTCCCCGCTGATCGGGGTTTTGTTCGAGGGGATGCACTATAAAAGCGCCGCCGCGAAAGCGATCACGCTCAACATGTCGGCAAACCTGTTAGGCCTTGGCAACGCGGCGACGCCGCTTGGGATCGCCGCTATGCGCGAGATGGAAAAACGAAACCCGAACCCCGGCGTCGCCACAAACAATATGGCGATGTTTGTCGTAATAAACACGGCGTCGCTACAGCTTATACCGACGACGACGGCGATTCTGCGGCAAGCAGCCGGAAGCGAGCGTCCGCTCGACATCATGCCCGCGGTATGGATTTCCTCCATTGTGTCGCTGGCTTCTGGAGTCGTGGTGGCGAAGCTGCTTTCAAAGGCTGGGAAGGGGTCCTAAAATGACGCTTGACAATATGATCATCCCCGTCGTGATGTGCTCGATTATCCTTTACGGCATATCCCAAAAAGTCGATATCTTCACCGTATTTTTAGAAGGCGCGAAGGATGGCTTTAAAACGAGCATAGCGGTGCTGCCGGCTCTCGTCGCGCTAATGACGTGCGTCGGAATGTTCAAGGCGTCGGGCGCGCTTGATTACGTAACCGTTTTGGCAGAGCCGTTTTCAAGGGTAATAGGGCTGCCGCCCGAGGTTGTGCCGCTTGCTGTCTTAAGGCCCGTATCGGGAAGCGGGGCGATCGCAATCTACAAGGATATCCTTGAAAGCTTCGGCCCCGACAGCTTTATCGGGCGCATCGCAAGCGTAATGGAGGGCTCAAGCGAAACCACGTTTTACACAATAGCCGTATACTTTGGCGCCGCGGGAATTGCAAAGACGCGGCATACGCTTCCGGCCTCGGTCGCCGCGGATTTTGCGGTGGTGTTCATGAGCGTCTTAATGGTGCGGATGTTATTTTAATAATCCATCGCAGACATTCTGTAGTAGTCCTCGGCCATAGCCTTCAGCTTAGACGGGTCCGCGATGCGGTAACATCTCCTGCCTTCCTTTTCCAATATCCCCTTAGCGCACAGATTCTCAAGCACGCGGACCAGATGACGGTACGAAGCTCCTAAGAGCTCGCTGGTTTCCGTTAGGTTTTCACGAAAAACCCCGTCAATCTGAGCCAATGCAATATAGGAGCAAACCCTTGTCTTGAGTGGATAAAGCAGGTTCAAAGCGGCGTTTTTGGATGAACGGGCAAACATCATTGATAAAACGGTATTGAGATACCGCAAAAAAGGCAGGCTGTTTTGCAGCAGCTTCCGGTTTGGGGAAATAGCCACGGCCATGCAAACAACATCGGTGGCGGCCTGAGCGGTCGCAGTGGCGGGATAATCCGTTAAGACTTCGATGCTTCCGATAATCCCTTCTGCCTGATAAAAACAGACAAGCAGGGTCTTTCCGTTTTTCGAGGTGGTGGAAACCTTTATTTTACCCTCAACTACATAGAGCATATAATGTAGGGCGTCCCCCTCCATGCACAAATACTCGCCCCTCTTGTAGCGAAACAGCATGGGCGGCACCGCAACTAGATCAGCAAGACCGTACTTGTCAATCCATTTTTCATATTCAGGTGTGACAGGCATTTTCGTCATATGCATCCTCCCCCGATATTATGACATAAGTCATATTTATTTGCAATCATTCCTCCTATAATTCGTAATTAGGAGGTGCGGAAAATGAAGCCCGATCATCTGACAAATCACCGGATTTTACCCGACGGCAGCGTTGCGTTCGTTACCCGGCCCCGTGTATCGGTAACCTGCCCATGCTGCTGGACCGATCAGCGTTCATACCGAAACGCCTGCTATCACTGCGGGAGAGCTTTTCTATATTTAGACGAACAATTGACAACACGCATAGATTTACAGAAGCTTGATAAAGAAATAAGATAAAAACAGGGATTTTTTGAATTTCCTGTTGATTTTTGAAAAACAGTCGTGTATAATAATGCTTGTCTCTAAAAATAGGACGATTAGCTCAGTTGGGAGAGCATTCGCTTGACGTGCGAAGGGTCAGCGGTTCGAACCCGTTATCGTCCACCACGGGGTGCTGTCTCTGCAATAGTGGGGGCGGTACTTTTTTTGAGATAACATGACGGGCGCCGGCATATCATATAATTGACAATGGGTAACTGTCAATTATATGTGTCGGGGGCGCTTATGAAGAAATATCGTGTCATTAGGCTAAAACCTGTGGCGGTTATAGTCATTGGGCTTTTAGCGTGCGCCTGCATCGGCATTGCGGGCGGGATTTTAAGGGCGGCGCCTGCATGGTCGCCGAACGCAAAGCACCCGGTTTATTCCGTGGAAACTGAAAACCCCCATGTATCGCTCGGCATCAACTGCGCGTGGGGCAACGAGGATATCCCGCAGCTTCTTTCTGTTCTGGACAGCTATCATATCAAGGCTACATTTTTTATCGTCGGCGAATGGTGCGATAAGTTCCCGGAATCCGTGAAGCAAATAAGCGAAGCCGGACATGAAATCGGCAGCCATTCCGACACGCACGCCGACATGACAAGGCTTGACGACGCTGGCGTCCTGCGTGAGATACGCGCATCGAGAGAGAAGCTGGAGCGCGTTTCGGGAAAGGCCGTGACGCTGTTCCGCACACCGTCGGGCGCATACAACGACCGCGTGGTAACGCTGATAGAGCAGGAGGGCATGATCCCGGTGCAATGGGATTTAGACAGCATCGACTACAAAGACCCAAGCCCCGAAACCATGCGCGAGAGGATTCTTAAAAATCTTAAAAACGGATCTATCATGCTGTTTCACAGCGGAGCGAAGAACACGCCCCGGGCGCTTCCGATGGTGATTGAAGCGGTGACTGAAAAGGGATACCGGTTTGTCGGCGTTTCGGAGCTTGTCCACGAGCCGCCGTATGCCGTGGATTATACGGGCAGGCAGCATAAAGCGGAGAAATCGGCAAAGGAGTAAGCGTATGGCTTTTTCTAAAAAGAAGAAAGAGCCGCCGTTTGTCTCGGCGGTGATTGTGGCGGCGGGCTTGGGAAAGCGCATGAACGGCATGGATACGCAGTTAGAGCCCCTTGACGGCATGCCCGTTATCGCGCACAGCATCGGCGCATTTTCCGGCTGCCCTTTGATATCCGAGATTGTCGTCGTTTGCAGAGAAGACCAGACGCTCGATATTTACGATTTAATCCGGTTTTATGAGCTTGAGAAGGTCACCGGCGTCGTAACCGGCGGAGAAAACCGGCAGGACTCCGTCTTTCTTGGAGTCCGCGCGTGCAGCGAAAAAGCGGCGTTTTATGCAATCCACGACGGCGCAAGGCCGCTGATTTTGCCACAGGACATCGAAGAATGCCTTTACACCGCGCTTGAAACGGGTGCCGCTGCGACAGGGGTTCCGGTTAAGGATACGGTTAAGGTCATCGGCAAAGACGCGACGGTTATCTCGACGCCCGACCGCCATAATCTTTGGGCGGTGCAGACGCCGCAAATCTTTAAAGCCGGCATATATAAACGGGCGATGGAGATTTCTGAGCGCGACAAGTGTGCATACGCCGACGACTGCCGGCTTGTGGAGCGCGCGGGATATCCGGTCACAATGGTTGAGGGCGGCGACGGCAACGTCACAATCACAACGCTTGAGGACCTCGCCGTCGCGCACGCGATTTTGGAGTTTAGGCTAAACGGAGGGCTTCTGCCATGACGATGAGAATCGGGCACGGTTACGACGCGCACAGGCTGGCAGCCGGTCGCGCGCTTATAATCGGCGGAGTGAAGATACCGCATGACAAGGGGCTGCTTGGGCATTCAGACGCGGATGTGCTGCTCCACGCGGTGATGGATGCCATGCTGGGCGCCGTAGCGCATGGCGACATCGGCGTTCTTTTCCCCGACAGCGACCCCGCTTATGAAAACGCGGACAGCTTAAAAATGTTGAGAGAGGTTAAGAAAATTATTGCTGAAAAGGGGTTCGCGCTTATAAACATTGACGCCACCGTCATCGCGCAAAAGCCGAAGCTTATGCCGTATATCCCGAAAATGAGGGATCGTATCGCCGCGGCTTTAGAAGCAGACGTAAGCTGCGTTGGCGTGAAGGCCACAACAGAGGAGGGCCTCGGCTTTACCGGCAGCCTTGACGGGATTGCAGCCCATGCCGTTGTCCTTTTAGAAAAGACTTAGAACCTGTATTCAATACTCGAAACACCGCCACGTCGTCATTCCTCATTATTGAATACAGATTCTTAAATGTTCACGCGCGCCTTTTATACCGCATAGTATGATACAGATTAAATTCGTTTAATTTGTATTTTTTTTATTTTATGATGTAAGAGGTGAGAGAGCTTGCAGAAAGCTATAATCAGGCTGACCTCGGTGACATACGCAATCAGGGCGCAAAAGCTTCTGGAACGTCAAGGTATACGGTCGACAATCAAAAAGTTTGCACGAAGCTTGGAGGTAAATGGTTGCGGTTACGGTGTTGAGATAGACAAAATGGATTTGGACAAAGCGGCGGGAATCTTAAAATCCGCCGATATCCGCATTGTAGCGTGGGAGTAATCACAAAACCAAAAGGGCAAAGGCTCGGAAAGGGGAAAACATGATATATTTCGACAACGCGGCCACAACATACCCGAAGCCGAAGCGCGTATACGAAGCGATGTCAAAGGCGATGGAACGCTATGGCGCAAACCCGGGGAGAAGCGGGCATAAGCTGTCAATTGAAACCGCAGTACAGGTTTATGAGGCAAGGGAGGCGGCCGCAAGCATGTTTAACGCCGAAAGCGCCGAGGACGTTGTGTTCACCTCGAACTGTACGCACGCGTTAAACTTCGCCTTAAAGGGCGTTTTAAAACGCGGCGACCATGTTATCATCTCTGACCTTGAGCATAATTCCGTATCAAGGCCGGTTTTTACGCTTTCGGAAAAAGGCGTTATCACATTCGACGTCGCAAGCGTCGACCCGGATAACGACGAAAAAACCGTGAACAACTTTAAACGCCTTATTAAACGCAACACAAAGCTGATTGCGTGCGCCCACGGCTCTAATGTGTGGGGATTAAGGGCGCCTATCCAAAAGCTGGGGGACATGGCGCGGGAATACGACGTGCTGTTTTTGGTAGACGCCGCCCAAACCGCCGGGATTGTTCCGATAGACATAAAAAAGCTTGGCATTGATTTTTTCTGCACATCGGGGCATAAGAGCCTTTACGGACCGCCCGGGACAGGGCTTCTCATCACGCCGCTCGGCTCCGTAATAGACACCGTGTTCGAGGGAGGCACGGGCAATATGTCCGGTAGCATGGCGCAGCCCGACGGGATGCCGGAACGCCTTGAAAGCGGCACGGTCAACACGGCCGGTATCATCGGGCTTGGCGCGGGGATCAAATATGTAAGCGAAAAGGGCATAGAACATATCTACAAGCAATCCATGCAAATCGGGCGCACAGTATACGACGGGCTTAGAAAGATGAAGGGTGTAAGGCTTTATACAAAAAGCTTCCGGGAGGGCAGGCATTTGCCTGTCATCTCCTTTAACATAGACGAGGTAATGTCCGAGGATGTAACGGCAATGCTTTCCGACGAGGGATTTGCAATACGCGGAGGATTGCATTGCGCGCCTCTTGCCCATGAGAAAATGGGAACGCTTAAGTCGGGCGCCGCAAGGGTCAGCATCGGCAGCTTTAACACAAAAAGGCAGGCCGAACGACTCTTAACGGCGATTGAAAGAATCAAAGCTAAAAATTCATCACGTCAACCGCGCGAATTAACAAAGTATGAACAAAACTTGAAAGCAAACAAAGGCAAGAATATACACAAAAAGCCTCACTGATATAAGGGGGCTGAGAAAAGATGAAAAAAGCATTAGATTACCTT
>WRLK01000047.1 GCA_009777635.1 Oscillospiraceae bacterium | reverse complement strand
AATGCGCCTAATAATCTTGATAAAACACTTACAGATGGAAATATCGGTATTCTTATGTATAGTCATCCAGACTTTTTTAACGATGGCGCGCATTATGTTACGATTGAAAAGGATGGCGACCAGTATAAGATTTATAATGATAGTAAAGCTTCAGAACCGGTAACATCGGTAGACGAATGGTTGAAACTGCATAACCGTGATGTAATATCATGGACTACGGTAAAACGGTGAATGTTATGAAAAAAATAGTTTTTCTTTTGGCATTTTTAATTCTTACTAGTGCGTGCAACACACGCGGAGAACTGCCATATGGTGTGTGGCAGAGCGAAGAACCTAATATAACTCTTTATTTTGATCCGGAAATTTGGGTTTCCGATCCGTTTCCCGGTACATACATAAAAGATGGAGAAAGTACAGATATTGTTATTATTTTTTCTAGTTCGGCGAAGGCATTCAGTATTTATAACGCATCGCTTTATTATTCAGAGGATGGTTTGAATTATGTCGATTCTTATAAAGATGCTTACTATTATGGTTATTACAGGGTTAGAGGCAATAAACTCCGCTATAACCTAGTCCCGCACTGGCAAGAGCGAACGGGCATTAAAACAATTGTTTTTGAAAAGTGAGTGATTATGGCGATGAGTGAGAACGCGGCTGACATCATAAGAGACCTTGAAAAGTACGGGTTGATTAGGGACGGAAAGTGGGGAACTTGGCCGGGAGCAATAGCGGATAATTTAAACAGTTTAGGATTTGATGCTTCCCAGGCGCAGAAGATAGACAGACCGCGATTCTATCCGGCAACCTTTAAACCCCCAACAGGGCAATTTAAAAAACAAGGCTCATTAACCGCATGTTAATGAGCTTTAATCTTGTCTTTGAGGAAATGCTTGGCACCCCCAGCAGGAATCGAACCTGCAATTAGCCCTTAGGAGGGGCTTGTTATATCCATTTAACTATGGAGGCATTTGCCCATTTATTTTACTATGTTTTTTAAATCTTGTCAATTCATCATATATTACCGGGTTTTGCATAATTATGAACATATAGCAGCAGTTGACAATCTTAGCAGAAATATAATATGATATAGCTGATTAGCATGCCGTCGTAACATATAGTCCAAACTTAAAAACAACCGGCCTTTATGGTGCTTTATCCGCCGGACTGCGTAATCGCTTCGAGATTGTGTGAATTGTGCATGAGCTTGTCTTCATGTTTTTCACATCCTCCTTGCCTGGCGAAAGTCCGTCTGTGTCGCCAGCCTTGCCCGATGAATAAACCCCTCGTAAATTTCTAGCCGCTTTTCAAGTTAGTTGTCTGTAAAAGGGAGATGTATATGGAATCCGACAGTAGTTTATTGGTTAGCATGATGCGTTTGTTCTTATTTGCTTTTATCTATGCGTTTTTTACCATGTGTGAAGTTTCCGCGGTTGCGTTAAGCGACAAAAAGCTTGAAAAAATGGCGGAGGACGGCGACAAAAAAGCCGGCATGATTTTGCGGCTTGTTCAGTCCCCGTCAAAATTCACGGCGACCATCAGGATTGGCCTTGTTCTTTCAAGCTTTTTCATGGCTGTGATTGTCACGGGCGTTTTTCTTCCCCGGTATACTAAAACGCTTGGGAGCATCATGCCGCACAGTGCAGCCTTTGTTTTTTCTTTTGTGCTTGTAACGCTGGTTTACTTAGTTTTCTCAATCGTGCTCGGCTATATGGTGCCGCGGAAAATCGCCGTCCACTATTATGAAAAGATCGCGTTTTCGTCGGCTTATGCGCTTGGGTTTCTCTCCTTTCTGTTCCGCCCGCTTGCAGCGCTGTTTTCGTTTTTTTCAGGGCTTATCCTGCGCCTTTTCGGAATCGACCCCGACAGCGAGCCCGCCGAGGTAACGGAGGAGGAAATTAGGCTTCTCCTAGACGAGGGCGGGGAACGCGGCAGCATTGAGGAAAGCGAAAAAGAAATGATCAACAATATCTTTGAGCTTGACGACTCCACGGTTGAGGACATCATGACGCACCGCACTGAAATCGTACACCTGCGGCTGGACGCACCGCTTATGGAAATCATTGAAACGGCGTTGAAAACAGGATATTCCCGAATTCCGGTATGCGAGGAAAACAGCGTTGACCAGGTAGTCGGTATATTATACGTCAAGGATTTGCTGGCGCTTAAGAAGTCGGGCGGTACAGACGAAGATTTTTCCCTTCAAAATTATATCCGCGAACCGCTATACATTCTGGAGTCCCATACCTGTATGGCCGCTTTAAGCGAGTTTAAAGCGAAAAAAATCCACATGGCGATCATCGTGGACGAATACGGCGGGACCTCGGGGCTTGTGACAATGGAGGATTTGCTCGAGTTTATAGTCGGCAGCATCGAGGATGAATATGACGTGGAGGAAGACGAGGATATCTCCATGATCTCGGAAAACATGTACCTTGTCGACGGCCTGACCTCGCTTGAAGACATCGACAAGTACTTCAGGCTAAAGCTTTCGGATACGGCGGACTTCGATACAATCGGCGGATATGTCATCGATTTGCTGGGGCGCATCCCGTCTGACGGCGAGCATCCGGGCGTAGAAATACACGGGTACCGGTTCATCGTGAACGAAATGGATGAACGCCGTGTCGTAAGTCTTAACGCCGAAAAAATAACGGATCCTCTTAAAGAATCCGCAAAAAGCGACGATACGGAAAAAGGAGAAGCGCCGGCTTAAAGCCGGCGCTTCTCCGTCTGCGGATATTATATATTTTCTACGCTAATCCATACAATTCAAACGGTTGCTCCTTCAAAGCTTGTCTGTAAAGCGCAACAGTATTTTTGACCTGTACCAACATGCATTTCGCATTTCCTATCATGGTATCGTTAATATAACCATTTTCATACGCTCTGTTTTGAATAATATGCCAAGGATTTGTTTTCGGCAGCCAAGCCTCAATAAACCACTCTGTCTCAGGATATATTTTTTTTGCATCCTCCGGCGGTGCAAACTTACGTTTTATTTCATCAGGCAAGCAATCTTCGGCACGGTGCATGGAAGACATTTTGTAAATATCCACACCCAACAATAAAGCATAGCCGTCAGAGTCTATTAGATGATTAAACCAATCGGCGGCGTGTTTTTCAGCGTCTTTACCCCATGCGGAAACGCGGAACTGACCTTCACCCGTAATAACGTCAGGCATTTTTCTGAATGTGTCTGAAACGATGCCCATGCCGGTTCTTTCTTCATCGCCTTTTAGAAGTTTAATTTTTAATGTTAACCCTAATCTTTTGTCGGTTTCATTAAGAGGAAGATTGGGCGAATCCTTAAATGACGGCATAAGAATAGCCCCATTCGTGCCGACAAGATTTTTTAATGTATTTATTATCGTTAAAGCCCCTCCATCAACATGACCAAAACTGCTGAGGGAGCAATGAACCTCTAACATCATTCCCGGCTTTACGCCTAATCTTATTAGACTGTTTTCAATTTCTGTTTTCGATATTGACATGGACATTTTCTACCACCCAATACAAACATAAAAACTTTTTTAACAATTCCACCGCAATTTTGAAGTATTTATACTTATTATATCTTACAACATACGATAGTCAATGTTTTTATTTGAACCTTTTTGTTATCCTAACGCCACATCCAGCGCCATCATGACCGCAAAACCAAAAAGCACGCCGATTGCCGCGATGATTTTATTGTCCTTAAACGATTCCGGGATCAGCTCCGAACACACCACAGCAATCATGGCTCCCGCCGAAAGCGATAAGACAAACGGCAAAGCGGAGCGCACCGCAAGCGCGAACAAAACTCCTAAAACGCCCGAAACCGGTTCGACCACGCCTGAAGCCTGCCCGATAAAAAAACTTTTCGCGCGCGTGTAACCGTCCCTGCGAAGAGGCATTGCAACGCATACGCCTTCAGGGAAATTTTGAATCCCGATTCCGAAAGCAAGCATCATCGCGCCGAATATTGACGCGCCCTCAACGCCTGCCGCCACACTGCCGAACGCAACGCCTACGGCGAGCCCCTCCGGTATGTTGTGTAGCGTGACGGAAGACGTAAGCAAGATGGAACGCTTGAGCGTCGCACCCTTTTCCTGTATAAACCCGGCCCTTGACAGCACAACATCGGAGCCGATGACGAAAACTCCGCCGAACAAAAATCCCGTGACCGCCATGAACCACGCGTTGCCGCCAAGCTCCGCCGACAGCTCGATTGCCGGGGCCAAAAGCGACCAGAATGACGCCGCGATCATAACGCCTGCTGCAAATCCCAGCATCATATCAAGCGCCTTTTGGTTCATCGACTTAAAAAAGAAAACTGTCGAGGCCCCAAGAGCCGTTACAAAATATGTAAAAAGTGTTGCGTACAAGCCTTGTAAAACAGGGTTCAACTCAAAAAACCATCCCATAGATTCCTCTCCCGCACTTATTTTTTCTGATTTCATTGTATGCGGCAGAAAAAATCCTTGTTAATAAGAAAAGCTCCCGGTTATGAACCGGGAGCTTTTAGCATTTATTATTGAATCGACTGCAATTGGTTAAGGTAAAGCTCAAGCTGCCCCAGATATTGCCCGTATGCCGCCCAATTGCCGTTTCTTTGCGCGGCCTGCGCGTTATCGAAAGCCTGTGCCGCAAGGTCTATCAGCTCCGATATGTCCCGCGGCACGTCGCCGTGCGACGGCTGCCCGCTTTCCCCAGGCTGCGCTGTTTCGGGGAGCGCCCCGTCTGAAGCGCCAAACAGCTCTTTCAGCGCTTCCTCAAGGGTCGGCTGGTACGCGATCCTGACGCCGTCGCCGTCGGGCACTCCGTATGCCACCACGACCCGCCTTACTTCCGGTATGCTGCCGGCCTCCGCCTCAAGATAGATCGGCTTTACATATAAGAATGAATTCTCAATCGGGATTACAAACATGTTGCCGCGGTTTACAATCGAGCCCGACTGGCTCCACAACGCGATGTCCTGAGAGATTTGGCCGTCCTGCTCAATTTGCGCGTCAACCTGCATGGGCCCGGGAATCTGCCTGCCCTTCGGAAGCTGGAACAAAATCAGCTCGCCGTAATGCTCCCCGTCGTTCCTTGCGACGAAAAGCGCTGACAGGTTGCGCCTGTCCCTCGGCGTGAAGGGGATTGTGTTCACGAACTCCGCCCGCTGCTCGCCCGGAAGCTTCATAATATAGTAGTTCGGCACCATTTGCTGCTCTGTTGAGCCGTAGCTTTCCGTTGCGATGTCCCACAAATCCTCGTTCTGGTAGAACATTGTGACGTCGTTCATGTGGTAGCGCCGGTACATATTCGCCTGAATATTGAGCATCAAATTCGGGTATCTGATATGCTTTTTCAGGTTCGGGCTCATTTCGTCCATCTGCCCGATGTCCTTGAAAAGAGTAGGGAAAATGTTCTTGTACGTGGCGGCTATCGGGTCGTCCGGGTCTACGATATAGTAGTTGACAGTCCCGTTAAACGCGTCGATTGCGACCTTTACGGAGTTTCTTATATAGTTTACGTTTCGCCTGTCATACGGCTCGGAGTAAGGGTAGCTTCCGCTGACGGTATAAGCGTCGATGATCCAGAAGAGCCTGCCGTCCACCGTGACCATATACGGCTCGTTGTCGTATGAAAGATACGGCATGATTGTATGCACACGCTGCATGATGTTGCGGTTTATAACGATTTTAGATTCGTTTGTCAACGCGCCCGAAACAAGAATCCTCAAGTTTCTCTCGCGGATTGCAAACAGCACGCGGTTTATGAAATTGAGCCTGATTCCTGCGTCGCCCTCGTAGCGTAATACCTCCGCGTTGCGGCCGTCGTCGCTTCCGCCGATGGGATAATCAAACCCCGGCTCGGTTGTGTTCACTAAAATAAAGTCATGCGTTACCTGTCCGAAATAGATTTCCGGCCTGCCCTCGGGCCTTGAGATTGTGATCTCCTCAACGTCTGATTCGGGCGGGATATTCCGAATCAGCATCTCGGGCAATCCGCTTGAGGATATTTTGTCAACCCTCGACAAAGTAATCCCGTAACCGTGTGTATACTTGATATGACGGTTTAAGAATGTCTGCGGGATTGGGGAGCGCTGGGTGTCGTCGATTTCCCTTGCAGCGATGTAAACCTGCGTGTAATCCCCGTTTATCATGTACCGGTCGACCGAAACGTCGGTAAACGTATAATACGGCCTGATGGTCTGCACGTTGTTGTAAAATCTTCTCACGGGGTCGTAGTCGTTGATGCGGATGTTTGAGATCGTCTCATAGTTGTTGTCGATATCCCCGCGCGTCAATGTGTTGGAAACGGGGAAATCCCTGATATTCACATTGTTTAGCTTGTACGCGTTTTGCGTAAACCGGATATTTCTTTCAAGGTATCTGCTCTCCATGTTGATTTCATCGGACGATACGACATAGTTCTGCACGACGAACGCAGCGCCCGCGCCGATGATTCCGACAGCGACCATTAAAGCCGGCGCAAAAAGGATCGTCTTGATCTTTTTATTTTTCATTCCAACTGCAAAGCCGACAGCGCCTAAAACCGACAGCGCCGCTAAGATCCTGTACATCAAAAGCGTGACGTTGACGTCCGTGTATCCCGCGCCGTATAAAACGCCGCCGGTCGAATACAAAAGGTTAAACTGGCTTAAAAAGAAGTTGACGCCTATAATCAGGAAAAACAAAACGCCAAGCACGGTTACCTGCTTTGACGCGATGCCCCAAAGCTCACCGAACGTGTCCCCCATCGGCTTTTGCGGAGCAGACGGCCTCGTGTGCTGAGGACCGCCACCGCCGCCGAAAGCTTGCTGGAGTTCTTCCATAAACTCGCCGAGCGGGCCGAATCCCCCGAAATTCTTGCCGCCCTCAACGACCCTGAATCTTCCGCCGAAGTTATCATCGCCGTCTTCGCCGTCGTCTCCGTCTTCGCTGTCCTCAAGGATAATCACAGGCGGCTTTTTGAATATGGCCAGTATCGCGTAGTAAATAGCCGTGAGTATCAAAAGCCCGATGATCACTCCGACGGCGATGCCGCTTATCTGTTCAATCAGCCTTAACCTGAACACATAAAACGAGATATCGTTATGAAACAGCGGGTCCTGTATGCCGAAGCTTGTGCCGTTTATAAACTGCAGCGCATCAAACCATGTAACGTTAATGACGAAATACGTGACAATCCCCGCGAATGCCAAAGACAGCCCGAGCGCGATAAGGTTTGATTTTTTATCCGCCGCCTTGTCGACGACCGATAGCCTGACGCTTTTATAATACCCTTTTTTGATTGCCAGCAAATACAAAAATCCAAGAGCGCCGACAATGAGAAACAACGGGATTCCGATTATAAGCTGTGTTGCAAGCTTTGTTAAGAATACGGCCTCATATCCTACCTCAAAGAACCAAAGCAGATCCGTGATGAAGCGGATAAGATTCTGAAATACCGCGGCTATAACCAGCACGATAGCAATGATTAAGGTAAGCTTTCGATTTCCTTTTTTCACTAAACCCGTTCCTCCGTTTTAAAACATTGTTGATGTTTAATTTAAGCTTTTATATTATTATAACAGAAAAATCCAAATTTTTCATGATTTTTTTGCGGCTTACGAAATTTATTTCATTGACAGGTTTTAATAAAATATATATTATAATTATATAAATTAAGCATAAGAACCTATCTTCAATAACGAAAAGTGCCGACGCAGCGAAGCGATTATTTCGCAGTGTTAGGCAAATTTTTGAAGTAATGCTTTGTGCATTGCAAGAAAATTTAACGACGCAATGCGGAAAAATCGCCGCTGAGGTGGTGCTTTTCGTATTGAA
This sequence comes from Oscillospiraceae bacterium, assembly GCA_009777635.1. Lineage (GTDB taxonomy): Bacteria > Bacillota > Clostridia > Oscillospirales > Ruminococcaceae > WRAV01. Next base: position 15,750 of record WRLK01000047.1, on the reverse strand, counting down.
GATGGGTTCTAAGGTTATCAATCATTGTGGAGGGATTATCATGCTGAAAAAGCCGAGATGCCCTGCTTGCGGCCGCGACGGCGCCGTGCAGATGGAAGAGCGGAAGCTGCGCGGCGTCATGAGGATGACTTATGGATTTCATTGTATAAGATGCGGGTATGAGGTGCAAAACACAAGCTCACAGGATGAGCTTTTAGAGAGGATACGCGAAGACAAGTATAAGATTGAAAGCTTATCGACGAAACCTAAGGACGGCTACATCTGACAAAACGGTTAAACCGTACGGTTTAACCGTTCCGTTTTTGCCAACAGATCCTAGTGCTGTGACCAGTCGGCTCTTATGATATTTTTTCTACTGCCGCACCGGCCGCGCTTCGTTGTCGTCCTCGGAGGGCGGAAGCCCTCGTCTTAAAACATGATTTTAAAGCTTCACAACCACTTTAATCGACTCGTCGCTCATCTGGCATTGAATCGCCTGTTCCAGTTCATCTAGCCCAAACCGGTGTGTTATGATCGGCGCAGTATCGACTTTCCCGGTATTTAGCAGCTCCACCGCCCGCGCGTGGGCGTCGGGGTTCACAAAGGAGCCTTTGATTGTCAGCTCTTTCTTAAATACGTCAAACAGGGCAAGGTTATAGGACGCATCTACAGACGGCACGCTGAAAATCAAAATGGTCGCGCCTTTTGCGGCGCATTCAAAAGCTTGCTCAATTGCGGATGTTTTACCCACGCATTCGATTACAACATCGGCGCCGTCTTTACCCGTCATTGTTTTTAGCTGCTCAGCCGGTGAACGGGACAACGGGTCAAAAACGCCGTCCGAGCCGAGAGCGAGCGCCGCTTGACGGCGCATTTCGACAGGTTCACTCAGAATTACCTGCGAAGCGCCCGACAGCTTTGCAAGCTGCACCATTAGCAGGCCGATCGCTCCGCCGCCGATTACCAATACCGTGCAGCCGGTTTTTATATCTGCGCGGTCAATGCCATGGATACAGCAGGCCAGCGGTTCTGCCATAGCCCCGGCCTCCAAGTCCAAAGACGGATTCAAAAGAAACGCCTGTGAAGCGGGAATGACGCTGTACTCCGCAAAACCGCCGTCCCTCGTGACGCCAATGGCTTCCATGCGCTCGCATAATTGCTTTTTGCCGTTGCGGCAAAAATGGCATACGCCGCAGTAAATATTGGGATCAACAGATACATGATCTCCCGGCCGAAACGCCGTAACCCGTGTACCCGCCTGCTCCACCACACCGGCGTATTCATGTCCAAGCACCACGGGAGGGTTAACATCGGCAGAGCCCGGCTCACCGCGGAAGATATGAACGTCGGTGCCGCAGACGCCGCAGACCCGGTTGCGTATCAGCAAATCATCAGGCCCTAAAGAGGGCGGCGGCTGCTCCCGCACGTCTAAACAGTTCTTCCCCAGAAAATACGCGCCTTTCATATCGCATGCTCCTATTCCTATTTGTTTGTGGGATAAACGCAACCGCCTAATCTTGACCGGTTTTCATAATTATTATAAATTACATAAAATATAGTGTCAAACATAATTATTTCATTTCTCTGAATTTGCACGACAAATGGGTGGTAAAATGAAGAGCAATTCGGTGCGGTTGCGGTTGATGGCCTTGACGATAGCGTTTTTGATTCCTCTTTTATTATTTTTAATTTTCAATCATGTGTATTACAGCCATTTGACGCAAAGGCGTACCGCAGAGGCGGGCGCTGATTTGATTGCACTGTATTTGAATTTGACGGACGCGCGCGTTGAGGAAATATCGGACATGCTTGGCCTGTTTGCCGCCACGAATCAAAACCTTAGGCTTTTAAACAGCGCGGACGCCGATAACCGGCAATTTGCCGCCATACAGCTTCAGGCTTATATGGCCAGCCTCATCAGCAAATATACTGCGGCAGATTCTTTATTCGTCTGCGTAGAGCGGTATGGATACTATGGTTACGTATTCGGAGGAAACAGCACTTACCGGCTGCGGAAAATACAGCAGGAGTATCTGGAGCGGAATATTTTTTACGGCGGCGATACGGGAATCCCCAGATGGCAAAGCGTCAGGCTTGACGGTGAAGCGTATTTATTGTGGACATTTTATTCAAACGGAGCCTGTGTTGGGGCATGGGTTAATATGGAAGAATTGCGAAAGCCGCTGGAAACAATTCCCAACAGCGACAAAGCGCAGTTTGTCTTTACCGATTTGCATGACAGGCCGCTGACAAACGCGCGGTTTGTCGAAGATACAGGGCTGGAGCTGCGGTTAACCGACGGGATTTACAGCCGGTCGGGCGCACCGCAGCCATATATACTGACAGGCGCGCAGTCCGCTACCGGCGGGTATCGCTTATACATGGCATTTCCCGAAAAAAGCATCATAGAAAACCTTGACGCCTTGCAGATGATAATCTTTATTATCTCGGCTTGCGCGTTTCTGCTGATTCCCGCGATGCTGCACCTGTTCCGAAGGAATCTGCTTCATCCTTTGGATACGCTTACAGCGGCGGTGAATGAGGTTCAAAACGGGAATCTGGACCATAGAATCGGGATGGTTCAGGTTCCCGATGAATTTCTAAAAATTAATTCCGCCTTTGATAAAATGACCGTGCAGCTCAAGGATTATAAGATTAAGGAATATGAAGAAACCCTTGCGAAGCAGAAGCTTACGTTGTCTTACCTTCAAATGCAGATACGCCCCCATTTTTTCCTCAACGCGCTAACGACGGTTTCCAATCTTGCCAAAACCGGGCAGGGCGGGCAGATGGAGAGGTTTGTCCGGTACTTGGCGGGGTACATGCGTTACCGTTTTTATTCCAACATCAATATGGTTCCGCTGCGCGAAGAGCTTGCCCATCTGGAAAACTACCTGTCCATGCAGGAAATATCCTACAACGGCACGCTGTCTTACTTTTTTGATATAAGCCCGGACGCGGCGCCGTCGTTAATTCCCCCGTTTACCCTGCATAACTTTGCCGAGAATATTATCAAGCACGCGATGGAGAGCCGCGACCGGATAGCGATATATATCCGCGCGGTCGTATCGCAAGGGATGCTTGAGATTATCATAGAGGACGACGGGGCGGGGTTGACGCCGCAGGCTTTGGAACAGCTAAACGACCCGGACTTCGAGCCCTGTGAGGGAAAGAACACCGGTATTTGGAATATACGGCAGACCTTGGGCATACTTTTTGGGAACAAAGCGGGGGTTGTGGTGGAGCCGTCCGAGCTTGCAGGCACCAGAGTGACGGTTACGCTGCCGGCAGCAATCTTGCGGGAAAGAGGGAAGCCCGATGAGAATATTGATTTTTGACGATGATAAAAGCACGGTGGATATGCTCCTGAAAACAATAAACTGGGAGCTGCTTGGGATAGATAAATTTTTGACGGCGTATACCGTTAAGCAGGCGAAAGCGGCTTTCCTTGAGGGGGAGCGCATAGACCTTATGCTGTGCGATATTGAGGCGCCGGGGGAAAACGGGATAGACCTGCTGCGATGGGTAAGGCAAAACGGATACGAGACGGAGAATATTTTCCTGACAAACCACGCGGAATTTTCTTTCGCGCAGGAGGCCGTCCGTTTGGGCAGCGTGGAATATATCCTGAAACTATCGCCGCCGGAACAGGTTGAACAAGCGCTGCGCCGCGCCGCAAACCGCATAAACAGCCGGGAGTCGTTACAAGATGATTCCCGCAGAATCCGAAAAGCCGAACGGATGGAAAAGTGGCTGGATTTTCTTATCGGACACTGCGGGGCCGAAGAGCTTAAGGAAGCGCTGCGCAAGGACAATCCGGCGTTCGACGCCGAACAGGCCTTTTTGCTTGCGCTATGCCACTTTCCCAAGCAGCTCGCGCTTTCCAAAAAGGAGCGCGAGGTTTATCTTGGCAATGCCGTGCGCGAGATTGTATTATACGGGGATGAAGGGTATGCCGTGTTTTCCCGCGACGTCCAGGACAAGGTGTGGATTATGATGCCCCCGTCCCTTCACGTCCAGGCCGAGGCGCTGCTGGGGCAGCTTCTGGCATATTTTGAGCGGACGGCTCCAAAAAGCGGGGTAAGCGCGTATTATTCCGATCCGGCAAAGCTTGAAGCCCTGCCCGGGATAAGACGCCGGCTTGAGAAAATGGCAGCGGAAAATGTGACGCGTATCGGCGAGGTGCTGCGCTGGCGGGCAAAGGAAGAAGGCAGCCCGCCGGCGCCCGCCGGGCTGCCTCCCGAATGGACGGACCTGCTTAAAAACGGGCGCAGCGCCGAGCTGTTCGGGCAGATTAAGGCGTATCTGGAGCAATGCCGGCAAAGCGGCAGCCTGGACAGGACCATGCTGCAGGCATTTCATCTCAATTATATGCAAATGGTGTATTCCGCGCTCCATCAAGAGCAGATTGAGGGGAACCGGCTGTTTTGCGATGGTGCGGCAAGGCAGCTGTATGCCTCCGCCGAGCTGAGCATATATGAGATGATGAAATGGGTCGGTTTTTCCTTAAACCGCACGTGCGATGTGATACGGGAGGCGCGGCGCGCCAAGACGGTCATTGACGAGGTGCGGGAATATATAGACGGGCATTTTTGCGAAAAGCTCCGGCGGAAAGATATAGCCGCCCGGTTTTATATGAACGAGGATCATCTGTCCCATCTGTTTAAGAAACGTTTTTCGGCGACTATACCCGAATATATCAACTGCCGGCGCGTGGAATACGCATCCACGCTGCTCCGCAGGGGATATTCGGTGCAGGAGGTGTCAATGGCCTGCGGCTTTGAGACCAGCTCGTATTTTTCAACCGTGTTCCGCAGGCTGACGGGCCGCTCCCCGTCCGATTACCGCAAAAGCCCCCCTGAAAAATGAATGTTTGACGCAGATATTTGAATGCAAATGCCGCTGTGGAATGTTAAACTGTAGCTGAACATTCAATTTCTATTGCAGGAGGGGTAAAATTGTTATGCAAAAAATAAAAAAGCTTTTAGCCGCCGTGCTATCGCTGATGGTGATTCTATGCATCTTTTCCGGCTGCGGCGGCCAACCGGAAGCCGGGGAGCCGGATAATGCCGGGGACCGCCCGCCCGCCGCGTCCGATACGCCGCAGGAAATCGAGCATATCAATTTTGCAGCTTTTTCCTATGGAGAATCGCCGGACTATCCGCTGGTCATCGAGCGGCTTAACGAGATCAGCCGCGAGCAAATAGGGGTGGAGGCGTCGATCGAATTTATAAACGCGGCTACTTATGTCGAGCAAATCGGCATGAGGCTGGCGGCCGGCGACAAGGATATGGACATATGGAGCCCCGGCTGGGATTTCCCCGGCATCATCTCGCGGGGGCAGGCTATGGCGCTGGATTCCCTGCTTGACGAATATGGCCCGGATATCAAAAGCGCCCTTGGAGATTTGCTGTATTTCGCGCCGATGGACGGGAAAAATTATTTCGTTCCTTTTAACAGTTCCAAAAGGTTTTATTCGACCTTTATTTGCAGGAAGGATATTGCGGACGCCCACGGCATAGACCTGACACAGGTAAAAAGCTTTAAGGACCTTGCCGCCATATTTGAAATAATAAAGGAAAAAGAGCCGCAAATGATTCCCATCGCGCAGATGAACGGCGTTATCATCAGCGACTATAACGTATACCGCGAAGCGATGCCCGCTTACGACCCTCTGGGGGGGATTCCCGGGCTGGACATTATGGGCGTTTTGACCGGCGCCGAAGGGACCAAGGTGGTCAACATTTATGAGACCGAGGAATACGCGGATTTATTAAAAACGATGCGAGAATGGTATCTGGCGGGGTATATCCCCAAGGACGCGGCCACCACAATGGAAAGCGGCAGCCTTATGTACTACGAGGGGCATGTATTTTCCTACACGATGCCTGAGACATCGGCGTCAAGCGACGGCCCCATCGTGCACGCCGGCCTGTCACGGGTCACCTACGATACGTATGTTCTTGCGTTAAACGCACCTGTCATCAACTCCAGCGACGGTTATTATTCCTTGGCTATCAGCCCGCACAGCCAGAAGCCGGAGGCCGCGATGAAGTGGATGAACCTCCTTTACAAGGACGCGGATATGGTAAACACGCTGTACTGGGGCGTGGAGGGAACGCATTGGGTCAAAAACGAAAATGGCACCATCCGCTATGCGGACGGTATCGAGGCCGGCAATACCGGATGGGAAACGCCTTTCTGCTGGAGCGTGGGCGACACCGCCCTGTCATACGCGTTTGACAGCGAATCGGACGACCCGGATTATAAAAGAAAGCTTGTCGCGCAAAACGACAGCGCGCCCTACTCGGAGGTGTTCGGATTCGCTTTCCTCCCCGATAATGTGATTACGGAATACACAGCGGTAACAAATGTTATAGCGCAATATGTTTACGCGCTCGAATGCGGCACGGTAGACCCGGACAAGGAGCTGCCCAATTTCATACAGGCGCTCAGGAATGCGGGGATAGACGCGGTTATCGCTGAAAAGCAGCGCCAGCTCGACGAGTTTATGGCGTCGAAAGAGTAAATTTCGTTACGTGTAAAATCCAAAGGAGGCCTGCTTGCGGCGGTATGATCCGTTCCGCAGGCCTCCTTTGTCATGCGAGGAGCTTTGCTGAATGAAAAAAACCACAGCCAAAAGCAAGCGCGGCAAATACCTGTATTATTATCTGTTCATGCTTCCGGGGCTGCTGTATCTGCTTATAAATAACTATATCCCCATGATAGGTATCTTCATTGCTTTTAAGAAGCTCAACTATACCACAGGGATATTTGCGAGCGACTGGGTGGGCTTTGACAACTTCCAATACCTGTTTCGGACAAGGGACGCATTCATTATTACCCGGAACACCGTTTTGTATAACCTTGTGTTTATCTTCCTCTACACGATACTGGGGATTATCATAGCAATTTTTCTCAGCGAGATGCGGCGGAAAAGGCTGGCGCGGCTTTACCAGTCGGTTCTGCTGCTTCCGAATCTTGTTTCGATGGTTATCGTCAGTTATTTGGCCTTCGCTTTTTTAAGCAGCGAGAACGGCTTGCTCAACAACGCCATTCTGCCAATGCTGGGGATGGCGGAAATATCGTGGTACGGAACGCCCGGCCCCTGGCCGGTTATCCTCACCATTGTAAGCTGCTGGTGCTATACGGGTGTTGAAGTCATCATTTACATGTCGGTCATTGTGGGCATTGACAGGTCGCTGTATGAATCCGCCGAAATCGACGGCGCGGGCAAATGGCGCCAGATAACAAGCATAACCCTGCCGATGCTAAAGCCCACTATAATTATTTTGCAGCTCATGTTTATCGGACGCATATTCCATTCGGATTTCGGGCTTTTTTATCTGATACCTATGAATTCGGGAATGCTGTACAACGTCACCTCAACCCTTGACACCTATGTGTATACCAGCCTTGTGCGGCTGCAAAACATTCCTATGGCTTCCGCCGCCGGGCTGTATCAGTCCTTTGTGGGCTTTGTACTGGTAATTTGCGCCAATCTGGCGGTAAGAAAGCTTGAGCCGGACAGCGCGCTGTTTTAAGATACGAAACAGGCTCTTAGGAGGGATATTGTTGGAGAATCGTTTAAAGCATGGGGAACGGAGCTTCCATACAATTGTCAATATCTCCATGATGTTATTGGCTTTAATCGTGCTTGCCCCGTTTCTATTATTGTTTATGTCGTCCGTTTCCTCAGAACAGTCGCTTATCGCCCACGGCTACAGGTTCTGGCCCGGTGAGTTCAGCCTCGATGCTTACCTCTACATATCGCGCAACACGCAAACAATCATCCGTTCCTACGGCCTTACGGTTTTGACGACGGTTATCGGCACCGGGCTTGGCCTTACACTGACGGCGACGCTGGCTTACCCTTTGTCCCGCAGGGATTTTAGCCACAGGAACGTTATCCTGTTTCTCGTATTCTTCACCATGCTGTTCAACGGCGGGCTGGTTCCCAGCTATATTATGTGGACACAGTTTTTCGGCATAAGAAACACGCTGGCGGCGCTTATTTTTCCGAACCTGCTGTTAAGCGCCTTTAACGTAATCCTTGTCAAAAATTATTACCAGCACAGCATCCCGGAAGAAATCTGCGAGGCGGCCGAAATTGACGGCACAGGCGCATGGAAAACCTTCAGCCTTATCATACTTCCGCTTAGCAAGCCGATTTTCGCGACGATAGGCATGTTTTATATGCTGGCTTATTGGAACAGCTGGGTAAACGGGCTGTATTACATCAGCGACAGCAAGCTGTTCAGCCTGCAGGTTTTACTAAACAATATTTTGCAGAATATACAATTCCTCGTTTCCAACAGCAACAAGGCCGGAGCCAGCGCGAACGTCGCTTCCATTCCCGGAGTATCAATCCGTATGGCTATCGCCGTGCTGGGCGTCCTGCCGGTCATGGTATTGTTCCCGTTTTTCCAGCGCTATTTCGTCAAGGGGATTACAATGGGAGCCGTCAAGGGATGAGGGCTTCGCTGGAAAACAACCTGATTGCGGGAAATATCGGACGCGCGGTCGGGCGGCTGACCTTTCTGTTTTTATTGACGTATCTGCTGGAAAACCTGGCTGTCACCGCGAGTATGATTATAATCGGCCGGTATGGCGATGCGGCGGCCCTGTCGGCGATCTCCGTCGGCGCCCGGGTGATTGCCACGGCTTTGACCTTGTGCTTCGGCTTTTGCACCAGCTTAACGGCAATGATTGCCCGCCAGATAGGGAAAGCCGGTGATAATGCCGCTATGCGCGTAATAATCGGAAACGGCGCGTTTTGTATGCTCCTATTGGCGGCGGGGCTTCTTTGTCTTCTCGTTTTTGGCAGCGGTGCTATTATTACGCTGATGCGGGTGCCGCCCGAAGCGGCTGCGGACGCAAGGGGCTATCTGGTGATTTGCGGGCTGGGCATACCGTTCATTGCCGGTTATACTTATACCTTTGCAATATATAACGGCTTTGGGGACGCAAAAACCCCTATGCTGCTTATGGCTGCCGCCTGCTCTGCCAACATTGCGCTGGCAATTGTGCTGGTAAATTATGCCGGGATGAGAGTGGCGGGGGTGGCTTTGGCTGCCGCGCTGGCTCATTTTATATGCTTTTCATTCAGCATCTTTCGCCTTCGGCGCTTAAGGGGCGGCATTATGCCGTCATGGAATGATTTGCGCCCGCGGCGGGCCGTGGCGGGTGAGATGACAAAGACCGGGCTGCCTATGATCGCTTATTATTTGCTGCGCAGCGCGTCTTCATTGATAGTGGTCGCGATTATAAATACCGGCGGCCTGCTTGCGTCCGCAGCGGCAGGCGTTACTGAGACGATTATAAACTTTGAATTTTTAATACCCGTGTCGGTCGCTTCCGCCGTAATGGTGGTAGCGGCGCAGAATCTGGGTTCCGGGCAGGCGAAGCGCGCCGCACAGGCAACGGTTCGGGGAATGATATTCTGCGTCCTGTGCGGCGCGCTGTTTTGCCTGTTTTGCCAGTTAATGCCGCAATTTTTTACGGGTCTGGTCACGCGCGACGCCTTGGTATCAAAGACGGCCGCCGTATACCTGCAAACCTATTCCATTGATTGCATTCTTGCCGCAGCCGCGGCCTGCCTGAACTCTTATTTTATAGCGCGGGGCAAAACCGGCATATGCATGGCTCATATGGCAGCCGCGGCTTTTCTTGGGCGCGTACCGTTTTCGTATATAATCAGCCGGACGCCGGGCGCAACGCTGTGGCACATGGGCTTCGCCGCCCCGGTAAGTTCGGCAATATCAATCGCGATCTGCCTTTTTTTCCTGTGCCGGTTGAAGAAGCCGTGAACACAGCTTCTAAATTTGCCGATAAACAAAATTTTCGGGATAAGGTTCCCACTTTTAATTGAAGAGGAGATTGATTATTATGAGCGGAAACGCAAGGGCAGGGTTTGGGTCGGCCGATATTACACCGCGGGGAGGGCCTATATCGCTTACGGGGCAATGGGAGGCCCGCGTAACGGAGGAGATACGAAACCCTCTTATGGCCTGCGCTATGGTCATACAATCGGACAGCGCGCGCACCATATGGGTGGCATGTGACCTTGCCGTAATTGTAAAATCGTTTTCGGACGAGGTAAAACGCCTGCTGCGCGCTTCGCTGCCCGGCTTTGAGGACAGTCAGCTTATCTTGTCGGCCACCCATATACATACCGGCCCGGAACCCACTATGGACTCGCCGGAGTTTATTCCGGTTGAGACGGAAAACAGCGGCAGCCTCAAAAACGCGATACCGCCGGACGAATGCTGCCGTCAGGCGGCGCTGGGCGTTGAACAGGCGGTGCTTAACGCGGCGTCTTCGCTCGCGCCCAGTTGTTTTGAAGCGGCGGTTTCCTACACCATAACCGGTGTAAGCCGCCGCGTCGCGTACAAGGATGGTACAGGCCAGATGTACGGTGCGTTGCACACGCCTCAGCTTGCGGGAATGGAGGGGCGCGACGGCGGCCCGATGCAGATGATTTATGTGCGCCGCATGTCCGACAGCCGCCTGACGGGTATTATCGCGGCGGTTCCCTGTCCGGCGCAGGCCGACGAGATGGCGCGTTATGTCACAGCCGACTATTGGGCGACCGTTCGCGAGGTGATTAAAAAGGAATGGGGGGAGGGCGTCGTCGTGCTGGGCCTTAGCCGCTCGGCGGGGGATTTATCTCCGCATACAATGATTGACGACGGAAAGCTTATCAACAAGATGTACGGCGAGGACGGCGCGGCTATCATGGGCAGGCGCGTCGGCAAGGCGGTTGTCCGGGCGGCGGATGAAGCCGTCGCGTTATATGGGCAGGACGCGGCGTACAAACACATTTGCGCGTATGAGTCTCTGCCGCTGTGGTCGGTAACAAGAGATGAATACGAGGACGCGAAAGCTTATCTTGCGAACGCGGCGAAAGGCGGGGCAGGCACACTTGAGGAAATGACGGCGTATGCGACGGCCGAGGTACGCGTCAAAAATTATGAGCGGGCCCCTAACGAATGCTCCGCGAATTTCCATGCGGTTCGTATCGGCGACATCGCGCTGATTACAAATCCGTTTGAACTGTTCATCGAGTACGCCGACCGGATTCGTATGGCGTGCCCGGAGGCGCAGGTCATCGACGTGCAGCTTGCCGGAGACGATTATCTTGGATATCTGCCCACGCAAAGGGCGATTAACGCGGGTGGCTACAGCGCACAGATATACGCCTGCTCTTGCGATGCGAAGGGCGGTGATATGGTTGTGGAAAAAAGCACAGCGCTCATCAAATCCCTATTTGAGTAAAAACTGTGCGGGGTAAGCGAAAGGGGATAAATATAAAGTATGGGAGATGTACGCATATGAAATTTACCGGAAAGCAATCAATAAAGGAAATCATCGCGTCAATGACCGTGGAGGAAAAGCTGACGATTCTGACGGGCTGTTCGCATTTTAAAACGCCTGCCCTTGAAAAATACGGCATACCGCCGGTCTATTATCTTGATGGTGCAACGGGGGCCAATTTCATTCAGATGGTGACGGACATACAGCTTGCATCGTCAAAACCGTCTCCTGAGAATATGGGAGAGCTGGTACGCATCATATCCTGCCTGTTAAACCCCGCGCAGCTTGAAGAACTGGACGGCGAAACAAGGGAACGGGTTGACGCCGTAAATAAGACCTTGGAGGAGTATCTTCCCGGCGGCCTGCTGCCGGGCTGTTTCCCGCCGGGGATATTGCTTGGCGCAAGCTGGGACTCGGACAGTATATATGAATGCGGCAAGGCGCTCGCCAGAGAGGCCGACTACTACGGCATAGACGTATTGCTTGGCCCTAATGTGAACATACACAGAGATCCTCTAGGGGGACGGCTGTTCGAAGGCTACTCGGAGGACCCGTTTCTGGTGTCGTCTCTGGCGCCCGCGTTCGTGAAAGGAGTTCAATCCGAGGGGATTGCGGCGAACATCAAGCATTTTGCCGCAAATAACCAAGAAACGAACCGCAGCACTGTAAACGAGCATATACCGGAACGCGCGCTGCGGGAGATTTATTTTCCCGGCTTTAAAGCCTGCGTGCAGGAAGGCGGCGGCAAAACGGTTATGAGCGCCTACAACGCGATAAACGGGGAGTATTGTGCGCAAAACCGCTGGCTGCTTACCGACGTTTTGCGCGGCGAATGGGGGTTTGAAGGCTTTGTGGTGAGCGACTGGGGCGCCGCCTACGATCAGGTAAAGGCCCTTAAGGCGGGCAACGACGTGGATATGCCGGGGCCGCGCCCGGTGGACGGCGTGGCGAGGGCTGTAAAGGACGGCGAGCTGGATGAGGCGCAAATCGACCTGTCCTTGGAGAGGTATCTCAATGTGCTCGCCGAATCAACCGCCGTAAAGGGGCACAAATATACCGCCATAGACAGGGAGGTTTCAAGAAAAGCGGCGTACAACAGTGTTAAGGAAGGCATGGTGCTGCTCAAAAATGAGAATAACGCCTTGCCGCTTTCCTATAGGGACAGCGTTTGCTTCTTCGGGCAAAAGAGTAAAAAATTTATAGAATCCGGCGGGGGCAGCGCAAATGTAATAACCGGCGGGAGCACCGGCATGTATGACTGCATGGTGCAAAAAATCGGCGGCGGGAATGTAACCTTTGAAGATATCCGGCCGGAGACGGATGCGGTAGTTATTACCGTGGGAATTATCGGATCGGAAGGCTTTGACAGGGCGGAGATGGATGTCGGGAGGGAAGACAAGGCCATGCTGACCGGCGCGCTCGCAAAGGCAAAACAGGCGCTTAAAAAAACAATCGTGATACTAAATGTGTGTGGGCCGGTGGACGTGTCTGATTATGCCGGCTTGTCCGACGCAATCTTGTGCGTGTTCATTCCCGGGATGGAGGGCGGGCGCGCCGCGGCCGACGCGCTGCTTGGCGAAATCAACCCATCCGGAAAGCTGCCCGTTACTTTCCCAAAACGCTACGCAGACTGCCCGAGCAGCATCCATTTTCCCGGGCGCAATCAAGAGACATGGTATGGCGAGGGGATTTTTGTGGGGTATCGCTATTACGATTACAAGGAGATAGAGCCAAGATACCCATTTGGTCACGGGCTTTCGTATACCACGTTTGAAACCGGCGGCGCGCGCCTGTCAAACCATACGCTCAGATTGGGCCGCCAGGACGAAGTAAGGCTTACGGTGAAGATAAAAAACACCGGCGATATGGCGGGGAAAGAGGTCGTGCAGATCTATATCGGGCAGGACAGATCCACGCTGACCAAGCCGCGTAAAGAGCTAAAGGCGTTTAAAAAGATAGGGCTTGTGCCGGGCGAGGGCGCGGAATTGGAATTTGTCCTGACCGAGCGGATGCTGCAAAGCTACGACGAGCGCACAAAGCAGTGGGTGGCCGAGCCCGGCCTGTACCGGATATATATCGGAACCTCCTCGCGCCGTATAGCGCAAGAGCTGGAGTTTACCGCGGAGGGCTGGAATCCCCTCGGTATTACCGGGGCTACGTTATTGGGTGAAATCGCCATCAGGCCCGGAGCCTGGGATAAGCTGCTGGAATACTGCCCCGAAGGAGCGATTGACAGCAATACGGCGGAGCTGATGCTAATGCTCCGTTCCTCCGAGCCGCTTGCGCATTTTTGGGCAAGCGTGGCTAAACCGCTGCTCGGCATGGATGAGAAAGAGAAAGAGGCGTATTATGAGCGTATGCTTAAAGAACTAAACGGCTGCCGTTAATAGACCTGTCCCGAAACCCTTGCGCGGCGTCTGAGCGGTCTTTTTTCCACCTGCCCACGCCGCTGGAACCCGTCGTCACAAACAAGGGATTGATGGAGCTTGGTGCGACGGCCTGTATTCCGAACGGAAAGCCGAAATGCGAAGAATGCCCCGTAAACGGGATATGCAAAGCGTTTCAAAACGGGCTGACGGGTGAAATCCCGGTGAAACGGCCGCAAAAAAAGCGAAAGTATGAAACCGTCACAGTTTTACTCCTTGCTTTTAGGGAATTGCGCACGCAACAGTTTCATCACAAAGTCTGTCGAATAGTAAAATCTACTTAAACAGAATGACGGCAAATACGAAGATGTCTTCAGACATTTGACACAACGGTAGCGTTGTACGGGGATATGGTAATCACTTTCCTCCTCCACTACATATCTCTTGTATATCCCCCATTTGTGATGCTTTGTGCATCCACATGATTTGCATCTGGATGTTAGAAAAGTCGGACTGGTACTCCGATATACCCTTTTCCCAATTCAAAACTACCTGCATTTTTCTCGCTCCGCTTATATGTGCACATATAGACATATTTTCACCTTTAAATACAAAAAAGAGCGCCCCTTTGCTTTAAAACAAAGGAGCGCTCAGCCTGTCAAAGAACCCCTTGCCGAATGTGTGGCAAGGGGTTCAAAGCATCTAAAAGGCGTAATGTTGGCAAGAAAAAGTCAAGAATTGGGTGTTTCGCCGACCATATTGCCAGCTTTTTGAGGTTCATGGCCGCAAATTTCAGCCCGACCCAGCTCTTAACCCGGGTCAAGCCTCTTTGGTGGGTATAGCGCATAGCGTGTTTCTCTTTCGCATCAGCGAACACCCGCTCAATTGTCTCTTTTCGTCGCTCGTAACTGGCTTTGCCTTCGTGTGTGTATCGGAAATGGTTGGCCAGTTCTACGAAGTCTTCCCAAACGTGCCGGGTAACAACCTTCTGATAATTCTTGCTTTCTGTACATTGGGAGCGCAAAGGGCAGTCTCTGCATATCTTAGGGTCGCTTTTGTATTCGCGGTATCCTTCCCGATTCGTGGTACTGTATTTCAAAACCTGATTGTTCGGGCAAATGATGCAGTCGTAGTATTCATCATAGACATATTCGTATTTCTTGAAGAAACCTTTCTTGGTCATGGGGCATTTGTATGGCAACGAGGCGTTTCGCCCATCGTCAAATACACGCTTGCATATCCATGGTGTTCGGTAGGCGCTGTCCATCGTTACTGTCTGTATTTCCGGGAATTTCTCTGTAACTTTATCATAAACCGCATCAAATGCTTTGCTGTCATGCACATTTCCCGCTGTTACCTCATAGCCCAATACAAATCCGTTCTCATCGCAAGCAGTATGTGATTCATAGGCGAACTGTACTTCATGCTCCCCTTTGCGGAATACACCGCAGTCAGGGTCTGTTGTAGATATGGTCACTTCTTTTATCGGCGGGGTTTTGTCGTCGTCGTCCTTGTCCCGTAGAGGCTTTTTGCCATGTGCTTCCCGGTCAGTATTCATCTCATCGCGAAGCTGTTCATCATATATACGCGCTGTGGCGGCGGCAAGCTCCTTGCGTTTCTTGTTTTTGTTCGCGCTGGCCTTGATGTGTGTCCCGTCTATGAATACTGTTTCTGCCTTTACATACTTCTTTGCCACCGCCGCATCCAGCACCCACGCGAATATCTGCTCGCTCAACTCGCTGGGGAATCGGGTTGCAAAGGCATAACTCACCGTTGCGAAATGTGGCACCGGACTGTCTATCCCCAAACCTAAAAACCAGCGGTACGCAAGATTCACTGCGATTTCCTTTAGGGTCTGCCTAAGTGAGCGTATCCCGAATAGATGCCATATCAATACGATTTTTACCAATACCACCGGGTCTACAGCAGGCCGCCCGTTGTCTTCGCAGTAATATTGCTCTACCATCGGATAAATCTCAGTAAAATCTACCGCTTTTTCAATCTTCCGCAATAAATGATTCGATGGCACTAAATCTTCTAAACATACTATTTTTGATTCATAACGCTCGTCTGTTTTTCGCTCCAACAT
>WRLK01000046.1 GCA_009777635.1 Oscillospiraceae bacterium | reverse complement strand
AACCTCCCCCTGTATTCATATAAACATATAAGCAGTTGCTATTATAATTATATTTATATGCAATGTCAAGGCTTGACAAAACCCGGCGCATGTGCTTTAATATGGAAACAACATAATAGCTCATGGGGGAGTAGTTTGCGCGGTTTGCTGCGTGTCAAGTCAATATACTGGCCGTTTTTCAGCCTGGCTTGCCTTAATGAACGAGACTCATGTATGGCTGCGGCTGTACGTGAGTCTTTTGATTTTTTACAGACTTAGTACAGCTTGCAAAAGCTATACTGGGTCTGTTTTGTTGAATAAATGAATCGGAACATTGCGAAAATTAGGGGGCCACGATAAGAAAATATTTATTATTTCATTGAAAGGATTTGCTTTCCACAATCGTATTAGTAATAGCAGTGGGAGGTGAATCAGATAGTGAAAAGGTTTATAGCTCTATCTTTAGCCGTTGTTCTATGCGTCGCAATGACAGTAACCGCTTATGCAGGCAACCATCATGGTGGAGGGCATCGCGGCAGCCATCATGGAACAAGGGCGCCGGTTGCAAAATGGCATAGCGCAACAGACTACTACAGCGGCCACTACAGTAACCAATGTGCCCGGTTTGACCATGTATGGCACAATGCTACAAACACTTACAAAGGGCATTATAACGACAACTGCTCTGACTTCGGACACCAATATCATCACTAGGGCGTGTTCCCACTACCGCTCAACGCCCATCTTTTGGCTGATTTTGCGCCATTCGTCGTTAAAAATTCTTGAAATACGCCAAGTATTCCTGCGAATTTTTGCCTAGACTGGCACAAAATCCGCTCAAAATTTGAACATTTCGGATAGCGGGAACACGCCCTAATCAATAAGGAGAACTGAAATGAGAAAAGCGTTTGCGTTCATTCTTACACTGGCGGTTATGCTCACACTACTTGCTACCCCGGTATTTGCGCAGATCAGCCCCGGCCGAACCAACCTAAGTTGGGGCAATCAGGGCTGGGGCTGTCCTAACGGCGGCATGGGCGGCGGCTGGATGTGGGACGATAACGGCAATTTCTTAGACAAGGAAGCATTTGGGGAAAGAATCGACAAGGCCGTTGAAGATGGCTTGATTACTGCCGAGGACAGGGATTATCTGCTTGAAATGTACGAATGGTGCATTGAAAATGGATGGGCTGGCGGTCGTGGCCGTGGTGTCCGTGGCGGGTGCAGTCGTGGCGGGTGGCGGCGGTAGCAGCTAAATAGTTTATCGGGAGTTTTCCATGCGAAATGAAGCCGAGGCGAGCCGTGCGCTTGAACTTTATGCAGACACGGTTCGCCGCATCTGTTTTATCCACTTAAAAAACCATGCTGATGTTGAGGACGTATTTCAAGATGTGTTTATGAAGTACATCCTATATGAGCAGCCGTTTCAAAGCGATGCCCACGAAAAGGCATGGCTGATTCGTGTTGCCATAAACGCCAGCAAGGATATACATAAAAACTTCTTTCGCAGACATTTCACTTCTTTTGATGAACGATACAACGAGCCGTTTTATTTACTGGAACATGAATCATCCGTACTGTCTGCCGTTCTCAGGTTGCCGGAAAAGTACCGCGATGTGATTTATCTGCATTATTATGAAGGTTACTCTGCGGTGGAAATTGCGAAGATACTAGGAAAGAAAGAAAACACTATCTACACTTGGCTTGATCGGGCACGTAAGAAATTAAAAGAAATGTTAGGGGGTGAGCTTGATGGAATATGAACTGCGGAATGCCTTTGACAAAATACATGCCGGTGATGCTTTGAAAAGCAGGACGGCGCGCTATCTACATGATGAAATACAACGACGGCGGGGCCGTGCTGTAGTTCGTCCACGTTACAGGCTCGCCGCCGTGTGCTTCTCGTTTTTGTTCTTTATGGTGTTAAGCGGTGTATCATATAGCCTCTACTTCACGCCGACCGCATATGTCGATATGGATGTAAACCCATCTATAGGGCTTGTCGTGAACCGCTTTAGCCGTGTAATAGACACACATGCTTTCAACGATGATGGCGCGGATGTGTTGGATCATGCAAATGTTCGCTTCAAATCATACGGCGAAGCAGTGCAGATTTTAATGGATAAGATGATTTCTAATGGATATGTGTCTGAAAACGGGCTTGTTTCCGTGACTGTACAAGCGAACAGTAATGCGGAAAACAACATGCTGGCAGGGCTGAATCAGGTAGTCGCTATTTCGTTGTCCGGGCATCACACAGGGGCGCAGGCTGATATTTTTCCTGTTACAGCCGATGTGAGAAGTAACGCCCACGGGCATCATGTTACGCCTGCGATGTATCTTGCAATAACCGAACTGCAATCCGTTGACCCTGCTGTTACATTCGAGGGTTGCAGGGGGCATAGCATCGCAGAGATTAGAGAGCGTACACGGGGGCATGGCGGTGGGCATCATGGCAACATTATTAATCCCCCTGCTTCCGAAAGCCAGCGCGACGAATCCAATACAAACGGGCATCACAGAGGAAGAATGCGCGGTCATCATCACTGAATCATATGCAAGACATTAAAGCAGCCACACTAAAATAAAAGTGTGGCTGCTTACATTTTTGTGATGAATCCGAACCCTGCCGTTCACTGATCATTCCGGTGGGCGACGGGCTCGGATTTGCCCGTTTTGTGCGTTGGTAAATCTAAACTCCGCAAAACAGGAAATGTTTTTGCGGAGTTTTTATGATCAGTTGTTATTTACCATGTAATTGTGTCCGGATCGCTGGAATATCCGGCGCATCCTTTCAGGGCCGCAATCATTTTTACGTCATCAGTTGAAAGCGCAAAGTCGAAAACCCTTGCGTTTTCTTCAATACGTGCGGGCGTCACTGATTTTGGCAGGGGGTTGAAGCCCATTTGCAAGCTCCACCTGATACAAATCTGCGCAATGGACTTGCTGTATTTTTCCGCGAGCGCCTGCATTTCAGGCACCTCGAAAATCTTACCGGTGCCGAGAGGACTATATGCTTGAATTAAAATGTTGTTTTCCTTGCAGTACGCAACCACATCGTCCTGTGTGTCGCCAGGGCAAAGCCGGATTTGATTTACCATTGGCGCGATTTTCTGTGTTTTTTTCAGCGCGTCCAAATGGTGTCCGTGAAAGTTGCTGACGCCTATCGCACGGATACGCCCCGCTTCATACAGCTCCTCAAACGCTTTCCACGAGCCGGCGTTAGCTTCCTCCCAACAATCGCGGAATTTGATGGGGTTGGGCCAGTGGATTAAATATAAATCCATATAATCGTCAAGACCGAGATTTTTCATGCTTATTTCAAATGCCGCCATTGTGTTTTCGTAACCATGCTCGTCGTTCCAGAGCTTGCTGGTGACAAAGATTTCTTTTCTCGGTATGCCGCATTCCTTAATCGCTCTGCCCACGCTTTCTTCATTCCCGTAAATTGCCGCCGTGTCAATGTGGCGGTAGCCCGAGGCAATCGCGTGCTTCGCGGCGTTGACGGCGACATCGCCATCCGGCGTTTGCCACATTCCAAAACCGATACAGGGGATTTTCACTTCGTTTGCCAATGTAAAACAATTGTTCGCCTCTTTGAAAATCATAGATAAGCCTCCTCGTTTATTTTCTTTCATATTATCACGGCTGGCGAACAAAAACAATTATAGATTTTATAGAAGGATTGAATTTTTTTAAATCATTTGGTAAAATGTAATCATCCTATCCATGAAGGGATTTGACAGTGTTGTCTAGAATCAAAGACATAGCGGAGCTTGTAAGCCTTTCTCCCGCAACCGTATCTATGGTGCTAAATAATCGCCCGGGCTTTAGCGACGAAACCCGGGCTCGTGTGATGGAAGCGGCGCGGCAACTCAATTATTTGCCGGCTGCAACGAAGCGGATTGCGGCGGACATGACAGAAAATCTTCCTTTTGTCATCTGCAAGCGCCACGGTCAGGTCGTTTCGGAAACGCCTTTTTTCTCCGCCCTCATCGAAGCGATTGAATATGAATCCAAAAACAACGGCCGCAACCTCAGCATCCACTATATCCACATGCAGAACGAGTTTTCGATAGAGAGCTTGCGCGGCATTGTCGCGAATTCCAAATGCGGGTTTCTGCTCTTGGCGACAGAAATGGAAAAAGCTGACTGCGTTGCGATAGAACAGCTTAACGTCCCCTATGTTTTGATTGACAACGCCATGCTGGGTGTTTGCGCTGACAAGGTGCTTATCAGCAACCGTCAAGGCGCGTATACAGCGGTGGAAGAGCTTTACCGCTGCGGACACCGGAAAATCGGATATTTGCACAGCTCGGTGTGGATTAGCAATTTTGAGGAACGTGAGATTGGCTACAGGCTGGCAATGCAGGAACACGGCTTGGAAGCCCGTGAAGAATGGATCGCCCGGATAGGCAGCGCCCACGACACAGCTTACCGGGATATGCTGGAATATTGCGGGAAGTGCAGGAATATGCCAACCGCTTTTTTTGCGGATAACGACATTATTGCGATGGGCGCAATGAAAGCGCTACAGGAAAAAGGTTACCGGATTCCCGATGATGTTTCGCTGATTGGCTTCGACGATACGCCCTATTGCACGATGATGACGCCCAACCTTTCCACCATGCGCGTGGATATCCATAATATTGGCGGAGTGGCGGTCCGCCTGTTGCTGGAGAGAAACAATTTCCGCCAAAAGGTAGCGGTGGAGACCGAGCTGATCCGGCGTCAAAGCGTGCGGGAGCTTTGAATTGAATATAATATGAATCTTCACAACACCGGAAATCATTTGATTTCCGGTGTTGCTTTATTTGAGGGGTTGCCAGCTTTATGCCAACATGCCCTAACACAGAAGCAAGAATACATTTTATTTAATATTTCAATTAAATCTATTGAAATATTTATTGAAATACGTTATAATATTTCAAAAGGTGAAAAAGATTTGCGCATACCGCATAAGCGGCAAGCGATAACGATTGGGCGGCCGTCCCTCTCTTTGCCGCCCAAAATCAAAACAAATCCGAAAGGAGTTAGCTGTGATGGAAAAACTAAAACTGGGCTTTTGCCCTACCCGCCGATTTACTTTCAGCAAGGAGGACGCGCTGCGCTGTAAAAAGGAGATTCTGCAGGCAATCGGCCGTTATGATATCGAAATCGTGGATATTGACGATATCAACGAAGAAGGGCTTTTGTATGACAGCATTGCCGATTGTGAGGCTGTCATACGCAAGATGCGGAGCGGGGAAGTAGACGCGCTGTTCGTGCCTCACTGTAATTTCGGCACCGAGGACAGCGTCGCCCGTGTTTGCCGGGAGACGGGTGTACCGGTACTGCTCTGGGGGCCTCGGGACGATGACCCGCTGGAAGACGGCGCCCGTTTGCGGGATACCCAATGCGGGCTGCTTGCCACTGGAAAGGTTCTGCGCCGTTTTGGCGTAAGGTTTACATATATCCCAAATTCGACAGTGGACAGCCCGGAATTTATCCGTGGCTTTGAGACGTTTATCCGCGCGGCTTTGGCTGTAAAGGCTTTCCGCCGCACCCGTATCCTGCAAATATCCACGCGCCCGGCCGGATTTTGGACTATGATTTGCAATGAGGGCGAATTGCTGGAACGCTTCGGCATCGAATGCTTCCCCATCACCCTGATTGATTTACAAAACAAGACGCTGGAAATCGAAGCGTCCAACTCGCGGGAGCTGGAAGACGCCGTGGCTGACATCCACGCCAAGGTGGATTGCGGCGGTTGGGCGGAAAAAAACATCACCCGGGTGGCGGCCCTCAAGCTGGCTGTTTACAGCTATGCCGCACAGGCGCGGTGCAATGCCGTGGCAATCCAATGCTGGAGCGCCTTGCAGGATTCTCTGGGAATCATGCCCTGCCTTGCCAACGCGATACTGACCGATGAGGGGCTGCCCGTTACCTGCGAGACTGATATCCATGGCGCTGTGACTGCCGTTATGGCACACGCCGCGGCGATGTACAAAACCCCGCCTTTCTTTGCGGATATCACGGTGCGCCAAAGCGATAACGAAAACGGCGAGCTGTTGTTCCACTGCGGGAATTTCCCGCCCAGCTTGATGAAAGACGGCAAGGGCAAGTTTAACGGGCATTTCCTTTTCGATGGTCACGAGCCGGGAACTCATGAAGGGGAGATTCGGGGCGGCGATATCTCGGTGATTCGTTTTGACGGAGATAACGGCGAATACTCCATGTTTATGGGCAAAGCAAAGGGGACGGCGGGCAAATTTACCCGCGGCACTTATCTTTGGATAGAAGTAAACGATTGGCCCCTGTGGGAGGAACGCCTGGTTTGCGGACCTTATGTACACCATTGTGTGGGTATTCACGACGACGTAATCCCGGCATTGTACGAAGCGTGCAAATACCTCGGGATAACGCCTGATTTGGTAGACCCGGACGAAGAAGAGGTTCGCGCTTGGATGCGCGGCCGGTAAGCTGATAAAAACATGGGGGGTATAATGCCTTGAATACAACCGAATTGGTACGCAAGTCGCATGAAATCCGTATGGCGTTGCTGCGCATGATTCACAGAGGCAAGGCCGGTCACACCGGCGGGGCGCTTTCCTGTACGGATATTTTAACCGTGTTGTATTACCGTGTGCTGCGGGTGCGCCCGAAGGAACCCGGCTGGATGGAGCGGGACCGGTTTTTGCTGAGCAAGGGGCACTGCGTTGAGGGATTGTACTGTATATTGGCGGATTTAGGCTTTTTCAACCGGGCGGAGCTGGATTCCTTCGGCGCTTTCGGATCGAAATTTATCGGACATCCGACAAACAAGACGCCGGGTATCGAGATGAACAGCGGCGCGTTGGGGCACGGGCTTTCGGTAGGCGTTGGAATGGCGCTGTCCGCCAAACGCGACGGCAATCCCGCACGGGTATTCGTTGTCATGGGCGACGGCGAGCTGGCGGAGGGTTCGGTCTGGGAAGCCGCAATGGCGGGGGCAAACTATAATTTAGACAATCTCTATGCTGTCATTGATCGCAACGGCCTCCAGATTAGCGGGAGCACCGAGCAGGTGATGGCATTGGAAAGTCTGGAGGATAAATGGGCGGCATTCGGTTGGGAGGTTTTCCGCTGTGACGGCAACGACATTGCCGCCCTTTGCGATGCTTTTGACCGGATGCAGAGTTCAAAAGAGAAGCCCAAGGTGCTGATTGCCAATACCATTAAAGGCAAGGGCGTCTCTTTTATGGAGAATGTCGCGGCATGGCATCACGGCGTACCTGACGACAACCAGCTTGCACAGGCATTGGCGGAGCTGGAATCGCAGAGGGAGGCGTTTGCATGCGCATAACGGCTTCGGTTGGCGATTGCAGGGTTGCATTTACCCAAACATTATTGGAATTGGCGCGGGAAGACGCTTCCATCTATGCGTTAGCCAGCGATTCGCGCGGTTCGGTGACATTGGGCAATTTTACGAAGGAACTTCCGGGTCAGTTTGTGGAGATTGGTATTGCCGAACAAAACGAAATCGGCGTGGCGGCAGGTCTTGCGGCTATGGGCAAGAAGCCTTTTGTCTGTGCGCCGGCAAGCTTCCTCTCAGCCCGGTCACTGGAGCAAATCAAGGTTGACGTTGCCTATTCCCGCCAAAACGTCAAAATCGTGGGGGTCAGCGGGGGGATTAGCTACGGCGCGTTGGGGTATACCCACCATTCCACCCACGACCTTGCCGTAATGCGCGCGATTGCGGGGATTGAGGTTTACTTACCCTGCGATGCCGCCCAGACCCGCGCCATGACCCGTTCGCTTGCATCGCGGGCAGGGGGTGCCTATGTGCGCATGGGGCGTGGCATGGTGCCGGATATATATCAAAAAGAAGCCCCTTTTGAACCGGGTAAGTCAAACCTGCTGCGGAACGGCGGAGATTTGACCATTATCGCCGCGGGTGAAATGGTTTATCATGCGATGGAGGCCGCAAAGCGGCTGGGTGAAGACAATATTTCCGCATGTGTGCTGGATATGCACACAATCAAGCCATTGGATGAAGCCGCCATACTAAAAGCGGCGGCAAGAACCGGTCGTCTCGTCACGATGGAGGAACACAGCCGCTACGGTGGGCTGGGCGGCGCGGCGGCGGAAGTTATATGCGGCGCCCAACCCGTTCCGTTGCTGATTCTGGCGCTGCCGGACGAGGATATAATACCGGGCAAATCAGCGGAGGTTTTTGCTTATTATGGGCTTGACGGTGCAGGCGCGTCACAGCGCATCGCCGCGTGGATGAATCAATAAACGGAAAATTAAGGAGGCAATTGTATGCAAACAGACGGAAAAATTCCCGAAAAAATGAAAGCATTAATGTGCCACGGACCTAAAGATTACCGATACGAAACGGTGCCGGTGCCGGAAATTGACGAAGACGGGGTGCTTATAAGGGTAGAGGCTTGCGGTGTATGCGCGGGGGACGTCAAGAGCTATGACGGCGCAGCTATGTTCTGGGGCGATGGCAATGTTTTGCCGCGCTGGAACGACCCTCCCTGTGTGGCTGGGCATGAATTTATCGGCATCGTAGCCGCCATCGGCGATAAGGCGGCGGAGCGTCACGTCTTGGCGGTAGGCGACCGCGCCATTGCCGAGCAGATTGTCCCCTGCTGGGAATGCCGCTATTGCCGGGACGGACATTATTGGATGTGTGAGCAAGCACATATCCACGGGCACCAGAAAGAGGTTGCCGACGGCGGCATGGCGGAGTATATACGATACGGCAAAAACGATGTGGTTCACAAGGTTGACCGTTCTATTCCCGCCACTCATGCTTCCATGCTTGAACCGCTTTCCTGTTCGGTTCACACCATTGAGCGGGCAAATATCGGGTTCCATGACGTAGTAGTGGTAGCGGGTATGGGTCCCATCGGCCTGTGCAAGTTACAGTTGGCGAAGTTGAAGAACCCGAGGCTGCTCATCGCCATCGACAGCAAACCCAAACGCCTTGCGCTCGCAAAAGAACTGGGCGCGGATATTGCCCTTGACTTTACAGCTTGCGACGTGGCGGAGGAGGTCATGAAGCTGACGGATGGTTACGGCTGCGATGTTTATATCCACAACTCGGGGCATCCGTCGGGCGTTGTGCAAGGGCTTAAAATGCTGCGTAAGCTGGGGCGGTTTGTTGAATTCAGTGTTTTTTCCGCCGAAACATCGGTGGATTGGAGCGTTATCGGCGACCGCAAGGAGCTTGACGTCTTAGGGGCGCATATCAGTGGATTGGACGGATACCCGGTAGCGATCGATTTTTTGCAGAGAGGCGTTATCAAGGTGGATAAAATCGTTACCCACACCCTCCCTCTGGAAAAATGGGAGGAGGCTTTTGCCAAAGCTAAGGCCGGGGAGGATTCCATCAAGGTTGTCCTTATTCCTTAGAGCCTGTTTAATATCTTAGAGCTGGGGCAGCTATAGAAGAGGAGGAACGCGATGCAATGGTATATACTGGCAATTGACCAAAGCACGTCGGGCACAAAAGCAATGCTTGTAGACGCCCAAGGGGCGGTGACAGCTCGCTGCGACCACCCTCACCGCCAGATAGTGGACGACCGGGGCTGGGTGGAGCACGACCCGGAGGAAATATTCTCGAACCTGTTGCGCGCCGTAAGGGATGTTTTGAATAACAGCGAAATCAAGCCGGAGCAAATCCTTGGTGCGGCTATCAGCAACCAGCGGGAGACTGCCATCGTTTGGGACAGCATCAGCGGCAAGCCGGTGTATAACGCAATTGTATGGCAATGCGCCAGAGGGGAAGATATTTGCCGCCGGATTGCGGAGGCGGGGGGCGGCGAAACGGTGCGCCGGGTTACTGGTATCCCGCTGTCGCCTTATTATTCTGCGGCTAAAATCGCATGGATTTTAGAAAACATCCCCGCCGCGCAGGAAAACCAAAGCCGCCTTTGCTGCTCAACGATGGATAGCTGGCTGATCTTCCGGCTTTGCGGCGGGGAACCGATGACCGACTATTCCAACGCCTCCCGCGCACAGCTATTAGACCTTGAGACGCTGCGTTGGAGCGAGGAAGCCTGCGCCTTATTCGGGATAAATTCCGGTATGCTGCCGTCACTCCGCGACTCCGACAGCCTGTTCGGGCACAGCGATTTTGGCGGCATCCTGCCCAAGCCGGTGCCTGTCCATGCGGCGTTGGGTGATTCCCACGGTGCGCTGTTCGGGCAGGGGTGTCTGCTTCCCGGAATGGTGAAAACCACCTATGGCACAGGCTCGTCTATTATGATGAATATCGGCGGCAAGCCTATCCGCAGTGAGCGGGGGCTGGTCACTTCGCTTGCTTGGTCGATGAGTGGGCGGACGGAATATGTGCTGGAGGGCAACATCAACTATACCGGCGCGGTTATCAAATGGTTGGTGGAGGACATGGGGTTGATTACCGCTTCGAACGAATCGGGGAAGCTGGCGGCGCAAACCCGCCATGTAGACGGATTGTATCTTGTTCCCGCATTCAGCGGGTTGGGGGCGCCCTATTGGGACGGCGCCGCCCGAGGTATTCTTTGCGGCCTTACCCGCGGCGTAGGCAGGGCGGAAATCGTTCGCGCCGCGGAAGAATGTATTGCATACCAGATTGCCGATATCCTTTACCTGATGGCTGAGGACACAGGGCGGAAAATCGAAACCTTGCGGGTGGACGGGGGACCGACGGCAGACCGCTTCCTTATGCAATTCCAAGCGGACATACTGGGCTGCCTTGTGCGCGTTCCCGCCGTGGAGGAACTGTCTGGCGCAGGAGCGGCATACGCGGCAGGAATTGCAATGGGCTTTTACGAACAGGATTCCCTGTTTGCGAACCCTCCCCGGGCGGAGTATGCCCCGCAGATGGACGCCACAACCCGGGAACAATATTACCGTGGATGGCAGAATGCCGTTCAGATGATTCTTGCAAAAGAAAATGCCGTATTTTAATGGGAGATGGGGAGTGAAAAGATGAAAATAGCTCTTGTTTATACGTCAACCACGCCGGAGCTGATTGCCACGGTGGAAGAGGAATTACGTCTTTGTCTGGGCTCTGCGGCCGAACTGATTCATTATGAAGACGCTTCAATCCTTGCGGAGACCAGAGAATCCGGGTTTGTCACGGCCAATGCTGCCGCCAGATTGATGGGCATGTTTGCCAGTGCGGTCAATGCCGGGGCCGATGCAATCCTCAATTGCTGTTCATCTGTCGGGGGGGTTGCGGACTGCGCCCAAGGCTTTGCGCGTTACACCGGCGTCCCCATTGTGCGCATTGACGAAGAAATGTGCCGTGAAGCGGCGCGCATCGGCAGCCGTATTGGGATTTTAGCTACGCTTCCCACAACGATGGAGCCTACCCGGAACACGATTCTGCGGGTTGCCCGGGAGATTGGCAGAAAAGTCAGCCTCGTTGACGGCCTTTTAGACGGGGCATTCGGGTTGTCACAAGAAGAATTCAAGGGCCGGTTAATTGCAAAAGCGCGGGAGATGGCTCCTCATGCGGATTGTATCCTGCTCGCGCAGGGTTCTATGGCTTATTGCGAACAAGACGTGGAAAAGGTTTGCGGAATACCGGTGCTTTCCAGCCCGAGGTTTGGCGCAAAGGCGCTCCGGGCGGCATTGGAAGCCAAAGGCTTGCTGTGAGCGGGGAGCGGCAAATGGAAAAAGTATTGCTGTCAGTCGCGCCGGTATCGGCCGCGGATAATGATGTGGAACCGCGCCGGGTTGCGGCGGACGTGCTGGATTGTGTGAAAGCCGGGGCGGGCATGGTACATCTGCATGTACGGGATAGGAAAGGGCGGTTGACGGATGATTTAACGGATTTCCGCGAAACATTGAGGCTGATTCGGGCAAAGTCAGACGTTGTAATCGAGGCTTCTACAGGGGGGATATCCGGGCTTGATATCCGGCAGCGGTGCGCCCCGCTCTCATTGCCGGAGGTGGAATGTGCTTCGCTAAACGTCGGCTCTGTGAATTTGGGGGATGCTGTGTATGTGAACACGCCCGCCGATGTAGAATTCTGCGCCGGTGAAATATTGCGCACCGGAAAAACACCTGACATTGAAGTGTTTGAGATTGGCATGATTGCCTCGGCGCTAAAGCTTTGCGAAAAACTCCCGTTTACAAAGCCGCTGTTGTTCAGCATTGTCCTTGGGCATCGCGGCGCTGCGCCTCCGATCATTGAAGCGCTGACTGTTTTGCGGAGTTTTATTCCGCAAGATATGCTTTGGGGCATTACCCATTACGGGAGGCAAAGCAACGATTTGATTGCTGCTGCTGTGGCAATGGGAGCATCTGTGGTGCGTGTGGGTTTTGAAGATAGCGCGGTTTTGGATTGCGGCTGTTCCGCCGCCAGCAATGCCCCAATTATAGAACGCTTTGCCGGATTGCTGCGTGCGCTCGGGAAAGAACCGATGTCTCCGGCGGAGGCGAGAGCCTTGTTGCGAATTTGATTCCCACTTGTGGGTTTCATACCCAGCCGCGTGGCGGCGTTCGTGTAACCAAGCGGGCCATACCCCGTAGCTTGCTGCGGGGCGCTTGATTGCATTGCATAAAGCAGGCCTGAACAGCAGGCAAACCGATTTTTAAATTTTCAATATGCTTTTACGGATGTTGTTTATTGTGCCAAAAATATTATTGTAATGAGAAATAAATTAGTGGTAACATTCTCGATTTAAATATTTTCAACATATTTCAATTAAATTTCAAAAAAATATTGACTAAATATTTTAATGATGATATAATGGGAATCAACGAAAGCACAAGCAAAATGACAATCGTATTTTGTCAAAACAGCAATTTCTATGATGTCAGGCGCCTACCAAAAACTGTACTTATAGGTTTGAAAGGAGTTCTAACGACACATGAAAAAGAAAATCATTTCCTCTATTCTGGTAATAATGCTCATTACATTGGCATTTGCAGGTTGTGGAACCGGCAGTTCCGACGCTCCCCCTGCGAGCAACGCGAGCCAACCGGCTGGCGATTCGGCGGCGGCGGAACCCGCCGGAGAGGCGCGCTTCCAGTCCCGCACCATTAACTTTCTATCCATTTGGGACGATACCGACCCTACTCAGGATAGCTACATGATTTTAGATATTTCCCGCCAGTACGGCGAGACGGTTGACAATTTCGAGATTCTGCATGAGTTTGTCGGTATCGAAAATATCGACCAGAGAATATCCATTCTGGCTGCAAGCAATGATTTGCCTGAGATCGCTACATACGAGTCCGGAAGCCGCCTGAAGGCGCTCATCGAGACCGGCCAGATTTTAAACGTGGAAGAAACATGGAAAGAATTGGGCATTTACGAGTATTTGGACGACGGCGCGGCTTCCCTTTTGAAAAACCTGGTGGATAACGTAGGGCTCTACGCCGCCCCCTTGGGCCTGAACATGGAGGGCTTTTGGTACCACAAGGAGCTGTTCGCGCAAGCCGGCATCACCGATACGCCTAAAACCTGGGATGAGTTTATGGACGTCTGCCAAAAATTGAAGGACGCCGGAATCGCGCCAATCGCTCAGGGCGGTAAGGATCAGTGGCCCGTGACCCGCGTGCTCAACGCTTATGCGGTCCGCAGTATTGGCAACGATGCGATAACCGATGCAATGCTCGGCAAGGCAAGCTTTACCGACCCCGAATATGTGGCCGCAGCGCAAATGTTTGCCGACATGGCCGCAAATGAATATTTTATCGTAGGCATGACCACAATTGACCACGGTACGTCAATTGCCATGCTGATGAACGGGCAGTCCGCCATGCTTTATAATGGTAGCTGGGTTACCGGCAACCTCAATTCCGATGAGAACGCGGCCGGGCCCGAAGGCATTGGCTTTTTCAATGTTCCCACCGCCGGCGGCGCAAGCGGCCCCAACGACTACAGCATGAACTGCGGCAACATTCTGGTATTCTCTGCCGACAAGTATGACGAAGCCGTTGCCGATTGGATGAAGTATGTCTTCCCTAGAATTGGCGACCACGCGATGAACAATAACGGCACCTTCAAAGGCTATAAAATCAACGATATGCCTGAGGAAACCTCTTATTACACCCAGATTGTGGCCAATGCATTGAGCGGTGCGGAAAACGCGTTCCTTTGGTTTGAAGCCAAAATGGACAATGAGACATCCGCCCTTGCGCAGAACAATATTACCTTGCTGTATTCCGGCGAAATGTCCCCTGAGGCGTATATGGCGATGCTACAGGAATCCGCCGAGAAGAACCGGGCATAATTGCATGAACTGAAAACATGATGCCGGGCATCTGCCGGATTGGAAAAGGTATCCTTCACCGGGTACCTTTTCCTGCTAGGAGGCGCCAATGAAAACAGGCCCGGGCATAAGGGCCTGTTACTTGAAAAAAAGGTGGTTTGACAGTGGAGAAGGTGATGAGTGACAAAAGGGCAATCTGCCTGATGGTGATGCCCTCGCTTCTGATTTTCGTCGGCATTGTCTTTGTTCCGATTGTATGGACTTTTGTATATTCCCTCTATTCCGGAATGCCGGGCTTCAACTTCC
This sequence comes from Oscillospiraceae bacterium, assembly GCA_009777635.1. Classification (GTDB taxonomy): domain Bacteria; phylum Bacillota; class Clostridia; order Oscillospirales; family Ruminococcaceae; genus WRAV01. The sequence goes on along the minus strand of WRLK01000046.1, from coordinate 9,598 downwards.
AGTTCACCGGCTTCACCAATTATATAGAGATGTTCCGCAACCAGCATACGATGGACTCTTTCCGGGTGAACTGGAGATACATCATGATTGTCACCCCGCTCCAAGTGAGCTTTGGTTTGCTGATAGCCCTGATGGTGCATTTTTCTGTGCGCAGGAACAAGACGCTGGTACGCACGGTCGTATTTATTCCCACAATTTTACCGGCTGTTGCGGTGGCGCAGATGTTTATAAAAATGCTGGCGCTGATTCCAAACCACGGTCTTGTCAACGCACTGCTGGATTTGGCCGGGCTGGAACAGTTTATCCAGCCTTGGCTGGGGCAGACCTCCACCGCTTTCACGTGGCTGTGCGTCATGGATATTTGGACGGCAGTGGGTTTTCATTGCGTTATCATTTACGGGGCGCTGGTGGATGTTTCCGAAGAGATTATCGAGGCCGCCAGAATTGATGGCGCCGGCAGGCTGAGGCTCTTTTGGAATATCCTTTTGCCTTGTCTGAAAACGATTCTGGTCACTTGCTTGGTGTTCAGCTTTACCGGGACGATAAAGATGTTCGAGTCGGCTACGGCGCTGACCAGAGGCGGCCCGGGCCACGCTACCACCTCCATGACCATGAACATGTACGAAAACGCGTTCACCTACAACCAGTACGGCTATGGCAGCGCGGTTGCGTTTATGATTCTGCTTCAATGCATAGTGGTAACCTTTATTGTCAGCAAGCTGGGCCGGGAAAAGTTTTGAAAGGAGGGGCGGACGGGTGGTTAAGCTTAAAAAAAATCCTTTGGCAATCGCGGGGAAAATTCTAATCGTTATATTTGTATTGGTTCAAGTGTATCCGATTTTTTGGATTTTCATGAGCGCTTTTAAAACAACCGAAGAATTTTCTTTGTCCGCGTCATACGCGCTGCCTCAAAGCATTCACTGGCAAAACTTTATAGACGCATGGACCCGCGGCCGGATGAACATCTATTTTAAAAACAGCGCGATTGTCACGGTAGTCTCTCTTGTTTTTATTGTACTGTTTTCGACAACATCAGCTTTTGCGCTGACAAAGATGCGCTGGAAGCTCCGCGGGAAAGTCATGTCGCTGTTTTTGAGCGGCATTATGGTGCCGACGGCGGTGGTGCTCATCCCCCTCTATACCATCTACAAAGGGATGGGGATTCTGAATACCTATAGCAGCCTGGTTCTCACCTATATCGCGTTCGGGCTGTCCCTCTCCATCTTTTTGCTGCGCGGGTATCTCACCGCTATGCCAGATGATATGATGGAGGCAGCGGTCATTGACGGCGCCAATATTTATCAGGTATTCACTTATATTGTATTGCCGCTTTTGAAGACGGGTATCGTCACGATGCTGGTCATTCAATTCTACTTCAGGTGGAATGACCTGATGTTCTCCATGACCTTTATATCCGACAACACGATGAGGACGGTTCAAACGGGTTTGCTGTTCTTCTCCGACCAGTACGGCAACAGAAACTGGGGAGCTATCTTTGCCTGCATAGCCATTAGCGTAACGCCTACGCTGGCTATTTACGTTGCTTTGAACAAGCTGGTTATCGAAGGAATGACAGCCGGTGCGGTAAAAGGCTGATTTTTGCACGTCTCTCAATCAGGATAGGCTGTCTGTTGGCGGCTTATCCTGTTGTGGTATCTCAAAAAGGTAAAAACCGCGTTGCACATTGTATATCAAGGGTATATTTACGGAAAGGAGTTGTCCTGTTTTTACGGGATATAACATTGCTATGAAAAAACGCTCTGTGACGGAACTGCTGACCAACCGGATTGAAAATCCGCTTGGTTTTCAACTGGGGGAAGCGCCCCGCCTATCCTGGTTGGTAGATGCGGCGAATGGCGACGATATCCGCACCCGCGTAGAGGTTGCGGCAGACGATGAATTTTCCGGATTGCTCCACGACAGCGGCTTTTGCGAAAACATTGACAGCATTGGTTATACGCTGCCCCGCGGTCTTTTGCAGCCGCGAACACGCTACTACTGGAGGGTCAGCATCTCCTGCAGTGGGGAAACCGTAGTCAGCGGACCGGCTTGGTTTGAGACCGCCAAGATGCGGGAGGCTTGGTCGGCGGAATGGATTACGCCTGTATCCGAGCTGGAGCACCCGGTTATCTTTGCGGATATTCCGGTGGATAAGAACCGTGTCTTGCGCTCCGCCAGAGCCTATATTTGCGGTTTGGGGCTATGTGAAGTCTTCATCGGCGGCGTTCGCGCGGGGGATGAATGCCTTGCCCCCGGTCTGTGCGCCTATGACAAATGGCTGCCCTATCAAACTTATGATATTGGCGCGTTGTTGAACTCCGGGACGAATCGTGTTGAAATTGCGCTGGGTAACGGCTGGTATAAAGGGCGTTACGGTCTTGACCGCCAACATGCGTTCCATTACGGCGAAGAATTTGCCTGTATTTGCGAGCTGCGCCTCGCGTATGAAGACGGGGAAGAAACATTCTCCACCTCAACGGATGGCTGGTCGGCGCGCCTCTCGGCAGTTACGGCTTCCAACGTCTTTGACGGCGAGGCACGGGACGATACCCGCGATACCTCACAAAGCTGCGGCGTGAAACGCGCGGCGGTGGAAACCGCGTTGCTAGAGCCGCGCCGAAGCCCACCTATCCGCGTCATGCAACGCCTGAAGCCTGTGGAGGTCATTCATACCCCCACAGGGGAAACCGTTTTGGATATGGGGCAGAACATGGTGGGGTGGCTTGAATTTACAAACCGCGCGCCTTGGGGGGAGCGGGTGTTTCTCCAGTTCGGCGAGGTGCTTCAAGACGGCAGCTTCTACCGCGATAACCTGCGCACGTCAAAAGCGGAGTTCAGCTATGTGAGCGACGGCACAGAAAAGCAAGTGCGGCAGCAGTTCACCTTTTACGGCTTCCGGTACGTCAAGCTGACGGAATGGAAGCAACCGGTGAATCCGGAGGATTTTACAGGGCTGGTGCTTTACTCCGACATGCGTGAGACAGGCCGCATCACTACGGGCAACGCCAAAGTCAACCGGCTGTTTGAGAATACGCTGTGGGGTCAGCGGGGGAATTTTTTGGATGTGCCGACAGATTGCCCCCAGCGTGACGAGCGCATGGGCTGGACCGGTGACGCTCAGGTATTCTTCGGCACAGCGGCTTATAATATGGATGTTTCGGCTTTCTTTGACAAATATATCTACGATTTGATGCAGGAGCAAAGCGCCTTGGACGGCTGGGTGCCGGTGGTGATACCGAAGCATGATGTGGAGCAGGTCGGCGCCTGCGCATGGGCTGACGCTGCTACAATCATTCCGTGGAACCTCTATGTCCGCTACGGGGATAAGGACATGCTCCGGCGTCATTATCCCGGCATGAAGGCCTGGGTCGAAGCTGTGCGCCGCCATGACCGGGAAACAGGAAACACCCGCCTGTGGAAGGGCAGCTTTCATTACGGCGACTGGTTGTCCCTTGACGGCGAAGACCCCATTGGCAACCGCTTTGGCGGAACGGAACGAACTTATCTGGCAAGTTGTTTTTACCGTTATTCATCCATGCTTGCGGCAAAGGCGGCTCGCGTGCTTGGTTTGGAGGATGAAGCGGCGGGCTACGAGGCGCTGTCTGAGGAAATCCGGCAGGCGATTGTCCGCGAATATGTCACCGGAACCGGGCGTTTGGCGCTGACGACACAGACGGCTTATGTGCTGGCTCTGCATTTTAATATTATTCCGCACCAATACCGGGAACAGACAGCCTATGCCTTGCGCTTGAAGCTAAAAGAATCCGGCTACCACCTGCGCACCGGTTTTATCGGCACGCCTTATCTTTGCCGGGTGCTTTCAGCCACCGGCTCCGGGGATATCTCTTACCGGCTGCTGCTGCAGGAGGATTTCCCCAGCTGGCTGTATCAGGTGAACATGGGCGCCACCACGATTTGGGAGCGCTGGAATTCTATTTTGCCTGACGGCAGCATCAGCGATACCGGCATGAATTCCCTCAACCATTACTCTTATGGCTCCATCATCGAGTGGATGTACCAAAACGCGGCGGGTATTATCCCCTTAGAAGAATCCCCCGGTTTTCGCCGGTTCCGGCTGTTGCCGCAGCCAAGCCCGTCTTTAGGCAGCCTTGAAGCCGAGTTTCATTCACCGGCGGGAACTATAAAAAGCGCGTGGCGCTATTGCAGCAACGGCGAACTGGAGCTTCGTTTCACGGTGCCTTTTAGAACAACTGCCGAACTAACGCTGCCCGACAGCGCGGACACAGCCGTGAAGGAGCTTGGTTCTGGCGAACACAGCTTCCGCTATATACCTGAAAGCACAAAGCGCCCTGCTATAAATCTTGACACGCCCATCAGCGAAATCGATGCAAACCCCGCCGCAATGGCGGTGCTCAGCGAGAGGCTGCCGGAGCTTACCTCCATGATGCTCTTTACCATGATGGCGGGGGAACGCAGCATAAACGATTTTATCCGCGAAGGATTCCTGACATTGGAAGACTCTGCCGCGAAAGAATTATGCGCTGCTTTGACGGCGGCAAGGAGTGAAAAATGATGAATGAACGCGATTATGCTCACCTGGAGGCTATCCAAAAGTATATTCAGGAACGGTGCCCTCGTGTATTTAAATCTGCAAGCGCACGGTTTCCGCATCCATTTATCGACCCCGGCTCCATTTACGACAGCAATCTTTGGGATTGGGACACCTTTTGGACGGCATACGCATTGATGGGGTTTTCCCGCACAACCTATTCGGACGCGAACTTTTCGGAAAAGCTGGCTGCCCATGCCCGGGGTAATGTGCTGAATTTTTTAGAATTCCAGTTGCCGGACGGGTATATCCCCATGATGGTTGGCGGCCTTGCCGAATCAGACGGGCTCGACAGTTACCTGATTCGCAAACACAAGGAGGGGGTCGTGCTCAACATACACAAGCCTTTCCTGTGCCAGCAGGCCTGTATTGTCAGCGGATATACCGGCTCCTTTTCATGGCTGGAAGAGCATATCCCGAAGCTGGAGAAATACTTTGACTGTTATGACCGCTTTTACTACAATGAAAATTGCGGACTGTATGTTTGGGCAGATGACGTGATGATTGGCATGGATAACGACCCTGCCGTCTTCGGGCGACCTCGCTTTTCCACGGCCAGCGTTTTTTTGAATGGCTTTATGGTGGGCGAGTTGCGCGCTATGGCTAAAATTTTGACCGCATTCGGCAAAAAAGACGAGGCGATTAGCTACAGGAATAAGGCGGACCGCCTGAATCAGGCAATACAAACCGAGTGCTGGGATTCCCGCGACCGTTTCTTCTATTCGGTTGACGTCGATATCAAGACGCGCAATTACGACTGGTTCCACAAGGGGCTTGGCGTTTTCTGGAAAACGCTGCCGGTTAAGGTGCGGACATGGACAGGATTTATCCCATTGTTTACCGGAATTGCTACAAAAGAGCAGGCCGCCGATATTGTACGGCATACCCTCGATGCGGTCACTTTTTGCAGCGATTTTGGCGTCCGTGCCCTTGCGCGGGACGAAAAAATGTATAATCTGGAGGCCACCAACAACCCGTCTAACTGGCTGGGACCCATATGGCTTGTGGTAAATTATGTGGTATTCAGAGGGCTTTTGAACTACGGCTACCGCGCCGAAGCCGAAACGCTCTGCCAAAAAACCTTGCGCCTGCTGGGCGAAGACCTTGAAAAAAGCGGTGAGCTGCACGAATATTACAACCCTGAAACAGGTGAACCTGTGATGAGCCCCGGCTTTTTGAACTGGAATATGCTGGCGGTTAATATGGTGCAGGAGCTTGAAAGCGGCGCCGGTATCTATGATTATTTGACGGGGGAAGAATAATGGGCGGTTATGTTGAACGGCAAATGCCTGATACGCTTGACCTTGCGCAACGTGCAAAGCTGGCATTTAACGCGATGCTGAACGTGGCGGATGACGATTGCGGGGGAATTCCCTTTTTCAGCGGGTTCCTGCAATCCGACGAAGAAAACCCGGCGTGGATGAGCCACGGCAACTGGGATTACGGCTCCAGCCACGGGCGCTTGGTGGACACGATTGCACTGGTGCGGAGCATGACTGGCACGTCGGAGGGCGAAGAGGTAGAAGAGCGGTATCGCCGCAACCTGTTATCCTTTATACATGAAAACGGGCTTGCTTACAGGAGAAACTCCTTTACCGAGGAGGAAATTGCCCGGCTGGACGCGCCTTTTCGCCCCGGTGCATCCATGATTGACCAGCGCGCCGTGATTTTAGGGCTTGGCACATGGTATTCCACGACCGACGACGAGGATATAAAAGGATTTGCCGACCGGCATATGGCGGCGCTGAAGCGTATTGCCCGCAAAGAGCGGGAGAGCTGGTACTACCCTGCCAGTGAATATTTAGAGGATGGTTGGCCTTCTCTGGACGCGGTGAACACTCGTCTGGCTTACGACCCTTGCGCCATGTGGGGGCGGCAGGTGGGGCCAATCCTCACTTATCACAAGCTTGCGGGCAACGCGGACGCGCTGGAGCTTTGTGAGAATTTTGTCGCCAATATCACACAGCGAAGCGGGGCTTTCCTGCCTGACGGCAGTTGGAACGGCGCGCTGGAATACCGCAACGGGCACTTCCACACGCGGATGGGCACGCTGTTATCCATCGCGCGGTTTGCACGGTTCAAAAATGACGCGCGGCTGACGGCCTGGGTCGAGCGCTGCTATCGTTGGGCTCTTGAGCACTGGTGCACCGGCTTCGGATGGACGCCGGGCGATATGCTCGACCAGTGTTATGAACACGAAACCTGCACGCTGGTTGACGCGATTGGCTGTGCCATTACTCTGGCAAAATGCGGCTATACGGAGTATTGGGCTGTTGCGGAGCGCTTCCTGCGCGGACATCTGGTGGAATCACAACTCACCGATACCTCGTGGGTTCATCAACTGGATACAAAAGAACGCGATATCGCCGGATACAAAACCTTTTACCGGGTTGGAGACCGGCTCAAGGGCGCCTTTGCGGGCTATGCCGCACCCAATGACTTTGTCTACAGCGGCGTAAAGGGGCGCGGACATATTATGGACGTGCAAACCTGCTGCGTCGCAGCGGGAGGCCGTGGGCTGTTTTATGGCTGGAGCAGCATCGTTACCGAAGAGCGAGGGCGCGTGTCGGTAAACCTGCTGTTAAACCGCGCAACTCCGTGGCTTGATGTAGAAAGCCATCTGCCTTATGAGGGCAAGGTTGTGCTAACTGTAAAACAGGATTTGCCCGACCTTGTCTGCCGCACGCCCGAATGGGCGCCTTACGGTGCGATACAGGTCAATTACAGGCATGGCGATGAATCAAAAGAGGAAACGGGGCGTACACTGCCTTGCATTGACCGGGTATTCCTGCGGCTGGGCGCGGTTAAGAAGGGGACTGCCGTAACGGTTACTTTCCCGATGGACGAGCGTGAAACGGTAGAAACTGCTGTTGATGAAAAATACCATGTGAAATGGCGCGGCGACAATGTTGTAGGCATATCACCCGGGGGAAGCTATCTGCCGCTGTATAAAAACAAAAGCGTGGACAGCCCCGCGCCGATAAGAACAATGCGGCTTTATGAGGGTAACGGCAAGTTTTATGAATAACCAAGAACCTTGGCAGGAGGGGCCATCAAAAACGGCTATCATTTTACATTAAAAATGATAGCCGTTTTAAAAAATATAATTTGGATTATAGAATATCTTGATAACGAAAATAAAGAAAGTCGCAGAACTGCTTGTTGTATTCCAAATCGCTGGCAGCCATCCCCACGAAGCTACCCGTAAACCCTGTCGGTGGGGCGTCATCCGACAAAATTTGCGTATCAATCATAAGATTGATTTTCTCATAATCCACACCGTCCATAGAATAAGAAAAATAACCGGTCGCGCCATTGACAGACAACCGCAGATGGACGGTATCCGAGCCAATCGTAATGTTTTTATCCCCGTTGGTCTTCATCATGGAAAAGACCCCGTTTTCAACCTTTAAAACACATAATTCATTTGAAGCCGCCTCATCGTTATAAGCAAATTGCAGATAGTACTGGTTTTCCTCGCTGTAACGGAATATCAGCCCCCCAAAACAGCGGTAATTGCGGTTTACATTGCAAATAGCGGTTTCCGCCACAAAACGGAAGCTCCGCTGCCGCGTGACAAGCATATTCTGAAAATTGCGGGAATTGATAAACTCCTTGCCATACAACCGCAAAGCCCCGTTTTCCAGCAAATCATACTCCGCGGGAACCCGCAGGGATTGAAAACAATCATGAAATTCTTTTTTTGAAAAATCAAATTCCAACGGCTTTCCGGGCATTTTTTCGCCGTAGCCGTCAAAGAATTTGTCAGGAATCAAAGAGCCGTTTTTCAAACGGGGGTACGCTTCTTTTTCCCAAACCACCTCCGCGATACCGGTTTCACGTCCAAGATTGCAATAACGCGTATCCGGCAGGGGTCTTGAACAGAGGAAAGCAACCCACCATCTTCCGTTGTCATCCCGGCACAGGCTGCCGTGTCCGCATTTTTGCAAATAGGCTTCCGGCGCGTCCTTTGCGGTGAGAAGGAAAGGCTGCGGCCCGGTTTCATAAGGGCCGGTGATATGCTTGCTGCGCGCAACCGTCACGGCGTGATTGTAGGATGTCCCGCCTTCCGCCGTCAGCAGATAGTAGTATCCGTCTTTCTTGTACAAATGCGGACCCTCGGTCAAACCGTGGGATGTGCCGGGAAAAATCCGCAGCGGAGCGGAAACGGGGTGCAGGGTAACGGGATCTAGCTCGGTCAGCAAAATTCCCGTGAATCTGCGAATCCCGTCTTTGCGGTAATCCCATTCCATATTCACGAAGTATTTGCGCCCGTCATCGTCATGAAACAAGCTTGGGTCAAAGCCGGAGCTGTTGACGTAGATTGCTTCGCTCCAAGGACCCTCCGGATTGGAAGCTCTGGATATGTAGTTCGGCGTGTCTCTGGACGGGCCTTCCACCGCGGTTTTTACGTCTGTAAACGCCAGATAGAACGCGCCGCCGGAATAGGAAAGGCACGGCGCCCAGACGCCGTGCTGGCTCAGTGCCCCACGCAGTTGAATCTGGCTGGTGAGGGGGTAGCAGACGGTTTCCCAGTTCGCCAAATCCACGGATTTGGAGATCTTTACCGCGGGATAATACTCAAAAGTAGAATTGGCTATGTAGAAAACACCGTCCACAAATATCATAGACGGGTCGGGGTGAAAGCCGGTCAATACAGGATTTTCAGTCGGTATGACAATCGCCTCCGCAAACTGCCTTTTTGGAAAAGCAGTATTTTTTAAGATAACAAGTAAATTATACCATAATTACCGCTTGTTGTCACGTTAATAACGGGTTTTAATCAGTCTTTTTTATCGCTGTCATATTGAATCAGCCGTGCAACGGTTGACACGATATCCTTTTCTTTTCCGTTGCTTCGTTACGGGCATAAGAACCGAAGATATACACGGCAGGCAGTTAAGAACAAAATTGCCATCCATATTCCTACTGATATACATGCAGAACTTCAATACCGTGCGGTTGTAATTCCACGCGGCAGCATCCGGATTTCGAGGCATATTCGGTTTTGGACAAAAGGCTGACAAC
>WRLK01000045.1 GCA_009777635.1 Oscillospiraceae bacterium | reverse complement strand
ACGATTATGTACTATATGAATAGTATCAAAATATGCTTGGTTTACTGCAAAAAGTATAAAAAAACCGGCTCGCGTCATGGCCGTATAGAATAAACCGGTAATTATTGATTCAGGTACAGCACACGATAGACTTTTTCCAGAATTAAGCTGCTTGATATTGTATCTTAGAAGAAAGACTTGACAAATTATAAATCATCGCTATAATAAGTAAATAGTAAATCGTATTGAGTAAATTTTAAAAACATCATGCAATTACCGAGAGGATGCTTAATTATGTTCAAGAGGATATTGGTTTCCCAACTGGTGAAAAGGCTGAAAGAGCCGCGCCGGTTTATTCAAATAGTGGCAGGTCCGAGACAAACGGGTAAGACTACGGCGGTATTGCAATCCCTGAAAGAATTGGGTATACAATCCCACTTCGTCAGCGCCGATGACCCTAATCTTAATTCACCCGAATGGCTCCGCAATGAGTGGGAGCACGCCCGCTCCCTTGCCAAAAGCGGCGAAGCCATACTCGTTATCGACGAAATACAAAAAATAACTAACTGGTCGTCTATTGTCAAGCTCCTTTGGGATGAGGACAACAGATTGTTTTCGGTCTTGAAGGTGGTTCTCACAGGCTCATCCTCCCTATTATTACAAAAAGGGCTTGCCGAATCGCTAATGGGCAGGTTTGAGGTGCTATATTCGCCCCATTGGAGTTATTCGGAATGTAAAGAAGCATTTGGGTACAATCTTGAAGACTTTCTGTTTTTCGGCGGCTATCCCGGTGCAGCACCGCTCATTAAAGATGAAAGCCGCTGGGCGCGGTATATGGGCACATCCATTGTGGAACCGACCATATCGCAGGACATCTTGATGATGGAGGAAGTGCGAAAACCTGCATTGCTGCGTTCACTGTTCATGCTCGGTTCCGGTTACAGCGCACAAGAATTATCCTTTACAAAAATGCTCGGGCAGCTTCAAGATGCAGGGAATACAGTGACATTGGCACACTATCTGGAACTTCTCGGCAAAGCAAATATGTTGACAGGCTTGCAGAATTATTCCGGTAACAAAATCCGTACCCGCAAAAGTTCCCCCCGGCTTATCGTATTCGACACATCACTGATGACATATGCAGACGGTGCGAATAGACGGCGCCTGCTGGGCAGCTCCAAGGACAAAGGCAGGCTTGTAGAAAGCGCGGTAGGAGCATATTTGCTTTCGAGAAGCAAAGAGGAAGGTTTTGAGGTCTACTGGTGGCGTGAGCGCAGTAACGAGGTTGACTTCGTTATCAAGAAAGGCAGCCGGCTGACCGCTATTGAGGTTAAGAGTGGCAGGGTAAAGAATATTGGGGGAAGCCTTGTTTTCAAAAAGCTTTATCCCGAAGCTCTTTCTCTCGTCGTCGGCAGCGCGAATCTCGGTTTAGAGGATTTTCTGTTGGGTAAAAAGCAGATTTTCGTATAAACTTGAGATTGGACGATAAATTTAATTGGTTCGAACCCATCCAGCCCAGCCATTTTTTCGCATACTAAAGCAGTTTCCAGAATCAATTCTGGGCACCGGATGTGTTCTACAATGAGTCGGACGAAACTTTCTATATGTACTATTCCGCGCGAAGAACCGACGGTGACGACTTCAGCCATAGGTTGGCGGTCGCTACCGCCACAGACCCGCTTGGGCCGTTCACATTTCTTCAATCTCTGCAAGATAGTTTCTGGGCTATCGACCCTCATATGGTTATGCGGAATGAGAACGGCACTGACAACTATTACTTATTCTATGCACAAAAGAAATCCAGCGGTGATACGGTAATCTACATGGTTCAATGCAGCGACCCTGTCACTCCTGATTGGGCAACCGCGAAAATGATTGCGGATACAACGCTGGAAGAAGAAAAATATCCGGGCGGCAGCTACTGTATTGAAGGGCCGTATTACTATGAAAAAGGCGGTATCGGCTATTTGATGTACAGTGGTGGCGCGTGGGAATCTGCCGGTTATTATGTCGGATATTCGACATGGGATATCGCCGGTGGTGACGGTACATTGGCTAACGCACAATTCGTCAAGCCAAGCAACTATCGCCCCATCATCTCCCGCGATTCGCTGGCTACCGGCATGGGACATCATTCTGTGTACACCAACCCTGTAGACGGCAAAACAGTCATCGTTTATCATGGACGGCCAAGCAACCTGACCGGTTACCCCGCGCCTTCCAACACAGCTATGCGACGCCTGCACATTACCGAAATGACTGTGGAAAACGGTGAATTGGTTGTGCATCGGCCGACAGTTCGTTCTGTAACCGTTACCCCCGACACTTTGGGTGTCCAAAAAGGTGGAAGTCAACAATTTATTGCCACTGTAGACGCGCTGGCCGGCGCGGACGACACCGTGACATGGAGCGTGAGCGGGAACAATTCCGTCAGCACCGCAATTGACGGAACCGGCAATTTGAGCATTGCTGCGGACGAAACTGCTGCAACCTTGACTGTAATGACCAGTGTGCATAAGGAAGCAACCACACCACACACAAATAAACGTGATAGACAGCCAACAAACGGTAATGTAAAACACGGACACCTTTTTTTGAAAAGGCGTCCGTGTTGCTGTATAGTTTGGCTACTCTCTACTACTCTCAACAATATAATAAATACCACCATCGGGGCTGTATCCAACGAAAATCAATGGAAATCTAGGGCGGGTGATTGCAATTGGCATTATCAATTCTTCTCCGTCTGCAATTGATATTTGTCGTTTTTCCCAAGTGTCGGAATCCGACCCCAAATGAAAAGTCAGTATACCTTCATCTATGGAAATCACAGTGATTCTCCTTTGTTCTGATGGATAACTGGCAATCATCCGCACATCGTTGGAATAGGGACAATATTCAATAACAGAGATTTCCTCAGCATCTACAGAGAACCCATCTGAATGCCATTTGTTGACATATCCAAAATAAATTTTATCTTCCCACACTATAAAACCGCCGCACGGTGGCTCGTACCAACCGTGGCCTATAGGCCACGTTAGGGTTGTGTTGTTCGTGTGCTTTATATTGCTATTAGAATCAAAAACCGCACAGTATAAATCAATTTCATAATAAGCTTCAAAATTATTTTCAGGCATTCTCCCCGAGTATCTGGCAACCTGAAAATAAACGTACCAGTCGCCGTTATCTGGATTGCGCCGCCACTCTAATATATTGTCATGATTGAGATAGCCTGTGTCGTTGTCAATATCGAATTTGACCGTAATTTCGTCTAGCGATTTTAAAGCATAATATGTGTAAGATATTTCATTGGGATTTATCTGCAAGCGATTTCTTTTGGGATAAATATAACCATCGGCAACAATAGCATCTCTAAGAGGCCAGATTGGAACTATAGCTTCATAGCCGGTTAATTCGGCAGTATCAAGATTCAAGCGAAACAGACGGCCTAATCCGACCATACCATTGTCAATGCCAACGCCAATAAATGTATCATTTTCATCTGCGAACGTTGTTAGATGCGTTACTCGAACCCTACCACTGTTGTCCCTGTAATATAGCAGGTCATCTGGAAATGTAAAACTCCCGATTAAGGTGTCCGTTTCGCCAACTGTATGATAAAGTAAATACTCAAGAAAATCCTCTGATTCGGCGTGGATTTCCTCGTTAGATGGAGCAACAGACGATAAAGATTCGGAACTGGTTAAGGCTTCATCATACATGGGAGTAATCTCGTCCGTTATGCTACACCCTGCAAGAATAAAAAGCACTAACAAGAATACTATGGCTATATTTCTTCTCATGCTCCTCTTACCAAATCCACTTTGCATCATACCTCTGTATGTTTTCATCGGTGGTTATAATCGTCAAATCTTCCGCAATCGCAGAAGCAATTAACAAACGGTCGAAAGGGTCTTTGTGAATTGGGGGCAAGGTTGAAAGCTGTTGCAAATATTCGTTTTCGACTTGCAGAATATCAAAGTCGGTGGCTTCAATACCAGCAAGTAACTCGTCAAATGAAAATTCCACATCTAGCTTGCCTAAATTCATTTTGATGGCTATTTCCCAAAGAGAAGTAGAAGAAATATAAACGCTCATTTTGGAATCATCTATTATCTCAATCATCTTTTGCGGGAGTTTTTGCGAATCTTCAAAATACCAAATGACCGCGTGTGAATCAAGGAGATAATTCATTCCATGTACTCCTTCATTTCTTCTAGCGGGGCATCAAAATCGTCTGCCATCCAGACCTTACCTTTGAGTATTCCCCTCATTTCTGAGCGTGGTCTTTTCTTTGGCATTCCAACTGGTATCAAGCTGATTATTCCATCAGCTTCACGCGCCGTTACTTTTTCTGTGTGTATCATACGGAGTAGCGGCTCTGGCAATGTGTTTGTATTCAATACGATTTCAGTCATCAGAAGCACCTCAATTCATAATATTTTTCGATGAACCGAGCGTGCAACTTCGGGTCAACTTGGCCCGAAGTCGGCGGGTCACTTCTGGACAAAATGTCCAGAAGTTGACAGCCCGGTTTTTAATCCTGCCGCCGTAGGCGGCTCATTATTCCCGCCCGCAGGCGGTAGCCCCCGGCAGGGCCCGCTCTTACTTTGTGCGCAGCAAAAGTATGTGAGTGGGTCACATACAATCCCGATTGGATGTGATAAACCCGGCCACCATGCGCATTTGTGCATATACAATCAGCATCCTGCCGACATGTTTATATTGCCGGGATGCTTCCATTTTACCAAAAAGAAAGGCGGTACGCAATGGCAAAATCCCATTTTACAGTAGTACGCAATCAAGGTTACGGCGGACGGCGAGAGGAGCCCTTCTTTGTCGTAGTATTGCAGGGTACGGACGGTGGTGTTCATCCGTTTTGCCAATGCACCCACAGTCATATAGCCCTGCGGAATCGCTCTGTGTTTATCCATGTTCATCAGCCCTCCCTGCGAACATTATAACGCATGACGTAGGGTTACAAGCAAGACTTTTCAAAAATATTTTACGAGACAAAAAAATCACGCTGAGATTTCCCGGCGCGAAAACTTTATAAAAATCCTTTTGCACCCTTGACAAATGAATACTTTTCGTCTTATGCGGATTGAATTATTTGCGCCGCGATTGACATTTTTATCGTCAGGATATATTATTTGGTTAGAATGTCTAACCAAAGGGGAATCAGTACGGAGGGATAAGCCCAAGCGGCATCCAGGCTGGAGGAGAAATTGAAAAGGGATAAATCTTTTGTGTACGGCGTCGCAACGGCGGCCTATCAGATTGAGGGTGCAATTTCGGAGGACGGGCGTGTACCCTCTGTCTGGGATACTTATTGTACAATGCCCGGAAGAATTTACAATGGCGACAGTGGCGACATTGCCTGCGACCATTACCACAGATATAAAGAGGATATCGCGCTCATGGCTGAATTGGGGGTAAACAGCTACCGCTTTTCTATAGCATGGTCAAGGATTTACAGCGCAAAAGGCGTGTACAATGAAAACGGCATGCGGTTTTACCGCGATATTTTAGCAGAATTGAAGAAATATAATATCGCACCCTCCGTTACGCTTTATCATTTTGACCTGCCGCAGTGGGCGCAGGATTTAGGCGGTTGGGAAAACAGGGAATGCGCCGAATGGTATAACGAGTATGCCCGGAAATGCTTTGACGAGTTGGGGGCGGATGTTCCCATGTGGATTACCCACAATGAGCCGTGGTGTGCCTCGTTCCTCTCTTACATGGAGGGAACGCTTGCGCCGGGTTATACGAATATGGAAAAAGCGCTTAAAGCTGCACACCACCAATTGCTTTCCCACGGTATGGCAATTAAGTCTTTTCGAGAGATGGGCTTGCCGGGGCAAATAGGCATTACTCTGAATCCTGCGCCGATTTATGCCGAGAGCGGCAGCTTTCGCGACGATATTGCGCGTACCGCGCAGGACGGCTACCGAAACCGGTGGTTTTTTGACCCTCTCTTTGGCAAGGGCTACCCGCGCGACATAGCCATGCTTTTTGCCGCGCGGTGCGGAACTTCTTTTGATTTTATACAAGTCGGGGATTCTGACGTTATCAGTACGCCGATAGATTTTTTAGGGCTCAACTTTTATTCGCATACCGTCGTAAGATACCGCTCGTCCTGTTATTTGCTGAATGAGGACGGCCACACAGATTTGCCTAAAACAGACATGGGCTGGGATATTTGCCCCGAAACGCTTGTGGATTTGATTCAGCGAATCCGTTTGGACTATACAGACATCCCAATCTATATCACCGAGAACGGGTGTGCGCTTAAAGATTGTGTAGAGGACGGCGCGATACACGACTCCGAGCGCGCGGATTATATTCTGCGCCATTTGGAAACCATACGAAATATAAACCGTAAAGGACTCAATATAAAGGGCTACTATTGCTGGACACTCATGGACAATTTTGAGTGGGCGTGCGGTTACGGAAAACGCTTTGGCCTTGTGTATGTGGACTATGAAACGCAACAGCGCATACCTAAAGACAGTTTTTACGCATACAAGGGTTACATCGAAAAAAATCCAGACATTTGCTAAGTACCTCTGCAACGGACATCCGGATTGACATTATTAAGGAGGAGGGGGAGAAATTTGGGTTCTGAGAAAAAGCACGGCGTCAATATGTTAGACGTCAAAAAAACGAACCGAAGCGCGGTGCTGAAGCTCGTTCAGCGTGAAAAAGCAATTTCTCGAAAGGAAATTGCCGTGAAGCTGGGGTTGACCCCCGCCTCCATAACCATCATTGTGAGCGAGCTTTTGGATGAAGGGGTTATTGAAGAGTTAAGCGCACAAATATCCCCAAACAGGAAAGGCCGCCGCGAGATTCTGCTGCAAATCAGCAGTGAAAAATACGCCGCTATCGGAGTTTACATATCCAGACATAAGCTTCGTATCCTGTGCGTAGATTTGAATCTTAACGTACTCTTTGAAACCGTCGTCTATACTGATGAGTGCCGCAAAAATGCGAACGCTATCCTTGAAAAATTAGTTTGCGTAATCAACGACCTTCTGAAAAGGCAAGACCTTTTCGGCAACCGCTCGGTAGTCGGCTTAGGGGTAAGCGTTAATGGTATTGTCGACAACGTGCACGGCGTAAGCATAAACGCGTTCCAAGTGTGGCAGGAAGCCAATATCCCCGTTGAGGATATTTTGGAGAAAAGCATAGGGCTTCCTGTACTGCTTACCAATAACATCTGCTCTCTCGCACACGTGGAAAGCATTCTCAGCAGGCAAGAAAACAAAGGCTCACTCCTGTTGATTAAATACGGACCCGGTCTTGGCGCGGCTCTCTCGCCCGAAAGCAATATATACAGTGCGCCCAACTACAAAGCCATTCAACTTGGGCACATAGCCGCCGATCCCAACGGCGCGCCCTGTGTTTGCGGGGATTGCGGCTGTTTTGAAACCATAATTCATTACGACGCCGTTGAAAACCACTTGAAAAGTATTTTGAGCGAGAGAATGACGCCTGTTCTCTGGGAGCTTACGGGCGGCGACGCCGATAAGGTTACCATATATGAAGTTATAAAAGCCTTTGATTTACGGGAAAAGGTAGTCGAGCAAATATTCGACAGAACTGCGTTCTATCTCGGTCTTGCCATAAAAAACACTCTTACGCTCCTTGACCCCGATGGCGTAATCCTTTATGGCGAGCTGTTTGAAAACGAGAAATTTAAAACCATGCTGCTTGACAAGCTTACCCGCTTTACGGAAGCGGAAAGAGTGCGGTTCAGCCATTACAATATGCAGCTTGAAACGCTGGGCCCCGCCGCCACGGCGGTAAGCGGATTCTTTGAGCAAGGAGGAGTTGCGGTACATTAACACGCGGCGAACAAGCGCCATAGTAAATCAGCTTAAAAACAGGCTGTAAAAAGGGCTTTTATCTGTAACTTTACGCGGATGAAGGTTCTTTTTTCGCCTAAATAGGCGCGAATGCGGATTGCCCGTTATTTATGAATAGCTTTAATTAAAAATTCAAGCACATGGGCAGTATTGCTACAATAATTGAAAATATTTGGCATAAAATATGAAATATTTTATTGAATTATAGTTGACAAATAGAAATGGATACTGTTATAATGTTAATTGATTGAGGCTGTTAATTAAATAACGTTTTTTCGGTCTGGAATCTATCCCTGTCATGGTGAAAATTATCATTTCGCGAAAAAACAATGAAAGGTATGTAAAAAATGAAAAAATTGCAAGTATCAAAATTTGTGCTCGCTATTATCTTGGCAGCAATGTTATTGTTGTCGGCTTGCAGCTCCGCTGCAACGCCGGATGTGTCCACCGCGCCGCCGTCAGACGTTGCGCCTGCGGCCTCCTCCGAAGCGGCGCCCGCCGACTCTGACAACCCATGGCAAGTCAGCAGCGAACCTATAACTGTAACCGGGTACGGCGTAATCTCCCCCAACATGGTTGGTATATCGAGCTATAATGAAATCCCCGCAATTCAACGCTTTTCCGAAGTTACCAATCTATATTTTGATTGGGTGACGATGGCTACCCTTGAAAACCAAGAGGAACAGCTTAGCTTAAGCTTCGCTTCCCGCAATATGCCGGAAATCTATACGAATATGCTCAAGGATACCGCTATCCGCTACGGTGAGCAGGGTGCACTTGTCGATTTAATGCCGTTGATTAAAGAACACGCGCCCAATATTCTGGCCGCGCTGCAGAAAGACCCCAGCACCATCCCTGTAAACAGCACCGAGGATGGCAAGCTGTTCGTAATTCAGCAGATGAACGAAGACTATCGCGTGTCCAGCTACAGAATTTTTAACGCTCAATACGCGTGGCTTGACAAGCTTGGTCTCAAAGCCCCCGAAACGCTTGACGAGCTGTACGACACATTGGTCGCCTTTAGAGACAACGCCGCTCAATTGACCGACGAAAAAATCATTCCCTATACTACTTATTTCACCAATGGACCCGGCTCAGAGGGGTTAGGCTACTTTGATGTGTTTGGCTGGCCGATAGGTATGTACAGCTCCAGAGGTTACTTAAAAGACGGCGAAAACAAGCTGGTTTTCGGCGCGTTACAGCCGGAGTTCGTTGAGACTATGCAATACGTCAGAAAGCTGTATGCGGAAGGTCTTATGGACCCCGATTTGGACGCTGTGAGAGATGACGCCACGTTTGAAGCGAAAATGACTAACAACCGTGTCGGTATTGCGTTTGTGGGACAGGGGCGTTTCCCTATTTATAACTCCAAGGCAGGCGAAGCTTATGACGACTTCAGGGTTTTACCCATGCTTCCCTTGAAGAATAAAGACGGAGTACCTGCCTACGGCGGCGCAGGCGGTCTTGCCGGAAACGGTTTGGGCTTTTCCATATCAGTCAACTGCGCCGACCCTGTAGCGGTTATCAAGGCTTTGGACTACAGCTTCAGCCCGGAAGGCCAGATGCTATTCAACTTCGGCATTGAGGGCGACACCTACGAAATGGTAAACGGACAACCCGAATTTACTGACAAAATCGTAGCAAACCCTGATATGGCCATGACTCAAGCTGTGGCGACTTTAGTTGCGCCGTCGGAAAGATGGGCATGTGTGAGACTGTACGATTATATAAAGAAAGCGTCCCCTCCGGAGCTTGATGTTTATTCGACATCTCTTTTAAACGCGGGCGGCTTCGGTCCCGGCGTCCGCAGGTTTGCAATGGGCGAGCTTCCTATCCCCACCGCGCTGATAGAGGAATATGCCGTTGTACAAACGGATTTGTTCACCTATTTGGACGAGTCAATTGTGAAATTCATCCGCGGCGACTGGAATTTGGATAGCGATTATGACAACTTTACGGCGACCTTGAAAAACATGAGGGTCGATGACTATATGCAGGTCTTAAATGACGCTTACGCAAAGCTTTAAAAGAAAACAATCTTTAACGGTGTGACACGTGCGGCTCATGTTCATAGGGATATGGGCCGCACCTCATTAAAAAGGGTGGTGTCTCAATGATGGAAACCGCGACAGAAAAGAAAAAGACTTTTGGGCAAAAGGTTTATGAAAACAGATACCTGCTTATTATTTTTTTGCCCGTATTGATTTACTATTTAATTTTCGCGTACGGCCCTATGCTCGGCCTTGTGACCGCTTTTCAGAATTACAGCCCTTTCCTTGGGATTACGGGCAGTAAATGGGTCGGATTTAAAAATTTCACGACGTTTTTTAATTCGGAATTTGCTTTCAGAGTAGTCCGAAATACGTTAAGCATTAACGCGCTCCAGTTGATCTTTGGATTTCCCGCACCTATAATCTTCGCGGTTTTACTTAACGAAATTAAATTTAGTAAGATTAAAGGCTTTATTCAAACTGTTTCGTATCTGCCCAACTTCATATCTCTTGTGGTTGTGGTCGGCATAATGCAGGACTTACTGGCGGTCGATTACGGAATTGTCAATCGTATTATCCTCGCCTTTGGCGGCGAGCAAATTCGGTTTATGAATGAAGGGACTTGGTTTCAGCCCCTATTTACCATTTCAGGCATTTGGCAGTATGCAGGTTGGAACGCCATTATCTTCATAGCGGCGATTGCCGGTATTGACCAAGAGCTCTATGAATCCGCTTCGTTAGACGGCGCCAGTCGTTTTCAAAAAGCTATGAAAATCACTATACCATGTATTTCCGATACCATCATCATACTTTTGATTTTGCAAATAGGCAGAATGATGAGCTTGGGATTTGAAAAAGTTATATTGATGTATAACACCTCAACTTATGAATACGCGGACGTTATTTCGTCCTATGTATACCGTATCGGCATGGTAAACGGCAATTACAGCCTTGGAGCAGCCGTGGGACTGTTCAATTCTGTCTTCAACTGCGTTCTGCTTGTCGCAGCGAATTCCATGGCTAAGAAATTTTCGGGCAAAGGCCTGTTCTAAGGAGGTTAAGAAAATGGTAGGCGAACGCAAATTTGATTTCGCAGACGCGTGCATATATCTTATTATGTTTTTTACGATCGTTGTGACTCTTTACCCAGTGATATACATATTGAGCAACTCGGTCAGCGATATGACTGCCGTTATGAGAAACAAAGTTGTATTGTTCCCGATTGGTTTCGATTTGAGCGCTTATAAAAATGTACTAAGCAACAAGTTTATTTGGACCGGTTACAGGAACAGCACTTTTCTGCTTTTTGTCGGAACCTTCATCAACGTGATTATGACTATTTGCGCGGCGTTTCCGCTTTCGAGAACGCATTTCCATTTCAGAAAATTTTTTATGATTATGATTATCTTCACCATGTTCTTTTCCGGCGGCATGATTCCGACTTTTGTTATAGTTGATATGCTAAGGCTCACCGACACCATATGGTCAATGGTTATCCCCACCGCGGTATCCGCCATTAACGTAATTATCATGAAAAGCTTTTTCGAAAGCATTCCGGCATCCTTGGAAGAAGCTATGAAAATTGACGGGGGCACGGATTTTACGGTACTGTTCAAGCTGATTCTTCCGTTATCAAAGCCGGTACTCGCCGTTATCTCCCTGTATTACGGCGTGGCTCACTGGAATGGTTTTACCTCGGCGCTTATTTATATTCGCACGAGGAGTCTCTTTCCGCTTCAAGTAATCCTGCGCGAGATGCTTTTGCAAAACAAGCTGCAAGAAATGATAACCGTGGATGCCGCTGCCGCCGACGCGCTGGGGGCAACCCGCTCCATTCAGTATGCCACAATTATTGTAAGCATTATCCCTATGCTGATTATCTACCCTTTCCTGCAAAAATATTTTGTAAAAGGGGTTATGATTGGGGCAGTTAAAGGATAATGACAGGGGGATGATTTTATGATTGACATTGTTGACGCCGTGAAGCGCCTAGGGGGATATTCATAGTATGGACAGGCGGGAAGAAGTTTTACACAAGGTCTCGCTTGTGCGTGCGGAGCTTCTCCGCAGCGAGGCGTGCGGCGTTCTTGTGCGCGAACAACCGAATTTTTCCTGGCTGACCGCAGGGGGACGCGGATTCCTTGGGCTTGCGGCTACGGTCTCCTGTGCATGGGTTTTAGTTACGCAGGATAATTTGTATATTTTAGCTAATTCCATTGAGGGTGGGCGCATCGTGCGCGAAGAACTGCCCGGCGACCTTTTTCAGCTTCAAACTATACCGTGGGCGCAGGATGGCGGTCTTTTTAACTTTGCAGATAAGCTGGCCGGCGGCGGCATTGCAACCGATGCCGAATGGGGCGATTGGTTTGCGGCGGTACGCACACGGTTGCTGCCCTCTGAAAAAGACCGCTTTCGCGTGTTGGGGCGCAATACCGCAAGCGCCCTTGAGGAAACGCTTAAAAGTGCCGTTTCGGGCATTACGGAATTTGAAGCGGCAGGGGCGGTATCGGCTGCCCTGTGGTCGAAAGGTATTGAGCCTATTTCCATTTTCGCGGGGGCGGACGAGCGCTCCGAGCAGGTTAGGCACTTCATCCCAACGAATAAATGCGCCAATGCAAAGCTGATTCTTTCGGTTTGTGCAAGATGCGGCGGTCTTGTTATATCGGCGACACGTACCGTTTATTTCAGCGAAATCGCTGAACAGCAAAAGCAGAAGCATTATTCCTTGTTGAAAGTAGAAGCAGAAGCGTTTCGTGTGTTGGAAGAACGGTTATCTCTTGGTAATATGTTTACGGCAATGTGTGACGCATATACCAGAGAGGGGCTTAAAGGCGAGTGGGAAAAACATCATCAGGGCGGGATTACCGGGTATCTTCCCCGCGAGCTTCGCATTGATAAAAACACTGAGCGCTTTGCCGCGACCGGTGAGGCGTATGCTTTTAATCCAAGCTGTTTTGGCGCAAAGGTTGAGGACACGGTTTTGCTTGAAGAAAACGGTATTGCTGTCATAACTCCCTGCGGCGATTGGCCTGTTGTCACAGTGAACGGATTACCCCGCCCCGATATTTTGCTGAAATGAACATGCGAAAATACGGCGCATTTCTTTTGATTTATAAAAAACGAGGTATTGTAACATGACTTGGGAGTATACGCAACCTGTAGACATTATTTTCGGGTGTGACAAACGGCTCAAGGTGTTTGAGACGGCCTTTAAAATCGGGCTTCACGGGAACGCCGTCTTGGTCTGCGACCCGGCGCTTGAGCGTTTGGGATACGCCCACGAGTTGTGCGCTCTTCCGGGAGCAAATATAGTCGAGGTGTTTACGGCATTCGGGTCTAACCCGGAAACGAAAGACGTTGACGCGTTGGCAGAGCTTTTGTCTGACAGCGGGGCGGAATATGTTATAGCAATAGGCGGCGGCAGCGCAATGGACTGCGCAAAAGCCGCGTCGGTGACGTCGGTGGCGGGCGTGAGCGTGGAGGAGCTTCACGGAACAGGAAAACCATTGCCGGAAAAAGGTATTCCGCTGATAGCAATTCCGTCAACTGCCGGTACGGGGAGCGAGGTCACAGCAGTGAGCGTACTGACAAACTCCTCAAAGAACTTTAAAGCACCTATGTTTGGTAAAGCATTTTATCCTCGCGTTGCTATTGTAGACCCCGTTCTGACCTACGGTATTCCGTCAAGGGTTGCGGCGCAGACAGGCATGGATGTTCTTGCCCACGCAATAGAGGGGTATGTAAGTATCAATCATCAGCCTGTTTGTGACGCGCTGTGTATTGAGGCGGCACGGATTGTGTTTGAAGCAATAGAAGACGCTTGCACGGAGCCGATAAACCGCGAAGCAAAGGACTATATGGCGCAGGCGTCCGTTATGGCGGGCATGGGTTTTGCTCTGCCAAAAACCGGTCCTTCTCACGCCTGCTCGTTTGCGCTTACCAATCGTTTCGGTATTCCGCATGGTGAAGCATGCGCTTTAACGCTTGATTTCTTTGTGCGCCTGTGGAACGGCACCCGTATCGACACAATGGCGGTGTGCTTGGGTTTTGCAGACGCATCCGCTATGGCGGGAAGAATCACCGAATTGAAGCATAAGCTCGGATTGAGAACAGATTTGTCGGGGCTTGGCTTAACAGCGGACGATATACCGGCTCTGGTTAAAGCAAGCAAACACCCCAACATGGATAACAGCCCCGTCATCGTAACTGAAGAATATTTGACGCTTATGTACGGGGAAATGATAAATAGCGGAGAGGTGCGGTAAAAATGAAGAAAATCTCTGTCGGCGTTGTGTGTCTTGCGCGCCATACCTTTGATGTGCCTGCGGCAACAGAGCTATTTGAGCGTACAAAACGTGAGCTGCGCTCAATGCCCGAGGTGCATTTTGAAATTATAGAAGAGCCGGTGATTGAAACCGATGATGCGGAGGCGGCGGGCGCGATTCTTTCAGAAAAACATCTGGACGGTATTGTCATAATCAGCGGCACTTTTCATTTAGGGCATTTGGCGCTGATATTGCACAAGCATATTCAAAAGCCGGTGTTGCTGTGGGCGTATGAGGAGTTGCCGTACAACGGCGGCAAAATTCGATTAAATGCCGTATGCGGCGTCAACTTAAATGCTTCCAATTTCTATAAGGCAGGCATTGACAACTATACATGCCATATCGGAAATACGCTTGATACAGACTGGCTCAACGCCATCAGAGTAAAAGCCATTCTTCGCAGCGCACATGTTGGGATCGCAGGCTATCGCGCCCACGGTTTTTTCAATTTGGATACCGAGGACTTGCATGTGTTTCACGAACTGGGGCTGTTGGTAGACCATTACGAGCTGAGTGAGCTGTACGAGCAGGAAACTGCGGATCGCGGCGGCTACGAGCATGATATCGCGGCGCTTGATTGTTCCGGCATAACGGATAATCAAGCGGAAAAGGTAGCGCGCCTTGCGGCCTCAATGGAAGAATTTATTAAAAAGAACAAGTTGGACGGCGTGGCGGTGCGCTGCTGGCCGGAATTTGCCACCGCGTACGGTATCGCGCCCTGCGCCGCAATGGCATTGCTTACGGATAGAGGCTATACGCTTGGCTGCGAGGGCGATTTGGAGGGTACGTTATCACTGTTGGCGTGTCGCGCTTTGTCCGACGAAGCGCCGTTTATGGCAGACTTATCACAGGTAGATTTTGCGGGAGATTATGCTCTGATGTGGCACTGCGGAGTAGCGGCTGCCTCGCTGGCGCACCCGAAGACGGTCAAGAGCCTTGATACATATTTCGCGGGCGGAAAGGGCGTTACCACAGATTTTGTTATGAAGGAGGGCATAGTCACGCTGTTTCGTATTGACACCGCACGCGGCAAAACACGTGTTTTTATTGAGCGGGGGCATGCCGAATACATGGAAAAAGAATTGCGGGGAACATACGCAAAGTTGCACTTTGACAACCATGTGCGTGAGGTGTTCGGTCTTGTCGCTGATAATGGTATTGCTCATCATGTGGCAATGGTATACGGCGATTACATCAAGGTGTTTTCAACCTTCGCTGCGATGATGGGGTATGAAGTAGTCACGACACTTAAATAAGAAATGGGAGATTGCTTTGGCAGACAATGTATTTTTAGAAAAACAAGCGCGCAAAATTCGATATTTGACGGTAAGGGAAATAGGAACGCTTGGCGTGGGGCATATCGGCGGATGTTTGTCAATTGCCGAGCTTTTATCGGTGCTGTATTTTGACAAGATGAATATTGACCCCGCTAACCCTAAAAAAGCCGAGCGTGACCGTTTAGTAATATCAAAAGCTCATGCCGGTCCCGCGCTATACGCGGCGCTTTCGATGCGAGGATATTTTGACGAAGCTGAGCTATGGACGCTCAATAAGCCGAACACCTGTCTGCCAAGCCACTGCGATATGAAACGCACGGTTGGCGTAGACATGACGGCGGGTTCGCTTGGGCAGGGCATATCCTGCGGCGTCGGTATGGCATTGGCCTCGCGGCTGCGCGGGTACGACGCATATGTGTACGCCATTGTAGGCGACGGCGAGTCGCAGGAGGGTCAGGTCTGGGAGGCTGCTATGGCGGCGTCTCATTTCGGCTTAGACAATTTTATTGTATTTCTTGACTATAATCGCTTGCAAATTGATGGGTTTACGGACGATATAATGTCTACCGGCGACCCTGCCGCGCGGTGGGGGGCGTTTGGGTTTGATACGCAAGAGGTTGACGGGCATGACGTATCCGCCATATCACAGGCAATTGGCCGCGCTAAAAGGGTCAAGGGTAAGCCGTCAATGCTTATCTTGCATACCGTCAAAGGAAAAGGCGTGTCCTTTATCGAGGCGGCGGGAGCGACGAACCACAACATGATTTTAACGCCGGAACAAATGGAAACGGCACTGGCTGAAATAAACGAAGCTGCGGGGTGCGAGTTGTCATGAGTGTTAAAGAAATGCGCGCCATTTACGGAGAATGGCTTGCTGCTGAAATGAAAAAAAACGAAAATATAGTCGTCATAGACGCAGACTTAGCACGCGCCAACGGTACTTTATCCTTGCGCGACAAATTCCCCGGGCGGTCGTTTGATGTAGGCGTAGCCGAGTCTAACATGGCGTCGGTGGCGGCAGGTATGGCTTCATACGGGTATATCCCATTTATAGGGACATTCTGTCCGTTTGCAACGCGGCGTATTTGCGACCAAATTGCCATTTCCATTGCCTATGCGGGCATGAATGTGAAAATCGTGGGCACCGACCCCGGAGTTTCCGCCGAAATGAACGGTGGCACACACTTGAGCGTTGAGGACGTTGGCGTGCTGCGGTCAATCCCGGGCATGGTAATCTTTGAGCCCGTAGACGGCGTTCAACTGAAATCCGCCCTGCCGCAAATTGCGGCATATGAAGGTCCGGTATATATGCGGCTATTCAGAAAGGTTATGCAGCCGGTATTCGATGAGGCATCTTATAAGTTTGACCTTTTCAAGGCAGATGTCTTGCGTGAGGGAAAGGATATTTCCCTTTTTGCCTCGGGGCTTATGTTGCCTGAGGCGCTGAAAGCGACCAAGATGCTTGCGGCGGACGGCATATCCGCAGAGGTAGTCAACATACACACCATAAAGCCGCTTGATACTGAAACCGTGCTGCGTTCGGTACGAAAAACAGGCGTCGCCGTCACATGCGAAAACCACAATGTCATAGGGGGACTGGGTTCCGCTGTCGCCGAGACGCTCTGCCGCGAATACCCCGCACCCATGCGAATGGTAGGAATACAAGACCGCTTCGGCGTGGTTGGCACGTTGCCGTATCTTATGGAAAAAATGTCCCTGACCGCCGAGAATATTTACACAGCCGCCATAGAAGCGGTAAAGCTTAAAAAGCAGGAGGAGCCTTCATGAAATTGATACTGGGTTCAGACAAATCGGGATTTATACTCAAGGAAGCCATTCGCGCTTATCTGGATGAGGAAAACATAGAATACGAGGATGTAGGCACGCAGGATATTGACGTCCCTAAACCTTTTTTTGACACAGCGCCTGTCGCCGCCAAGCTGTTGCAGAAAGACCCCGCGCGCAAGGCAATCCTTATTTGCGGAACAGGCATGGGTATGTCGCAGGTGGCAAACAAATTTTCCGGCGTATGGGCGGCTTGTTGTGAAAGCGTGTACGCTGCACACATGTGCCGCGCAGTGAATAACTCCAACGCGCTTTGCATGGGCGGTTGGGTTATCGGACCGGAGATGGGCATTGAAATGGTCAAGACTTTTTTAAACACGGCGCACACCGAGGGCTTGGAGGAGTGGCGGCAGGAATTTTTAAGAAAAGCCGCCGATAAGGTAAACCAAATAGACATGGAAAACCGACGGGAGGACAAAAATGTTTAAAATTGCCTGCCAGACTATCATTTTTGGCGATGAGGTCAGAATGAATGAGCATGAGCGCGTATTCAAGGCTGTTGCGGATATAGGCTACGACGGTATGGAGTACGCCACCAAATGCTTTGATTTGGACAACCCCGCGAAAACTAAAGAGCTTTTGGAAAAAACAGGGGCGACGCTTCCTATTATTCATGTTGGCGGTAATTTCCTTGATACCGCTTCTATCAAGGAGCAAATGGACAATTTCGGCAAAACTGTGAAATTCACGGCGGCGGTTGGCGGCACCCATATTTATGTCAGCGGCGTATACGACCACAACAAGTCGTTTGAAAATTACATTACCGAGGCCGGAGTGTATCGGGATATGGGTAAGCGTTGTGCCGACGAAGGGCTTCGCCTGTGTTACCATAACCACGATTGGGAAATGATAAACCTGCAAGGCGGTATGGAGGTTTTACTGGAAAACGCGCCCGAACTGTTGCTTGTTCCCGATGTGGGTTGGGTTACCGTTTCCAACGTAGACCCTGTTGTATTTTTGACAAAGCACTTCGACAGGATTGAGGCCGTACACTTCAAGGATTTTAAAAAAGTGCGCGCCTTCACCGAGCTTGGCACGGGATTTGTGGATTTCCCTGCCGTTGCCGCGTTGCTTAAAGAAAAAAACAAGCCAATGTGGATTACTGCTGAGCAGGATAAAGCAACAAATACTCCGGAGGAAAGCGCGAAAATAAATTACGACTATATTAAAAGCTTGTTTTAGGCGGGAGAGTTATTTATGAATACGTATAAAATTACCGTTATAGGCGCGGGCGACCGCGGAACAACTTATATGAGCATGCTTAAAAATCATTACGCCGACCGTGTTGAGTGGAGTACTGTGTGTGATATTTTACCCGACAGAATGGCGAAAGCCGCGGTCGAATTCGGCTTTAGCAAGCAGGAGGCTAATTGGGAAAAGGCTATTCTTGACAGCCGCCCCGATATCGTGATTATTGCGGCACCCGCCTATTATCACTGCGATATGGCAATATTTGCAATGCGTTGCGGATGTCACGTGCTTTCGGAGAAACCAATGGATTTATCGCTCGCGAAATGCTTTGCGCTCAAGGAATGCATGGAACAAACCGGCAAGGTGCTCGCCGTAGGTATGCAGTACCGCAACGTTCATTATTATCGCGCCCTTTGGAACGCGTTTGAGCAAGACCTGTTTGGAGACAACCTGATGGTCCAGTGGACAGACATTCGTGAAACCCGCCCGAAAATCGCGATGCACGACGCCCTGTACGGCAATGGCGGACCAATGGTTGATATGTCATGTCATTTATTTGACTTGATGCGCCTTTATTTTAAGTCCGACCCTGTGTCGGTCAACTGTCGCTGGCGCAGTAATGCGAAGGATAGGCCGACGCTTGCTTCGATTGGAACGAAAGCCGCCGACGCTTGCTTTATGACAGTGGAATACGAAAACGGCTCGCTCGGTGAAATCATGATGAATTGGGGGCTTCCCTCCGGCGTTAACGGGGGCTTGTTCGTAACCGCGACGGGAAAAGACGCACTTATCATGCCCTCTGTCATTCCGTATCAACCACCGATAGAGGTCATTACTGATGGCGGGAGTATTGTAAAAGTTTCCTGCGCGCCCGAGGACGCCGCCGATCTGTTCGATGCAGAGGGTGCTGTCATGCGGCATTTTCTCGATGAAATTGAGGGAAAAGGCAAATCACAGGTATCAATCGACCATGGTATTCTGTGCCTTGCGGCCTCAATGGCGGCGTTGCGCTCCGGCACTTTAGGCAGACCCGTGACGCTTGAGGAGATTTACAAATTGCGCCCTACAGTGGTAGAATGTATGCAAGCGAAAGAATAATGGGGTGTAAAGTTTGAGAAATAACACAAATAGAAAGGAACCAATCACGAGCCCATGCGATTTTTTGTCTGCGTTTTGTGCTCGGCTTGGTGCGTGGGTATATGTATGAGATACGGGTATTGTGCTAACCTAAACTTTATGCTTACAGACGACCCGCGTGGCAGGAAAATATTCGAGGGCGTACTTGCAGCGGGGTACGATTACCTTGAAACACAGCTTACAAGCTTGCTCAATTTTTCACCTCCACAATACGCGGAGATTAAGTCGCGCTTAAGTGACACGGGCGTACCGTGCCGCGTAAACATGTTGCTCTTTCCGGGCGATATGCCGTTGGTGGGCAATGACAGAAATCTCGGCGCAATGCTTGAACACGTAAAACGTGTATTGCCCATAGCGGCGGATTTGGGCAGTGAACTAATTGTATTCGGTCACGGCGGCACACGCTGTCTTACCGATGGACTGTCGCATGAAACGGTTCGCCGCCAGATAATAGACGCGCTACAAATGATTAACCCGCTTGCGGCGTCTTACAATTTAAAAATCGCCATTGAACCGTTTTGTAGTAAAGAAACCGATATGATTACAAGCTTTGACGAAGCAGTTAGTATTGCGCGTGAATGCGGGCACGCAACAGGGGCCTTGCTTGACCTCTACCATTGCATCACCGAGGGACAGTCCCCTAATGATATCACAAAAGCGCCGGATAAGCTTTTCCATCTACACATAGCGTATCCACCGACGCGCACGATTCCGAGCGAAAACGACGATGGCGCAGATTACATCGCATTTGCCGACGCGGTCAAGAGCATAGGCTACAACAACACCCTGAGCATTGAAGCCGCTGTTCCCGAAAACGCGGACATATCGGCGACAATTGCGGGCGGGCTTAAAAAACTGCGTGAGCTTTTCGGATAGGTGAAGTGCATGAAAAACTATCGGGCGGCTATTATCGGGTACGGAAATATGGGGCGGTGGCATTATATAGGCGTGTGCAAAACGCCCCGCGTTGCGATTACAGGCGCGTATGACATTGCCGCTGCGCGATGCGAAGCGGCGCGTGCGGACGGGCTTTTTACCTATCTGTCACAGGAGGCTCTGCTTGCGGACAGCAACATTGATATCGTGATAGTCGCGACTCCCAATCCGGCGCATATGCCGGTTACATACGCCGCGTTGAAAGCGGGAAAAGCCGTTATCGTTGAAAAGCCCGCCGCTATGAATTCCCGTGAGCTGGCGGAAATGAGCCGCGTGTCCGAAGATGTCGGACGACTGCTGACTATTCATCAAAATCGCCGCAGGGACTCGGATTTCCTTGCCGTCAGGCAAGCTGTTGAAAGCGGAATGTTAGGCGAAGTTTTTGATATCCAGTCGAGCGTTACGGCGGGCAGGGGGATACCGCCCGGCTGGAGGCGTTTTTCCGTCGAAGGCGGCGGAATGCTTCGTGATTGGGGCGTCCACCTGATTGACCAAATGCTGACGCTTTTTCCGTTGCCTGTAAAATCTGTGTTCTGCACCATGTTTAACGCAGGCGGATATGACTGCGAGGATGGATTTCGTATGTTGTTGACTTATGAAAATGGGTTGACGGCTTGCGTTTACGTAGGGACAAGCCATTTTCTTTCGCCGCCGAGATGGCGGGTATTCGGAGATAAGGCTTCAATGGTAATTGACGACTGGGCGAGTGACGGCAAAATTGTTCTGCGTCCGGATTACGACCCCGATATGTGGGACGCTCCGATCACCTACAACAAAGCGGGGCCTACCCGCACAATGAACGAAGCTGAGAAACGCAAGGAAATAACAGTAGCTCTCCCTGAGACCGACTACTGCGACTTTTATAACGATTTTGTCTTGGCTATGGACGGCGAACGCCCGTTGGACATCACACCGGAGCAAGCTTTGCGGGTACTGCGAATCATGGAGGCGGCGTTTGAATCCGCCGGGACCGGGCGGGCCGTATTTATCTCTTGAACACAAAAGACCGTTAAGGAGCGGAATATGTTACACGAAAAAACAGTTATAACCGTAAACGGGGTTGAGGCGTATGCCACAGCCTATATACTGGATGAAACGGCAAATATTAAAAACCGGCCTCTGGTTATTATTTGTCCAGGCGGAGGGTACGAATTTGTTTCAGACAGAGAAGCGGAACCCGTTGCCATGCAATTTAACGCAGCCGGTCATCACGCCGTTGTATTGCGCTACAGTGTCGGTATCGTTGAATTTCCAACCGCTCTGTTACAGCTTGCAAAGCTAATGAAGATGGTTCGCGAAAAGACTGATGAATGGAATATTATTGAAAACAAAATATTTATAAACGGATTTTCCGCAGGCGGACATCTGGCGGCAAGCTTAGGAGTATTCTGGAACAAAGGGTGGATAGAAAAAGAAATAGGCGGTCATAAAGAAGATTATAGACCCGACGGCCTGATTCTTGCGTATCCGGTCATTACGGCAACGGAATTTGCTCATCGCGGCAGTATGGATTCTTTATTCAAGGGTAATGAAAGCAAGGCATTAAAGTTAACCTTGGAAAATCAAGTGGACAAAGATACGCCGCCTGCTTTTATATGGCATACCTATGAGGATGAGACTGTTCCGGTGGAAAACACCCTGCTGTTTACATTGGCGCTGCGCAGAAATAACGTTCCTTTTGAGTCGCATATCTATCAATATGGTTCTCACGGTTTGAGCCTAGGAACCGGACAAAGCGGAGTACCGGAGGCTTATTCTAATATTCAAGGATGGCTGAATTTGGCATTTGAATGGATGAAATATCGCTAGAATGTGAAAATCCGTTGTGTTGGGAGAGATAACATATGGATAATTTATTTGACGTACTCGATTTCGGCGCGGTGGCCGACGGCGAAACGGATTCCACAAGCGCTTTTCAAAAAGCTCTCGACAAGGCCGGGGAGGTGTTCGGCACCGTAGTTGTCCCGCCGGGAACTTATATGTGCAACAAGCTTACCATGCGCCCGCGCACGGGTTTAAAGGGGTACAGCTCGTGGAGCTTCCGAGGAGAAGCCTCCGGCTCAATTATAAAGCTAATGTCCGCAAATAACGAATGCTTATTGGATATTACCGATGCGTTCGGCGCCACCATACAAGGAATGTATTTGGAAGGACAGCATTTGGGGGATAATGTTCACGGCGTTATGGTTAACAGAGAGACGCAGGGTGCGCAAGAGGATACGCCGGTTATTGAAGATTGCTATATAGGCTCTTTTTCGGGGAATGGCATCATGTTTCACAGAATATGGTGCTTTAGGATACGCCACAGCATGGTTGCGCGAAACCTCAAAAACGGTTTGTATATCAAGGGGTGGGACGGCTTTGTACTTGATTGCTGGTTTACGGGCAACAAGGGCTATGGCATCATGGCGGACGACGACAACGCTTCAGTAACGGTTACCGGCAATCGTATAGAGTGGAACGGCGGCGGCGTCAGAATTAAAAACGGCAGCAATTGGAATTTAACGGGAAATTATATTGACCGCTCAAGCGGCGCGGGAATATATGTAGGAGGCCATAAAAAAAGATCGCATACAATCACAATGATAGGCAACATCATATACAGAAGCGGCGCATTTATTGAAAAATGGCCTGCCGAGCTGTCCGGGCATGAGAACAGCCAAGTGCTGCTTGACGGTTGCGACAACATCGTATGCACCTCCAACATTATGCTCGCGGGATGTGATGATGGCGGGACAGGCGTGTATTCGCCCAATTACGGCATTGTCGCAAGGAATCTCGCTTACAGCATCATAAAGGACAATGTGGGGCAAAACGGGTGTCTGAAAGAATTTTTCGCGGATTTGGGCGGGCATGGGGAATGTGTAAAAATCGCGGATAATTTCGGAAGTAAAAAAGTATTGTGACAAAAAAATACGTTAAATTTAAATTTTATAATGAGGTGCAAAATGACAAAACGGGAAAACTTGATTTCGCTTTATAAAAGAAAAGGCTACAAAAAAGCTCCGGTCGAGTTTGTGCTTTGTCCAGAGCTTCATGAAAAATACAAGAAAGAAGTATGCGCAGACCGCGAATATGCTGATTATTACGGTTTTTCCGTCGCGCAAATAGGAGATTTGTGCCCTAAAGAAACTGATTTAAAGCAATATGAAAAATATCACAAAAACTTGAAGCCCGGTTCAAAGATAGATATATACGGCGTTGCGCGTGAACCGGGTTCAGAGGCGGCAAGGCATATGACGCATATGCGCAATCCGCTTGAGGGCTGTGATTCTTTAAACGAAATGATAGAGTTTCCGTTACCGGATTTTGCGGGTGCTGACGATTCACATCAAAAGGCGCAGGTTGAAATCGCGCATAAAAAAGGTCTTGCGGCTATGGGTAATATGCAAATGACCATTTGGGAAAGGGCGTGGTACATACGCGGCATGGAAAACCTGATGGTTGATATGATGATGGATGACCCGATGGCTGAGTATATTCTCAACAAAACAACCGAAATGAGCACAATACAGGCAAAAGCATATGCAAATGCGGGATGTGATTTGCTTTTTTTAGGCGACGACGTCGGTACGCAGAAATCCTTAATGATGAGCGAGGAACTGTATACAACGTGGCTTAAGCCAAGGCTTAAAGGGCTTATAAGCGAGGTTAAAAAAATAAATCCCGAAATCATTATAGTTTACCATTCATGCGGTTATATAGAGCCTCTTATCCCGCATCTCATTGACGCGGGGATCGACGTGCTGAACCCCGTACAGCCCGAATGCATGGATTTTAAAGAAATATACCGTTTGTACGGTGATAAGCTGTCCTTTAACGGGACAATAGGTACGCAAACGACTATGCCGTTTGGAACGCCGCAGG
>WRLK01000044.1 GCA_009777635.1 Oscillospiraceae bacterium | reverse complement strand
CCTGCCATGCCGGGCCGCCGGACTGCGCGGAATCTGCATCGCCCGTGCTTTCCGTCTGAGCGGGGGCCGGTTCCTGCGCGGGGGCCGGCTCAGGGTTGACGGAGCCAACACCGCACGCGGTCATGGCAATCAATGCAAGCGCCAATATACTGCAAATAATTCTCTTTTTCATAAGTTCCTCCTTTGATTTGACCGTAAATTTGGGGGTTGTACGTTTTATTGTAAGGCAAAGTTGATAATTAGTATATAAAATTTGATAACTCCATGTGAAATATTTTTACTATTTTGCACGAGGGCTCTCTTTTTCATTCAAAGCGTGCTATAATTTTATTTGCATTAAAAAAAGGAAAGGGTGACTGCCTTGTCATATCAAAACGGAATGGCGGCAATCCATTTAGAGATGCCGGATACTGTCCCGCGCACGGAATACTCCGCTGAATTTCACTGGGATTTAGTCAACAAGGTGACGGGAAGCAACGTAAACGAGCACAGCGGCGCGAAAGCGCAATCGGATGCGTCTAACGCTTTTATCAATGCATGGGATTACGGATTTTTTTGGGATATCCTGACCCATAACCAAATTTTTGGCGACAAGCGCACGAAAATGGGACACGCGGAATACCAGCAGGGAGGCGTGGATTACAGCAATGAGGTTTCCGCGCTGTTTGAAGACCCGGAGGACGTTTACGACTGCGACATGTATGAGCTGTACGGCGCCCGGGATAAAAATACGCTGACCGCCGAGTATGACGAACATTATGACGCGCGGTGCGCCCGGGGGCAGGACGCCGTGCAAATGACCGGCATCTATGTGACATGTATGTCCGGCATGATTGAAATGCTGGGCTGGGACACCCTCCTTGCCGCGGCGGGTATCGACAGCGGCGCTTTCGGTGCGTTTGTGAACCGCTACGCCGCCTGGATACAGCAATACTTCGACGCGCTGGCAAAGAGCAAATCGCCGGTGGTCATGGTTCACGACGACATTGCATGGAGCAGCGGCGCTTTTCTGCATCCCGATTTTTACCGGGCGTACATCTTCCCGAATTATAAAAAGCTGCTGCGTCCTTTGCATGAAGCTGGAAAGAAAATTTTATTCACCTCCGACGGCGACTTTACCATGTTTATTGACGATATCGCGGCCTGCGGCGTGAACGGCTTTGTCATGGAGCCGCTTACGGATATGGCGTATGTCGCCGAAAAATATGGGAAAACCCATGCCTTTGTCGGCAACGCCGATACCGGCGTGCTGCTGATGGGCGGCAAAGCGGATATTGAGGCCGAGGTCAAGAGGTGCATGCGTATCGGGAAAAAATATCCCGGCTTCTTCCTGGCCGTAGGCAACCACATCCCGGCGAATACGCCGGTGGATAATGTCCTGTACTACGACGAGATTTACCGTAAGCTGGCGAAAAGATAAATGAATAGGAGTATAAAAAATGAAGGATTATCTTGCAAAGATAGAAGAAGTTATCGCAAGCGGCCCGTACAAAGCAACATGGGAATCCCTTGGCAATTATCCTGTACCGCAGTGGTACTCCGACGCGAAATTCGGAATCTTTATCCACTGGGGCGTATACGCGGTTCCGGCGTTCGGAAACGAGTGGTACCCACGGCATATGTACGTGAAAGGCACGCCGGAATATGCGCACCATGTAAAAACCTATGGCGAACACAAAAACTTCGGGTACAAAGATTTCATCCCCATGTTTAAGGCCGAAAGCTTTGACCCGAAGGCCTGGATGCGGCTATTTCGCGACGCGGGTGCAAAATACGTGATGCCTGTCGCGGAGCACCATGACGGTTTCAAGATGTATAAAAGCGGGCTTTCTAAATGGAATTCCGCGGAAATGGGCCCCTGCCGCGACATTATCGGAGCGCTTAAGGCCGAAGCCGACCTTTTAGGGATAAGGCTGTGCTGTTCAAATCACAGGGCCGAGCATTTCTGGTTTTTCTCCGGCGGGCTGGAATATGAAAGCGACGTAAGCGGCGCCGGATATGACGATTTTTACGGCCCTCCCCATAAAGGGATTGACGACCACCAAAATCTTACCGATTGCCCACCCACTCAGGAACACCTGACGGACTGGCTTTTGACAAACTGCGAGATGGTTGACAAATACCGTCCCGCCGTTGTATATTTTGACTGGTGGATTCAGCAGATGCAGTTCAAGCCGTATCTGCGCAAATTCGCCGCGTACTATTATAACAGGGCCGCCGAATGGGGAGAGCAGGTCGCCATCAATAACAAGTTTGATTCTTATCTATATACCTCAACCGTGTTTGACATTGAGCGCGGCCAATTATCCGGCGTCCCGCCGAGGCTATGGCAAACCGATACGTCGATTGCAAAAAATTCATGGGGATACACGGAAAACAACGACTTCAAAAAAGCAAGCGGCATTGCCGCCGACCTTGCGGATATCATCAGTAAAAACGGCTGCCTGCTGCTGAATGTCGGCCCTAAGCCGGACGGTACAATCACGGAAGAAGAAACCCGCGTGCTCCTTGATATGGGCGCATGGCTCAAAACAAACGGCGAAGCCGTTTACGGCTCCGCCCCTTGGCGCATATTCGGCGAAGGGCCGACTGAAATTCCGGATGGAGAATTCTCCGATACAATCCGGCAGCCCTTTACATCCCTTGATATCCGGTTCACCACAAACCGCGGGAACCTGTATGCTTTCGTGCTTAAGTCACCGGAGGACGGCGCTGTAACCATCCGTTCCCTGGGGCTTTGTGCCCGTAACCTTTTGACTGTGATAAAGAAAATCTCTGTTCTAGGCAGTGATTCCTATGTCAATTTCACCCAGGGAAGCGACGCGCTGAAAGTAAATATCCATACGCCTGTCAAAACCGACTTCCCAATTTGCCTGAAAATTGAGATGCATTAAAAAAGGAGTTGACAATACGATGACAAATATGATTGATCAAAGCAGGATTCCAAAGCGCAGGCTTGTGTCGGGGAAGGAAATCCCGTGTATCGGCATGGGCACGTTCGGTTCCGACCGGTTCACAAGCGAACAGGTTTCATCGGCTGTCGCAGGGGCGATCCGCTGCGGATACCGCCTGTTTGACTGTGCGTCCGTCTACGGCAACGAGGATTTGATCGGCAAGGTTTTCGCGGACGCTTTCGCCGATGGCGCCGTAAAACGCGAGGAGTTATTCGTCACGTCAAAGGTTTGGAACGACATGCATGGCGCGGGAGACGTATTAAAATCGTTGAAAAAAACATTGGAAGACCTGCGGCTTGAATACATTGACGCGTATTTCGTGCATTGGCCGTTTCCCAACTACCACGCGCCGGGTTGTGACGGGGACGCACGCAATCCCGATTCCAAGCCGTTTTCGATTGAAAGGTTCATGTCGGTATGGAGGCAGATGGAAGAAATCATGGACATGGGTCTTGCAAAAAACATCGGCATGTCGAACATGACAATCCCGAAGCTTGAGGCAGTGCTGCCGCTTTGCCGCATACGCCCCGCGCTGATTGAGATGGAGCTGCACCCCGGCTTCCAGCAGCCGGAGCTTTTCGGTTACTGCGTGCGCGAGGAGATATTGCCTATCGGGTTCTGCCCGATTGGTTCGCCGACGCGCCCGGAACGAGACAAAGCGACCGGCGATGTTTCCGATATCGAAATGCCGGAAATCGTTGAGATCGCAAAAGCGCATGGCGTCCATCCCGCTATAATATGCTTAAAATGGGCGGTTCAATACGGAGCGGTTCCGATTCCGTTTTCCGTTTATGAAAACGAATATACGGGCAATCTGCGCTGTGTCACCGAAGACCCGCTGACCGATGATGAAATGGCAATACTCAAAACAATCGACAAAAACTGCCGCCTTGTCAAGGGACAGGTCTTCCTGTGGGAGCATGCCGAAAGCTGGGAGGATTTGTGGGATTTAGACGGTACGATTACAAAATAGGGCGAACATGAAAAAACAATCCTATCATAGACTTCAACTCAATCGTGATGGCACACGGGATTGTTCGGATACTTTACAATCTTGCCCTCCCATGTGCGGAGGGTGACGAAATCTTCGTTTTTGTCCATGATATACTGGGGCTGCATCGGCGTTTTTCCGCCGCCGCCCGGCGCGTTTACGATATATGTGGGTATCGCCATCCCGGATGTGTAGCCGCGCAGGTGCTCCATAATCTCAATGCCGTCGTCGATTGAGGTTCCGAAATGCGCCGTGCCGATGACTTGCTTTGCGTGGAAAATATAATACGGCCTCACCCGCGCCTTTAAAAGCTCATGGTTTAACAGGCGCACGATGTGCTTGTCGTCGTTTACGCCTTTTAACAGCACCATCTGGTTTCCGAGCGGAATCCCCGCGTTTGAAAGGCGGTTGCACGCGGCGACGGATTCGCGCGTGATTTCCTGCGGGTGGTTAAACTGTGTGTTGATGTAAATCGGCGCGTATTTTTGCAGTATATCCACAAACGCGGGTGTGATTCGCTGCGGCATCGTCACAAGCGTTCGCGTCCCGATGCGGATAATCTCCACATGGTTGATGCTGCGTATCTCCGCGATCAAATCCTCAAGGAACCCGTTTCTGAGCGTGAGCGGGTCGCCGCCGGTGATGAGCACGTCGCGGATATGCTTGTTCTCGCGGATATACTGGATTGAATCCATGATTTCCTTTGCGGAGGAGTCGGAGTCGTACCCGCTTATTTTACGCCTGCGCTGGCAATGCCTGCAAAACATGGCGCAGGCGTTCGTCACGTTTATGATGAGCCTGTCGGGGTATCTTTGTGTGATAACCCCGGCGGGATTCGTGTGCTCCTCATCCATCGGGTCGGATACTCCGGATTCGTCGAGCTCCTCGACGCTCGGCACACTCATTAGCCTGACGGGGTCGCGCGGGTTCTCGGGGTCTATCAAGGCAAGGTAATACGGCGTGATGGCCCATCTGTATTTCTCGCCGACTTTTTTGATAGCCTCGCGCTCGCCTGAGGTCAAATGCAAAACCTCCGAGAGCAGATCCAAGTCCTCGGTGCGGTGCTTGATTTGCCATGTCCAGCTATCCCATTCGTCGTCCGTGCCGCCGAGCATCGCCATGATCTTTTCTTTTTGCACCGCGTATCTTACGCGGAAAGCGTAGGACGTTCCCCTGATAATATTCTTCTTCGCGTTCTCGAACGGCTCGTTGTATTTGTTAAGCTCTTCTGCCCTTTTTAACGAAACTTCCCTGCTCGTCATGCTTTCACTTCCCTTTCGTCACGCGGTATTTATCTCCCGTAAAGCTTTGTTATCTTTCGTATTTTCCTTGTAAGCGCAGGGCTTATTGTGTTTTTCCGGATACGAAAGCGCCAGTTGTTCCCGCCAATAGTGGACGGCACATTCATGCGCGCACGCCCGTCAAGGTTGAGGTAATCCTGAATGGGAACGACCGCGATCTTTGATACGCTTGCCATCGCAAGCCGGATAAACGCCCAGGCCATACCGTTTTCATCGCGGCAGCCCATATAGCGCATCGCCTGCGCCAAATCCTTTTTCTTTGCCGATAAAATCCAGCCCCTTGTCGTGTCGTTGTCGTGGGTTCCCGTATAAACCACACTGTTTGCCGTGTAATTGTGGGGGCGGTAATCATTTTCCTCGCCGGAGTCGAACGCGAATTGCAGCACCTTCATCCCCGGATATCCGCTTTCGCGCAAAAGCCGCTTAACTCCGCGCGTGATCACGCCTAAATCCTCGGCGATAAAGCAGCCCCTGCCGAAGGTTTTGTTTAAAACCCCGATAAAATCTATGCCGGGACCTTTTCGCCACTCGCCCGAAACGGCCGTCTTGCTGCCGTGCGGGATTGCGTAATAGCCCTCAAACCCCCTGAAATGATCGATGCGGATTATGTCATACAGTTTAAAGCAGGATTCCAGCCGCTTAAGCCACCAGCCGTATCCCGTTTCCTTTAAGACGTCCCACCTGTAAAGCGGATTGCCCCAGAGCTGGCCTGTTTTTGAGAAATAATCCGGCGGGACGCCCGCTACGTCTATCGGGTTTTTATCGTCATCGAGCAGGAACAATCCGCTGTTAGCCCAGACGTCGGCGCTGTCCATCGATGCGTAAATCGGGATATCGCCGATTATTTTAACGCCTTTTTCGTTTGCGTACCGCTTTAGCGCGCCCCACTGCTTAAAAAACATGTATTGCGCAAAAACGTGGTAATCAATATCGGATTTAAGCGCTTTGCCGTAAGCCTTGACGGCTTTTTCACGGCGCAGCCGGATATCGTCGTCCCACTCCTGCCATGATTTGTGCCCCATCTTTTTCTTGACCGCCATAAACAGCGCGTAATCCTCAAGCCAAGCTTTGTTTTCAAGGCGGAACGTTTTTAGCGCGCCGTGATCCTTAAACCGTGAAAACGCTTTTCTGAAAATCGGCTCGCGGTTTTCAAACAATGCAAGATAATCGACATGTGAAGCCCTGCGCCCCGTTACGAAAGCCTCCGCGCATTCCTCTTCCGTCAGCAGCCCTTCTTCTTGGAGCAGCTTAAGGTCGATGAAATACGGGTTTCCGGCAAAGGCCGAAAAGCTTTGGTACGGGCTGTCGCCATAGCCTGTGGGGCCAATCGGCAGTATCTGCCAGTATTTTTGTCCGGCTAAAGCTAAAAAGTCAACGAAATCAAAGGCCGCCCTGCCGAAGCTGCCAATGCCGTAATCGGATGGCAGGCTGCTTACGGCAAGTAAAATACCTGCTCCCCGTGAAATTTTTTTGTTCATTGCCAGCCTCCTGTCTTTGATATACGTAAATTATAACATGAAAAAATGCAAAAATAAATCTTTTCGTTGATTTGTTTTATTCAAATACCCGGCGCTATGGCATTTTGGTCCCGGCTGTGTTATAATGGGCTATGAGGTTAATCGAAAAAAGTTTATGTTAGGCGGTAAAGATATTGGATGATAAAACCGAAACCGGAGGTATAAATGGATAAACAGGATTTTATAAAGCTCAAGCAAAAAGCGCTTATACGCTGCTACGAAAACTTAAACGAGATGCAAAGGCGGGCTGTTTTCTGCATAGACGGGCCGCTTCTGATTTTGGCGGGGGCAGGCAG
Source organism: Oscillospiraceae bacterium (assembly GCA_009777635.1). Lineage (GTDB taxonomy): Bacteria > Bacillota > Clostridia > Oscillospirales > Ruminococcaceae > WRAV01. The sequence goes on along the minus strand of WRLK01000044.1, from coordinate 17,805 downwards.
CGGAAAGACCACGGTGCTAATAAACCGCATAGAATACATGATTCGTTTCGGAAATGCATACCATTCCGGTGACGTGCCGCAGGGCATTGCGGATTCCGATTTAAAGCTGCTTGAATCGTATGCAGGTAAAGCTTGTGAATCCGATATCCTTTCAGGGATTATCGCACATAACCCGGTAAAGACGTGGAATATCCTCGCGATCACGTTTACGAACAAGGCGGCGGCCGAGTTAAAGCACAGGCTTGCTTCAAGGCTCGGGGAAGCCGGCGGGGATGTGCGCGCGTCAACGTTTCATTCCTTTTGCGCGTTGATTCTGCGCATGGAAATTGAAGCGCTCGGCTACTCAAAAAGCTTTACCATTTACGATACCGACGATTCCCTGCGCGTAATAAAGGACGCGCTGAAAGAGCTTAACATCGATGAGAAGATTCTTGCGCCGAAAGCGGTGCTCGGCGCCATCGGCCGCGCTAAGGACACGTTAATAACACCGGAGGAAATGCTTAATACGAACGGCGCCGATTACCGTATGGGGCAAATCGCGCAGGTTTACGGCCTGTATCAAAAACGGCTGAAAGCATCGAACGCCCTTGATTTTGACGATATCATCATCAATACGGTACGCCTGTTCCAGAAGTTCCCAGATATTTTGGCGAAATACCAGAACCGGTACAAATACATTATGGTCGACGAATATCAGGACACAAACCACGCGCAGTACCTCCTGATCAGCCAGCTTGCGGCGGCGCACCGGAACCTCTGCGTCGTCGGCGACGACGATCAGAGCATTTACAAGTTTAGAGGCGCTACAATCGAAAATATCTTAAGCTTTGAAAAGCAGTTTGAAAACGCCGCCGTCATCCGGCTGGAGCAGAACTACCGCTCGACGGGTAACATTTTAAGCGCCGCGAACAGCGTAATCGCCAATAACACCTTAAGAAAAGGCAAAAACCTGTGGACAAGCGCCGGAGACGGCGAAAAGATCATGTTTATCCGCGCGGAGGACGAAACGCAGGAATCACGCTTGATCGCCGACAGCATCCTTGGCAACGTGGCTGCAGGCGCCACGTTTTCGGAGCACGCGGTGCTGTACCGCATGAACGCGCAGGCAAATACCATTGAAAAATCGCTTAAGAATAACGCAATACCATACCGTGTCATCGGCGGGATCAGGTTTTTCGACCGCAAGGAAATCCGGGATATTGTAGCATATTTAAGCGTACTGAACAACACAAGCGACACGCTGCGCCTTTTGCGCGTCATAAACGAGCCGAAGCGCGGAATCGGCATAGCGACGCTTCAAAGCGCGCAGGAGATTGCAGATACGCTCGGCGTTGATTTGTTCGAGGTCATAAGCACTGCGGACGAATACGCGCCGCTTTCAAAGAAAGCGGCGCCCCTGCTCCAGTTCTCGGAGCTTATAAACGATTTGATCGAAATGTCGGAAACAAAGCCGTTAGACCACCTTTTAGACGAGCTTATCGAAAGGACCGGCTACATGCGGACGCTCGAGACGCAAGGGTTCGAGGGTATCGCGCGCATCGAAAATGTGCTTGAGTTTAAAACCAATATCATGCATTACCAAAACGCCGCAAAGGAGCCCACGCTTTCCGGCTTCCTTGAGGAGATTTCGCTGTACACGGATATCGATAACTACGACGCCGGGGCCGACAGCGTTACCTTGATGACCGCCCATTCCGCAAAGGGGCTTGAGTTTCGAAATGTCTACATAGCGGGAATGGACGAGGGGGTTTTCCCCGGGCGTATGGCGATGGGAAGTGATGCAGAGCTTGAGGAGGAGCGCAGGCTTGCGTATGTCGCCATCACGCGCGCAAAGGAGCGGCTTGTTATAATAAGCGCCGAGCGCCGGATGATTTTCGGGCAGACGGTGTTTTCAAGGCCGTCCCGGTTTGTCGGCGAAATCCCAAAGGAGTTTTTGGATATGAAAACGACGCAGCCGCAGCCGTTGCCCGTTAAAAAGGCTAAGATCCCTAAGAAATCCCCGTCGTCGCTTACATCCATCGGCGTGGGCGTAAAAAGCCCGCCCGCCGCCGCTCCCGCCAATTTTAAAACCGGCGACCGCGTCTTACACAAAGTGTTCGGCGAGGGCACGGTGATTTCCGCTAAGCCGATGGCGTCCGACATGCTGCTTGAAATTGATTTTGGAGCTTCAGGTATTAAAAAGGTCATGGCGAACTTCGCAAGGCTTGCCAGTGTTGTGACCGGTTAAAAATTATGAAATAAATTTTCGCTGCCGTCCAGTCGCGCAAGGCGGAGGACGCAGGCGGGCTTTCGCCCTCCAACGACGATGACGAAGAAAGGTGCAAAACCCGCCAAAAATATGGGCTGTTCGCTTGATGTGAACAGCCCATATTTAGTAGCAAGCCGGCCTGTCTGCGCCGGCTTGCTTTTTTTTCGATGGCCTTAAGGCAGGCGCCGCACGGAATCCCGTACAATCAGAGTTGTATTGATAAAGACGGACGTGTAAGGGCGTTTAGGGTTTTGAATACGGTTAATAAGCTGCTCCAGCGCACGTTGGCCAAGTTCCTTTTTTTGTACGTCAAGGGTCGTAAAGGGCGGAGCCTGCGGCAATATGGAATTGTCAAAGCCTACGATGCTCATGTCCTCCGGTATGCGGATGCCGTTTTCTGTCAACGCTTGCGAAAATGTCATGGCAATCGTGTCATTTACGCATATCCACGCGGTAGGAGCAAGCTCGCGGTTGGCAAGCATGACGATTTTGCTTTGAAAATATTCCCTGTCACTCCAATCCGCTTCCATCCAGATATAGTCTTCGTTTCTCGTCAAGCCGAATCTGTTCATGTAATGCAGATAAGCCTCATAGCGCGACTGATAGCTTACCGCCGAATGCTTGACGCCGACATAGCCGATGCGCTTATGATTGTTTTGCGCGAGAAACGAAATCCCCTTGTAGATGCCGTTGCTGTTGTCGGTATTCACAAAGTCGCAGTCAATGCCGTCACTGTAAGAATCAACCACAACTATGGGCTTGCTCCAAGCGGCCAACCCGGCAAGCAAATCCGGATCAATGTCGTTAATAACCATTACACCGTCGATTGCATGCTTTTTAATAGACGCAAGCAAATCGTTATCTGTTTTTTGTTCAACAGTAAATGTGCAGAGACTTACCCCGCGGTTGGTGGCATATTCCACGATTCCGCTCAGTACAGACGGCCAGAATATAACATCGTTCGTCAGGGATTTTTTATAAACCATTGCAATCTGCAGCATCGCGCCGTCGTTTCGCTTGAATTGATAGCCGTTGTCCGTAGCATAAGCCAGTATCTTACTTCCGGTAGCTTCGCTGACCCCTGAAAGCCCGCGCAAAGCACGGGATACCGTGTTTTTTGAAACGCCCAGTTCCCTTGCGATGTCATCCATTGTAATCCTGCCCATATACTTCCCCTTATTTCCTGCAACATTTCAAATATTTATTCAACTCAATTCTACTACAATATATAAAGATATGCAAACAGAATTCTTTGCTGCAAGGAACTTCGGTTTTGCAGGCGAAATCACGTTTGTTTACAAAAACGGCTATTAAGTTACAAAATTATTACAACGATGCATTGTCATTAGCAAAATAACGGCAATTTAACCATTGATAAGGATAATAAATAAGCTTAATGCATAATAATATCGAATAAAATTTGTTGTAATTGTGAATATAAATGCATAATGAGTCGTGATATAATATTAATGTTATAGTTACAAAATCATTAAAGTATCATTACTAAATCGGAAAAATAAACATTATTATATTTTAGAGATTGAGAAATGGAGTGAAGCGTATGAACGGGGAATATTCGGTGAAAGCGGGAAAGGCAGGAGGCAAGTCTCGGGGAGGCATAAAGGGGCTGGGCAGAACGCTTTACTCCGACCGAATGTTCCTGCTGATGATACTTCCGGGTGCGTCGGCCCTGTTTATTTTCAACTACCTGCCATTGCCCGGAATTTTAATGGCGTTCCAAACAATGTCCTTAAGAGGCTCAAATTTTTTCTATAATTTGTTCAACCCTATAAAATGGGTCGGGCTTCAAAATTTTCATGGGTATTTCATGTCGCCTAACTTCTGGCAGACGACGCGCAACACCTTAGGCTACAATCTCGTGTTTTTAACGGTAGGGCTTGCTGCGAACGTTTTTGTGGCTGTAGCCGCCAACGAGCTGTGGAGCAAAAAAGCCGTCAAGCTTTATCAAACGATTTTGATATTCCCGGCGTTTTTGTCGTGGGTTATCGTAAGCTATCTGCTGTTTTCGCTGCTTAACCCCGATTACGGCGTGTTCAATAACGCACTCAGGAGCATGGGCCTTGACCCTGTTAGCTGGTACTCCACAAGCGCGGTTTGGCCGGTGCTGATTACGGCTCTTACGATATGGAAAGGCACGGGGCTTGGGTCGATTTATTATTTCGCGGCAATAAGCGGCATCGATCAGGAAATTTACGAAAGCGCCCGTATTGACGGGGCTTCAAGATTTGATCAAATCCGGCACATTACGCTGCCGTTGCTGAGTCCGACCATGATTACCCTCACCATATTGGGGCTGGGCGGCATTATCCGCACCGACTTCGGCCTGTTCTATGTGGCTACGCTTCAAATGGGGTATGGAGCCTTATACGACACCGTATCGACGATAGACACTTATACATACAGTATGGCGATTACGCTCGGGCGTCCGTCAATCGGCACCGCTATCGGTTTATATCAATCCGTCGTAGGGTTGTTTACGATTATTGCCGCGAATGCGGTTATTCGTAAGATTGACAAAGATTCGGCAATGTTTTAGGGGGCAAGATAATGAATAATACCTTATTTATACAAAAAAAGCACAGCGTCAGCGAAAACCGCGTTTCCGGCTTAACGAACCTGCTGTTAAACATGTTTTTTATAGCTTGCGCCGTTTTGTGCATATACCCGATTCTTTTGGTGGTAGGCATATCCTTTACAGATAATGATGCGCTGCGGCAGTACGGTTACAAGATTATCCCCTCCGTGTTCAGCACGGACGGCTATGCCTACGCGTTTAGCGCGGCGGGCTCGATACTTCGATCCTACGGCATAACAATCTTCAACACTGTGGCGGGAACGGTAATCCATGTGTTGGTTTGCGCGCTGTTCGCGTATCCGATGGCAAGGCCAGAGTTTAAAAGCAGAAAGTTTTTTATGGGCTTCCTTTTGATTCCCATGCTCTTTAACGGCGGCATGGTGCCGTGGTATGTCATTTGCACGCAGGTGCTGGGATTGAGAAACACCATTTGGGCGATGATTCTGCCAATGGTAATCAGCCCGTGGAACGTCATTGTGCTTAAAACCTTTATCAATCGCAATATACCCGATTCGCTGATTGAATCCGCACGCTTGGAGGGCTGCTCGGAGTTTAGGGTTTTTTGGAATATTGTTTTGCCGCTGTCCAAAGCGGGCCTTGCCACTATCGCATTCTTTTCCGCATTGGCATACTGGAACGACTATTGGCACTCCCTCATGCTGATTACCGACGAAAGCCTTTACAGCCTTCAGTATTTGCTCTACAACATCATGGCGAAAACGCAATTCTTGTCCTCACTTGCGGCAAGGACAGCCGGGATTCAAAGCGTCGGCGTAATCCCGGCGGAAACGGCGCGCATGGCAATGTGCGTCCTCTCTATCGGCCCTATTGTAATTGTTTATCCGTACTTCCAGAGGTTCTTTGTAAAGGGCATTATGGTAGGCTCGATAAAAGGTTGAAAACCTCGTCCGATAAATTCCATCGGCAAGATGGGCTTTATATATTTCAATTAAGAAAGGAACATTATAGTATGAAAAAGAAAATTCTAGCGGCGCTTCTCGTCGTGGCGCTGGCAGTATTACCGTTGGCAGCGTGCGGCCAGGCGGACACAGGCTCCGGCGGCACGCCGGCCCCAGCCCCGGAAGCAAGCGCCGACAACAGCGCGGCGGACCCGGCCGGCAGCGCGGGCTTCGCGAATGTGGACTACACCTTAAAGCTTGTCACGACGGGCTGGGATACGCAAGCAGGGCAGGCCGACGTTGAAAACGCATTAAACGACAAATTTGCGGAGCTTGGCTATCCTGGTTTGGGCGTAGAAATAATCGGGTTTTCATGGGCTGACTATGAAGCCGGTAAAATGGCAACCTTTGTTCTTTCCGGCGAGGATTACGATGTTGTGTGGGTTCCGGAATGGGTCAATTTCTACAGAGAAGCGCGTGACGGAGGCGCGTGGCAGCCTTGGGACAACTATCTCAACATCGTGCCGGAATATTATGAAATGATTGAGCCGTACATAGAAATCATCAAAGAAGACGGATTTGCCGGCAGCACTGTGAAAGAAGTAATGCGCGTGCCTACGTTTAAGGAGTTTACAAATACCGTGTGCGCCATGCGTTTTAACCTGACCGCGGCCCGCGGGCTGGGGATTGAAAACGAGCTGCGCAACATAAAAAGCCTTGACGAGCTTGATCCGTACTTACAAATGTTCCTTGACAAATATCCGGAGCGTATGCCCGTGCTTGCGGTTGATTCCGGCGGTCTTGCGGGCGCGTTTAACGGCGGGCAGGATACCAACACCTTTGGGCCGGTATACAACAGGGATTCCGATTCTTTCAAGATCGGCGTATTTGAGCCGTGGTTTATGGAGTATATGAATACGCTCCGCCGATGGGTGGACGCAGGCTTTATTCCCGAGTACCAAACGACAGAGGTATGGGAAAACTTGAAGGCAAGATTTGGCGCGGAAAGCTTTCTCGTATATTTTAACTCCGGCAAGCCGGGACTTGAAGCGGAGATGAATATGAAAGCGGATATTGACGGCTTCGAATGGGGCGTAACGGACTTCAGCGACACTATGCTTGACCGCAATTCCATTTTGGGCAACCCGTATGCCCTGAACGCGAACGCAAAGAACCCCGAAGTCGCCGCGTTCATTTATCAGATGCTTTGCACGAACGCGGAGCTTAACAACATCCTTAACTTCGGCATTGAGGGCGTAAACTGGACTTTGGAATCCGACGGGACGCTTAATGCAATTCCGGACAGCGGATATGCTCCGAATATTATGGCATGGTTAGGCAACAGGCTGCTTTGCCACAGGCTGCCCGGCGAGCCGGAAGGCGGGGTAGGCCTTCTCTATGAGGAAGCCAACGCCAGCGCGCTGATTTTTCCGAACTTCGGCTTTAACTTTTCCGAAAATTATATTGACAACCGCGGCAATTGGGACGTATTTTGGGGAGTCTCAGCTCAGGTTAAGGACCAATACGAACGCTCCATGCATACGGGCCGGTTAACCGACAGTGATATTGCGACAATTCAGCAAATGTTGACAAACGGCCACGCCGAGTATATGATTTCAATATATGACAAGGCATACGAAGATTTTAAAAACAGCAAATAATGTTGCCTGACGTAAAAAAACCTGAATCGGGGGAGCCGGGATAAACTCCCCCGATTTATTTAAAAAAGACAGCAAAGCGATTTGAGGTTTGTTATAAAATTATTAACAGTAGGTGCTTTTATCGGTGAAAAAAATAGAATTGAATTGGAAAACAGGTCATTCCGCCGAGCTTGGGACGGCGCCGGATCGTATGGTTGCAGCAAGGGTGCCGGGCAACGCCAATTTGGATTGGGCCTTGGCGACAGGTATGCCGGACTGGAAACGGGGTACCGGCTTTGAGGAATACCGCTGGACGGAAAATTGCTGGTGGCTGTACGAGGCGCAGCTGCCGAAATGCGAGCTTAGGCAGGGCGAGCAGGTGTTCCTTGTAACGGAGGGCATTGATTACCAATACAGGATAGAGCTTGACGGCAAATTGCTGTGCGAGCATGAGGGAATGTTCTCACGGCAAGAAATACCCTTGCCTGCGTCCGGCGGAGAAGTTTTGCGGATTTGGATTGCTCCCGTGCCGAAATACCCGCTTGGAATAAAGGACACGCGCGAGGAAGCCGCACAATGCACGAAGCCCGCCGCAAGCTACGGCTGGGACTGGCATCCGCGCCTTATCCCCGTCGGCCTTTGGCAGGATACATATCTTGAAATAAGAGGAGCTTCTTATATACAGGATATTCAGGTTGATTATGAATTGGCAAACGATTTTTCCTCCGCGGACGTGACATTTACCGTTAACGTGCACGGCGAGGGAGATTTAAGCTGTATCATATATGACGCGCAAGGTGAGGCGGTGGCGCGCGGCCAATGCGTCATACGGACAACCGAGGATTCCGAACATAAAATTAAAATGACTGTAAATAACCCGAAATTATGGTGGTGCAACGGGTACGGGGAACCAAACCTGTACAAATACGGGGTCGAGCTTGCCCCAATCGGGACAGCGGCGGAAAGTTACAGCGGAACGATAGGCTTTCGTACAATTGCGCTTACAATGAACGAGGGTGCATGGGAGGAGCCGAAGGAATTTCCTATGGGCCCAAGCCCCGCGCCCATCACGATTACTTTGAACGGTGTGCCCGTATTCGCGAAAGGCAGCAACTGGGTGAACCCGGAGGTGTTTACGGGAACGATCACAAGGGAAACATACGAGCCTTTAATTAAGCTTGCGCATCAGGCGAATTTTAATATTCTCCGCTGCTGGGGCGGCAGCATTATTAACAAGAAACCTTTTTTTGAATTATGCGACTCCTGCGGGATTTTGGTGTGGCAGGAATTTATGCTCTCCTGCAACAACTACGTCGGCACAAAGGAATATCTGCGGCTGTTGGAGCAAGAAGCCGTCGCAATCATTAAAAAGTTAAAAGGCCACGCCTGCATTGCACTGTGGTGCGGCGGCAACGAGCTTTTTAATAATTGGTCGAAGATGACAAACCAAAGCGCGGCATTGAGGCTATTGGATAAGCTTTGCTATGAGCACGACCCCAAGCGCCCGTACTTGATGACCTCGCCTTTGCATGGTATGGCACACGGCTATTATACGTTCCGTTACCCCGACGGGCGCGAGGTTTTTCAGGTAATGCCAAGCGCGCACCATACGGCGTACACCGAGTTTGGCGTACCGTCAATATCGTGCGCGGAGACCTGCGGCGAAACCGCGGACAGAGAACAGCTTTTCCCGTTGGTGAAAAACGCGGTAACAATCGCCCACCATGCGTTTGGCGCTTGGGGTGACGCCGCTTGGAGCTACCTTGATATAATAAATGATTATTTTGGAAAAGCAGGCTCCTTGGAAGATTTAATCGAGTGGAGCCAATGGATGCAAGGAGAAGGATACCGTTGTATTTTTGAAGAAGCCCGCCGGCAAAAGCCGTATTGCTCAATGGCCGTAAACTGGTGCTTCAACGAGCCGTGGCCGACCCTTGCCAATAATTCCTTAATAAACTACCCCGCGACCCCGAAAAAATCATATCAAGCGGTTGCAGACGCTTGCAGAAGTAAAAAGATGAGCGCGAGGATACCCAAATTCACATGGCGGGGCGGAGAGCAATTCACAGTAGATTTGTGGCTGCTCAACGACGGCTGCGAGTCTGTCGCGGCCGGGGAAGCGGCGGTTTCGGTCGAGCTGCGCGGCGAAGTATACGCATTGCAAACTTGGAAATACGGCGAAGCGGCTGCAAATACCAACATAGAGGGCCCGACCCTGCGTTTTAACTTGCCCGAATTCGACGCCGGTGAGGGCGGCGAACTTGCGGCGTTGAACAGCAGCGGCTCCGAGCGAAAAAAGGGAACCCGTCACGAGTTGAAGTTAAAAATTGAGGCCGGTGAATTATCCGCCGAGTATTGCTTGCTTTTCTTTGAATAATGGGGGAAAGCAAAAATGGATGGAGTGAGATTATGTTAAACCCGGTAATAGCACAAGCCGTAGAATTTACCGATACATACATCAAATACAAGGATGCGCCGATATCAATACGGGAAGCAATGTGCTTTAAAACCCAGTACCCCGCCCTGCTGCCGGATATCCGTGATGGCGATATGTATGCGGGACGCCGCACAGAAAACCGCATCACTTATGTGGGTTCTGTCTGGTGGTACGCTTTACCCGAATATACGCAAGATAATATAATCGAAGGGAAGCAAGGCGGCTACTGCTTTGACTTTTCAGCGCCCTATACATTGCCGCAAAATGATGAGGAAAAACAAGTTTTGGATAGATTGCACGCGTTTTGGAAGACTGAAAGCACTTCGGTCAAGCTTTACGCCGACGCGGAAATCAATGAAGGCATCGGATTTCTGTTCGCAAACGATTTGGTGAGACTGGTAAAAAAGGGGTTGCCGGGTCTGGTGAGCGATGTAACCGCCATGCCGGAAAGCGACTTTCGAACAGGGCTGCTGATGGTACTGGAAACCGTAGTGGATGTCTGCCGCTTCTATCAGAAGCAAGCGGAGGAAAAAGGGTTCGGGGACATTGCAAAAAATCTTTCCGCCATAATAGAACGCGCGCCCGCCACACTGGCGGAAGCCTTGCAGTTAATCTTGCTTTACGAATTGCTCTCCCATGAAAAGCATTATGAGATCAACCGGTTTGACGTCGCCCTGGGCGACATATATGCACAGGAAATAGACAGCGGCGCGATTACCCAAGAACAGGCCGTCGAGCAGATCCTCTCGTTTTATCAAATGGTAAATGACAACGGCGAAACCACGGTGTGCCGCCTCATTATGGGCGGGAACGGCAGACCGAATTCGGAAAACGCCGACCGCTTTATCGAGGCGGCGCTGAAAGCGGAGCAGCGTCATAAACAGGTTATACCGCAAGTATCACTGCGTATTTACGACGGTATGAACCCGAAACTGCTTGCGCTTGCTTACGACACGATTAACGAAACATATACGTTCCCGACGCTTTATAATGATGACGCCATCCCGGAAGGCGTGGCGGGAGCGTTCGGCATTTCCCTTGAAGACGCAAAGAATTACTATCCTCTCGGATGCGGCGAATATATCATCGCAAACGTCAGTCCTGCCGTTTTGGTTGTTGCCTGGGATATACCGAGAACGATTGACGAAGGCATTCGCGCTTGCCGCGCGGAAACATTTGAGGAACTGTACCGGTCTGTTTATACGCAAATGAAGCGTCAGGCTGAGATTTTCGCGCGTTACCACCGGCTGCTTATTGATACAAACAAAGGGCAGTGCGCGTTTCTTATGGCAAGCCTGCTCACAGGCGACTGTTTACAAAGGGGAAAGCCTATATTGGACGGCGGGGCGCGCTATAATGGCGCGTGCGTGATGGGACACGGCTTTACAAACGCCGCCAACGCTCTTACGGCCATAAAAAAGCTTGTATATGAAGACAAGGCCTATACCCTTGACGAAATCATGCAGGCCGTCGACGCGGATTTTACCGGCTATGAAAGCATACGCAAAGCCCTGCTGTCCGCGCCTAAATACGGTAACGACGACGATGGGGCGGACAGAATGGTATCGCGTATATGGCGCGACATCAGCAATGCCGCCAAAAAAGCAGGAAAGGAAAACGGCTTGGATTTTCATACTGTTTCCAGCGTAAACCCGGGCGGGTATCATATAGGCGTGGCGATGGGGGCGACCGCGGATGGACGGCATAAAGGCGTACCATACGCGATCGGCAACGCGCCGATGGCAGGCTCCGATAAAGGCGGGCTTACCGCGCTTATGAATTCCATTATCAAAACAGACCCGGTAAATGGCGGTACGGTAACGAATTTTAAGATGTCCCGTGAATTTTTCACGAAGGAACGCGAAAAATTTGAAGCACTGTTTTCCGCGTATTGGGCTGACGGCGGCTTACAGGCGAACATAACCGTTGTAAATAAAGGCGATTTGGAAGCCGCAATGAAAGAGCCGGAAAGATTCCCCCACCTGTTGGTAAGGCTGGGTGGCTGGACCGCGCGGTTTATTGACCTGCAACCCCACATCCAAAAAGAAATATTAACGAGGACGCTATATTGACAGCGGGGAATATTCTGTCGATTGAACGCGGCTCTTTACACGACGGTCCAGGTTTGCGGACAACGGTTTTTTTGAAGGGCTGTCCTCTTTCATGCTTGTGGTGCCATAACCCCGAATCGCAGTCCCTTAAACCGGAGCTGTATTATTTTGACGAAAAATGCGTTCACTGCGGCATGTGCGTTACAATCTGCCCTAACCACAGGGTAGATGAAACGCAACATACAATTAACCGTAAGGACTGCAAGGCTTGCGGCAAATGCGTGGAGGTCTGTCTCCAATCTGCTTTGGAAATAAAAGGGAGCGAAATGTCGGCGCAGGACATTATTGATATTGCGCTTAAAGACGCGCGGTATTACAAGCATTCCGGCGGCGGGCTGACCATATCGGGGGGCGAACCGCTGGCACAGCCCGACTTTACTGCGGAACTGTTACGCCTGTCAAAGGAAAACGGTCTTCACACCTGCCTTGAAACCAGCGGATACGCCTCCACCGACCGATTGCTTTCCGTCATGCCGTATGTGGATTTGTTTCTATACGACTTTAAGGAAAGCGGCGAAGACGAACATAAAACGTTTACCGGCATTTCCCGCGGTTTGATTATGGATAATTTGTTTGCCATTGACAAAGCCGGGGCGAAGATCGTATTGCGCTGTCCGGTCATCCCTGCATATAATGACCGGGATGAGCATTTTGCCGCAATCGCCGCCACGGCAAACGCTTTGCATAATATAGTCGAGGTAAACATTATGCCGTATCATCCTATGGGTGCGTCAAAGGCGGCGCGTATCGGGCGGGAATATCCGCTTGCCGATATAGGCTTTCCAAAGGACGGGCAAATTGACGGATGGCTTGAAAGGGTTTGCAGGGATACCCATGTTACGGTAAAAAAAGGGTAATCCGTAATAAAAGCTGCTTATCCAGAGGATGTGAAGATATGAATTTTGCTATCATCACCCGAGCCACTCGTCGACTGCGCTTGCAATCTCGTCAAAATCGCTGTGCAGCAAATATTGGGAGATTGACCGCAGCAGCTCTTTTGTTTGATCGGACCATGATTTTTCTTTTATATCCAGTATGATCTTATCCGCTAACTCCCCGTCGTACTCCTCGCACGCCGATTTTATTTCAAGCAGCTTACCGCGCAAATACTCCTTGTCTTCGTCAACCGCGCCGTCGTCAGGCTCTTCTTTCGGCGTCAACGCATTAACGAGTTTTCTAAGCGACGCAAGAAATCCGGGAGTTTCAAGCGCAATCAGCCCGTTGTTGCCCTCGCGTCCCGCCGTCTCCAATTTCATCGCGACAGCGGCAAGCTCCATCTGTCCGACGTTTGCAAGCGCGCTTTTCATCCCGTGAACATGGATTACATATGTGCGTATGTCTTCCGCGCTTACAGGGCCATGCTTCTTGAGAATTTCATCCAGCGCCGCAAGTGACTTTGACGCGTCGCGAACAAATACTTCGGCGAACATTTCGCTTATACCGGGCTGTGCTTTATCGTGCTTTTGTTCATTTTTATTTTTTACTCCGCGCCTTGCCTTTTCAATTACCTCCGGCGGCTGCTTATCGCGGATCAGCTTGTTGAGTACTGTATTTAGCTGGCGTATGTCTATCGGTTTTGAAATAAAATCATTGAACCCGTTTCCTAAGAATATGTCCGCCTGTCCTGCCACGGCGTTTGCGGTAAGAGCCACGATGGGTTCGTTATAACCCATGCCGCGGATGATTTTTGTCGCTTCAATGCCATCCATATTCGGCATCATATGGTCCATAAACACAATATCATACACTTGGCCGAGTTTGATTTTTTCAATCGCGGCAAACCCGCTGTTGGCCGAGCAAACCTGAAGCCCATACGGAGCCAGAAGCCCTTTCGCCACATATATATTCGTCTCCAAGTCGTCCACGATCATAACGCTGCCGTATGGCATCGGGTCCCTTGTAATCTGCACCCTTTTCATTTGCGTCCTGCTGCTTGTTTTGAACTGTTTTAAGTTTTCGGCAAGCTTTTTCCCGATTATGACGGAATTGACTTTCCCCTGCGGCAGCTTCACGGTAAAGGTCGAGCCCTTTTGGGGCTCGCTTTCTATGAAAATTTCACCGTTCATCATGTGTATCAGGTTACGCGTGATGCTCATGCCGAGGCCGGTGCCCTCCGTTGTGCGGTTTGCCTCCGCGTTAAAGCGCGAATATTCATCGAACAGCCTTTCTACCTGCTCTTTTGTCATGCCCTGTCCCGTATCTTTTACGCTTACGACTAAATTCGCTTTATCGCCGCCGTCCGGCTCTTCCGTTTTAATCGACATCGTAACCTTGCCGGACGGCGTATACTTAAACGCGTTCGAAAGCAGGTTGTTTAGAATCTGCTTAACGCGAAGCTCGTCGCCCGCTAAAATTGCCAGCGTGTTTTCATCCACGCAAATCTCAAATTCTATCAGCTTGCTGCCTATCCGCATCATATTAAGCTGCGCGGTGTCGCTGATAAGGCTTGGTATTTCATATTCACTTATTGTAAGCTCCAGCTTGCCGACCTCTATTTTAGACAGGTCGAGGATATCGTTTATAATCCCCAGCAATAAGTCGCCTGAAGAATAAATCTTCTCTAACGCTTCCCTTGTATCCGGTTTTAGCTCCTCATCCTGGAGCTTGATTTCGGTAATGCCGAGGATTGCGTTCATAGGCGTGCGTATTTCGTGGCTCATGGTGCGCAAGAACGCGCTTTTCGCCTTGTTTGCGGTTTCCGCGTCTTCACGAAGCCTTTGCGTTTCAATAAGCGTGTTTTTCGCGTCGGTGATATCCATCAGCGAGCCCGCTACGCGCAAAGGATTGCCGTCCTTATCGCGGATGGTCTCGCCCGACGCGTGGAAATACCTGTATTCGCCGCTTTTATGCATCAGCCGGTATTCCACGTTATAAGGCGATTTGCCTGTTTTGTCTTTTATATGATTTTCGAACATTATCAAAGTGCTTCCCTTGTCCTCGGGATGCAAAAGGTCGCTCCAGCTGCTTGTCACGTTTGGAAAATCGTTTTCGTCTTTATATCCGAGCATTTGCCTGAATTCATTTGACCAGTTGAATACATTTTTCAGGTTTACAGGGTCGTCTTTATTGACTTCCATATCCCACAGCCCGATTTTGGTCGCTTTGACCATCAGGTTTAGCTTAGTAATCAGCTTTTCCATTTCAACCATGGTCTTTTTTGTCTCTGTTATGTCCATGAGCGAGCCCGCTACGCGCAGAGGATTGCCGTCCTGATCGCGGATAGTCTCGCCCGACGCGTGGAAATACCTGTATTCGCCGCTTTTATGCATCAGCCGGTATTCCACGTCATAAGGCGATTTGCCTGTTTTGTCTTGTATATGATTTTCGAACGCTATCAAAGTGCTGCCCTTGTCTTTGGGATGCAAAAGGTCGCTCCAGCTGCTTGTCACGTTTGGAAAATCGTTTTCGTCTTTATATCCGAGCATCTGCCTGAATTCATTTGACCAGTTGAATACATTTTTCGGGTTTACGGGGTCGTCTTGATTGACTTCCATATCCCACAGCCCGATTTTGGTCGCTTTGATGATCAGGTTTAATTTGGCTAATTGAAGCTCGTTTTCCTTGCGCGCGGCCAGCAGCTCCTTTTCGCGGCTGATGATTTCCCTCATTATATTACTCCCCCAACTACCCTTGATATAAAGCGAACAGACCTTAAGCTTTGCCCGGCTATAGCCTTGCCCCGACGTCTTTGAACTTGTGCCTTATTTCATAAAAAGCCTTTACGATTGACGGGTCGAACTGCGTGCCCGCGCCCTGAATGATGATATCGACAGCTTTTTCATGGGTAAACGCCTTCTTGTACGGCCTTTCCGATATAAGCGCGTCGTATACGTCGGGGATCGCCATTATCCTTCCCTGCAGCGGTATTTTCGTCTCCGAAAGCCCGTATGGGTATCCTTTCCCGTCCCATCGCTCATGATGATAGCCCGTGAAGAGCTTCGCGTACTGCAAAAACACCGCGTTGACTGTCCGTGAGATGATTTGGCCTATTATCCTTTCACCGTGCGTTGTATGTGACTGCATGACCGCAAATTCTTCATCGGTCAGTTTTCCCGGCTTTTTGAGGATAACGTCTGAAATCGCGATTTTCCCGACGTCATGAAGCCGCGCCGACGAAACCAGCAATTCAAAATTCATCAGGGAAAGTTCGTCTGCGTACACGCCGTCCTCTATCATTTTTTGCGTCAATATTTCTAAATATGATGTGGTTCGCTCTATATGGCCGCCTGTGCCGAGGTCGCGGGTTTCAACCATATCTGCTAAAACGAAAACGATGCCGTTTTGCATATTTATAAGCTGCGCCGTGCGTTCGCGGATTATCTCATCGATATCAAGATGTGACTTTATCCGGTTTAACAGCACCGGCGCCGAAAAAGGTTTTGTGATGAAATCGACAACGCCGAGCTGAAATCCACGGGCTTCAACGGAAGCGTCGGTCATGCTTGTCAAAAATATTACCGGGATATCCGCATACGCATCGACGGCTTTTAAGCGGCTAAGCGCTTCAAAGCCGTCCATTTCCGGCATTTCGATATCAAGCAAAATTAAATCGGGCTTTATCTTCTCTATAAGGCTAAACATCTTTCCCGCGGACGGCAAGGTCCTCACCTTGTAATGTTCTTTCAGCACCTCTTTTGCCATAGACAGGTTGGTATCGCTGTCGTCAACCACAAAAATCGTCTTTTCCCGCCTCTTGCCCTTTGCGGTCTTTGATTTCTCAATTTTATTAAGGCTTTCGGCGGCCGTGTCGAAATTAAGCTCCAAAAGCGCGTTTAGCGCTGCGTTTAGCGCTGAATTATTCCTTTCGCCGAAATCAAATCTAAGCGCTGTGTCAACGGCGTCTTTCGCCGCGTCGACGTCATAGTTCCTGATCGCGGCCATCGCTTTTTGGACGTTTTCCCGAAGAATTTCCACGGAGCCCGTCTCCTTCGGCTTTTGGGCCCTGTTTTCCGGCAAAAGCGCCGAAAGCCGCCCATGCAGCGCGAGAAGGTCCTTGTGAAAATCAGGGTAATTGTTCATGCAATAATCAGCTTCGCTGTTTTTCGAGGCGGCTTCAAGGTTCGAGGCCAGCTCTGATAACCTTATCGCGCCCACAACTGCAAGCAGGGATTTCATTCTATGTGCAGATATGGAAAAATTCTTCCAGTCACACTCGTTTACAAGCCGATGCATTGTTTCGCAGTCTTTTTTGAGTTTATTTTTAAAAAGGATAAGCATTTCGCCGTATAAATGCTGCATCCCGTGGAAATGGCTCATGCCGGCGTCTGAGTTAATCTCCTTATCGTCCACAATGAGGATACCGTCTTTTTCCGGGCTATTCATTCATATTCCTCCAATGCGCATATGAATGCGGGCTATTATGCATGTGTCTTAAGTGTCGCCGGTCAGAAAATATTATCTATAGGCGCCGGCAAAGTTAGGCCTTATTGGCGGCGCTTCTAACGGTGTAAATCAATTTTATTTTAACATATAAAGCATTTTGACACAATAGTTATTAAAACCAGCCTGAAAATCACAAAAAATCCGATGGAGGCAGCCATCGGCAGCAGCTAAAATATAAAATTGATTTTGCCGTCAGGAAATCAAAAGCTTTTGAAGAATTTTTAGCAGTTATGCAGGAGCTTGGGTATCAGGTTAGGCGAACGAAGCAGGGCGAGCTTACGAAGCATTTAGCATTTCTCGGTGGAGAACAAGAAATATATATCAGGTGTACAGTAATCTGAATCAAGAGAAACATCGGAATATTCAACATCTTCAAATAAAAAAGTTGTGATACTCCTTTAATAATGTTATAATAAACAGGATGGTAAGCAAATAATCCATATAAAATCAAAGGACTGATAAAATGTTTAAATTTAAAATGGAAATTGCTTT
>WRLK01000043.1 GCA_009777635.1 Oscillospiraceae bacterium | reverse complement strand
AGGCGACACATACTTCCACACCCGGCGGGACGGGCAGAACCTCGACCGGTGCCGCACGCAGTTCAAGCTCGTGGACGACATGGACAAGAGCTTTGGTCAAATGCAAAAAATTATTTCGGAGGCAATACGATGATTACAATCGAGGATTTAAATCTCCGCCTGTGATAATTTTTTTATGTTCCCGGTCAAAATGAATATGGCGGCGGCGCTGAGCAGCGTGAAGCTGTCGACTTGAGCGCAAAGTGAAACGGGGATTTCCTGCGGCTCTATGACGGCGCCGTCAAAACACGTGATACAGCGCTGTAATCCGATTACGGCGCTGTCCTCGCTTAAGCTTGAAAGCGTCAGCGTATCGCACGGCGAAAGCCCGCATGTAACGGCGGGCATTTTTGTCGAGCTTACAAGCTTCATCGCGTCGTTGTTACCGGAATCCACGATTGCAACCTGTCCGCCCGTCGTCTCAAATCCCGCCGGTATGGGCGTGCAATCCTTAAACACAAAAATCGCTGCGCTCGAATAGATGAAATCCAAGCCCACGGCGTCCGTGATAAAAAGCCCGGCGTCTTCGCTTTTCGCGTCAACGCATCCTTCAACGCATTGTATGGATTTAAAATTCCTGCTTAAAATATTTCTAAGCGCCGTAAAAAACTTTTTCTCCTGGCTGTCTGCGGCAATGATGACAGAAACCATAACACAACACTCCCGGTTTTTATTATTACATGGCATGTTTAAAATATACAGCCGCCCCTCAAAGAGGGGTTGTCATTAATTTGTAACTAAACTATAAAATATATGTAAATATGTTTCTATATTTTTCGCACAATACATTTATGAAATATAAATGCTTAGATTGTTGATTTTACACAAAAATCAAAAAATTAAATATTGACTTTTGATAAAGAAATGTTTATTATCATTAATGCGGCAACCCCCTGTGGTGTTAACCCGAGGTAACTCGGTTAATCATACATAACAAAATCCAAAACAAAAATTAGGAGGAAAACCCTGTATGAAAATTAAAAAAATTCTCGCGATTATTCTGGCAGCCGTAATGGTAACGGCTTTCGCCGCTTGCGGCGGCCAAGCCCCGGCGCCCGCCGCCGAGTCCGCACCTGCCGCTGAACCGGCACCCGCCGCCGAGCCCGCGCCCGCCGCTGAGCCCGCGCCTTCGGATGACGGTGTGAAAAAGGTCGGCATCTCAATGCCTACAAAGAGCTTACAGCGCTGGAATCAAGACGGCTCGAACATGGAAGCCGCGTTTTTAGCGGCCGGTTTTGAGGTTGACTTGCAGTACGGCGGCGAAAACGAAGTTCCCGTACAGATTGCCCAGATCGAAAACATGATCGCCGCAGGCTGCGACGTTCTTGTTATCGCGGCGATTGAAGGCGACTCCATGACGGAGGTCCTTGCGTCCGCGAAAGAAAAAGGCATCCCCGTTATCGCTTATGACCGCTTGATTATGGGCACCGACGCTGTTACCTACTACGCAACCTTCGATAACTGGAAAGTCGGCACGCTCCAAGGCCAGTTCCTCGTGGACGCGCTTGACTTAAACAACGCCGAAGGCCCGTTTAATATCGAGTTCTTCACAGGCGACCCCGGCGACAACAATATCAACTTCTTCTTTGGCGGCGCGATGGAAGTTCTGCAGCCGTTCCTTGACAGCGGCAAGCTGGTTTGCCCCTCCGGCCAGACCTCGATTACCCAGGTAGCAACAATTGCCTGGAGCCCCGAGAACGCGCAGTCACGTATGGAAAACCTTATTACCTCCAACAACTACGGCCCCGGCAGAACCCAGCTTGACGCCGTTATGTGCTCGAACGACTCAACGGCACAGGGCGCTACAAACGCGCTTGTAAACGCGGGCTACACCGCCGAGAACTTCCCGTATGTAACAGGCCAGGACTGCGACATCGTTTCCGTAAAGAATATGATTGCGGGACTTCAGGCCATGTCTGTATTCAAGGATACCCGTACACTTGCAAACGCGGTTGTCGGGATGGTCGAAGCGATTCTTGCAGGCGGCGAGCCTCCGATCAACGACCGTGAAACCTATGACAACGGCACAGGCGTCATCCCGTCGTTCCTCTGCGACCCTGTAGTAGGCACGATTGATAACTACAGAGAGCTTCTGATTGATTCCGGTTACTACTCGGAAGCCGAGCTTGCAGGCTAACCTATAAAGGCAAATTTATAATTGACAATAGGCCCCCCATGATATACCATAGTATATATTATGGGGGGCCTAACGTTTTATATAGGGGATGAAGTACATATGAGCGAACCCTTGTTGCGCATGAAAAACATCACTAAAGTTTTCCCCGGCGCAAAGGCGCTTGACAACGTTAATTTCAGCGTCATACCAGGGGAAATTCACGCGCTTGTCGGCGAGAACGGCGCCGGTAAATCCACCCTTATGAATGTTTTAAGCGGAATCTATCCTTACGGCACTTATGAAGGCGAAATCATTTACAGCAACGAGGAATGCCGGTTTTCAAAGATTAAGGACAGCGAAAAAAAAGGCATTGCCATCATCCACCAGGAGCTTGCCCTTGTGCCGTATATGACGATCGGCGAAAACATGTTCTTAGGCAACGAGCGCGGAAACGCCGCCCGCGTCGATTGGGACGAAACATACAGCAAGGCGGACGAATACTTAAAAATCGTAGGGCTAAACGAATCCTCCCAGACCTTGATCAAGGACATCGGCGTCGGTAAACAGCAACTTGTTGAAATCGCAAAGGCGCTTGCGAAAAACGTGCGCCTGTTAATTTTGGACGAACCCACCGCTTCACTAAACGAAGAGGATTCGCAAAACCTTTTAAAACTGCTTTTGAAATTCAAATCCGAGGGCATGACGTCTATCCTTATATCGCATAAGCTAAACGAAATCGAGCAGGTCGCCGACAGCATTACCGTTATCCGCGACGGCTCAACCATCGAAACCTTAGTAAAGGGCAAAGATGAAATCAGCGAAGCGCGCATCATCAAAGGCATGGTCGGGCGCGAGATTAACGACCGGTATCCTGCGCGCGAAAGCCATGTGGGCGGCGTTACCTTCGAGGTTAAAAACTGGACGGTATACCATCCGCTTTATAAAGGGCGAAAGGTGTGCGATAAGGTAAGCCTCAACATCCGCAAGGGCGAGGTCGTCGGTATAAGCGGGCTGATGGGCGCGGGGCGCACGGAGCTTGCCATGAGCATATTCGGCGGAAGCTACGGCGCGGATATTTCAGGCGAGCTGTACTTGGATGGAAAGTCCGCCAATTTAAACAACGTGCGCGCCGCGATAAACAACAAGATCGCGTATGTTACCGAGGACCGCAAAGGCGACGGGCTGGTCCTGTCAAACTGCATACGGGTCAACACGACGCTCGCGAAGCTTTCAAGAACAAGCCACTTTGACTTTATAATCGACAAGGACCAAGAAGTCAGTTTCGCCGAGGAATACAGGTCGCGCTTCGGAGTGAAGTGCGCGGGAATCGAGCAGAACGTTGGCAACCTGTCGGGCGGCAACCAGCAAAAGCTGCTGCTTGCAAAGTGGATGTTCGCCGAACCCGATATCCTGATTCTCGACGAGCCGACCCGCGGCATAGACGTGGGCGCGAAATACGAGATATACAATATCATCAACGAGCTTGTGGCGCAGGAAAAATCGGTGCTGCTCATATCCAGCGACATGCCTGAGCTTCTGGGTATGTGCGACCGTATCTATATAATGAACGAAGGCAGGATCGTAGGCGAGCTTGCCCGCGAAGAGGCGAACCAGGAAGTCATTATGGCGAAAATTCTTCAATCCAGCAAAGGAGCGTAAGCAAATATGATTAAGACAAAAGATTTTTTAAGTAAAAATGCCATGCTAGTTATTCTGGTACTTGTCATGCTGCTGTTTGAGGCGCTGATTTCCACAAGCGGCAGGGGTTCGCTGTTTTCACCTGAAAACCTGACGAACCTAATCAGCCAGAACGGCTATGTCATAATCCTTGCGACAGGCATGCTGCTGTGCATCCTGACCGGCGGTAATATCGATCTTTCCGTGGGCAGCGTGGTCATTTTGGTCGGCGCTATCTCCGGTATCTTCATGGTTGATATGAAGATGAGCCCGTACCTTTCCATCTTCCTTTGCCTTGTTATCGCCACGCTGATCGGCGCGTGGCAAGCGTTTTGGATCGCTTATGTCCGCATCCCGCCCTTTGTCACGACGCTGGCAGGTATGCTTGTGTTCCGGGGGCTTGCTCTTGTCATTATGGGCAGCCAGGGCATCGGCCCGTTCCCGGATTCCTACAAGGCTTTGTTTAACAGCTTCATCCCGAACGGCGGCGAGATGATCGCAAGCGTATCCATTATCATCGCGGTGGTTATATGCGCCGTTTTGATCACGATCCAGATCGTGTCGCGCATGCAAAAAATGAAGAAAGGCTACGCGGTCGAAAGCTTTGTGTCGATGGTCATAAAACTTGTCGCCGTCAGCGGGATCATCCTGTTTGTCTTCAGCCGCTTCGGACAACACCGCGGTATCCCGGTGCTTCTCGTCCTCCTCGGCGCGATCGTTTTGATTTATAGCTACTACACGAAAAATACTGTCCCCGGCAGGTATCTTTACGCCATGGGCGGCAACGAGAAAGCCGCGCGGCTTTCCGGCGTAAACACAAAGAAGATGATGTTCTTCGCGTACACCAACATGGGCTTTTTGGCGGGCGTCGCGGCCCTTGTCGGCGTGGCGCGGTTTAACCAGGCGAGCACGACGGCCGGCACAGGCTTCGAGCTCGACGCCATAGGCTCGTGCTTTATCGGCGGCGCGTCGGCTTACGGCGGCGTCGGAACCGTCGGCGGGGCCGTGATCGGCGCGATATTCATGGGCGTGCTCAACATGGGAATGTCGATCCTCGGCGCCGACCAGAACCTGCAGCGGGTCATCAAGGGCCTTGTACTGCTCGCGGCCGTCATCTTTGACGTGTTGTCCAAAAACAGGAAGCAGGCGGCGTAACGGCTACATAAGCTACAGAAAGACCGGCTGTGACAGCCGGTCTTTTCGCGTTTTATAGTGAATTTACTATACCCTTGATATACAATGTACAACGCATTGTACATTGCATATCAAGGGTATATTCTATTTTTTGACATACGGCGGATTATATGCTTAAATACAGTTACCCTTGATATACCGACAGAAAGGAATCTGCCACGTGAAAAGATACGGAATATTAAACGCTTTTCAGCTAAAAATCATCATGCTGGTTTTGATGCTGCTTGACCATATGTATCTTTACCTGTTCCCGAAAGAGCTGTTGCCGGCGCACTACGCCAGCCGATTGGTCGCCCCGGTTTTCACCTTTCTTGTAGCCGAGGGCATGGTTTATACGCGGGACCGCCGCCGCTTTATATCAAGGCTTTTCATATCCGGCGCGGTAATGGCTGCAGGGAATTATATTTTATACCTTATAACAGGATATGAGATCACGAACAATTTCTTTTTGTCCTTAGCGGTTGGCGCCGCCGCCATTTATGCACTCAGCGAGCTGTTTAAAAGCAAAGGGCTTGCCGTCGTGCCGTGGGCTTTAACCATTATAATCCTTGCGTTTTTAGCCCCTCTTTGCGAGGGTGGATATATGGTTCCGACGATTATGCTGATTTTCTATTACCTGCGCAAAGCCCCGCCTTTCATGTACGCGGTTTACGTAGCTTCGATGGGGTGGCCGTATTTTGCGGCGTATCTTGCATCCGGCTATCTCAGGCCGCAGTTTTATATGGTTTTCGCGGTTATCCCGCTGATGCTCTACAACGGTAAGCGCGGGCCGGATACCGCCTTTGCGAAATATTTCTTTTACGTTTTTTATCCCCTGCATGTTTGGATTTTGTTTCTCATTTCGCGCATCGTTTAACCCATATCGCGACATGATGAATCATCGTTATCCTTCTTTACAGACGCAAATTCACAAGGCTTGTTTCGCTTGAAAATGCGGGAAACCCGTACAGGAACAGGATTTCATCGTAATCGCCGCTGTTCATAAGCTTTTCGACCTCCATGAAGTAGCGCAGGTCAATCACGGTGACCTCGTCAAAGTAAGCGCTCAAAAACGGCGCGAACGCATTGCCGTACGAATCCTTGAACACAAGGATTTTCGAGCGTTCATCGTCCTGTTTTCCGGTGCTGTCAATGACCGTGACGCCGTTGTTGCCGTGCAAAAACGCCGCGTATTTATCCCGCTGTCCCCATTTTTCATGGTCGTAAAGGCCGTCAACAGGTTCGCCGTTTATCGTTACGGATTTGACTGGGATGTCGAACCATTCTATGGTATCTGGCACGGCGTTAAATTTCTTCGACTTGCTGTAGTATGTGCCGTAAAAGTCAGATACCTGATGGTTATACACGGGCGCCTCAGACGGAAGCCCCAGCGACTCCGCGTAAGCCTGGTAAGCGCGGTACGCGCCCAGCGCCGTCCAGTGGTGATCGGTCATGTAAAACGGCATGACGCCAATGATTTCCGGCTTATGTCCGTACCGGCGAAGCGGCTCCAACAGGCCAACGGTATGGATTCCCCTTTCCTGCGCCTTTTGGTAAATTTCCTCGATGACCGGCACCTGATCTATATTGCGAAGCCCGCGCGGCGCCTTGTCGCTGAGCACGATATCCGACGTCGGCACAATTATCAGCGTGATGCTGTTTCCCGGGAATTTTTCGGCAAACGAAAGCAGCGAGCTTGTGTTTTTTTCAAGCTGCTCACTGTCGTATGTGAGCCGTTTTTCAAACATGTATCCGTCCTTGCCGTACACGATATTGTTGTTTTCGATTTTTAAAAGCGCCGTTTCGCTTATGGATTTGACGGTTATCCACATATCCCGCAGCAAAAACCGGTCGTTTGTATGCTCCTCGATTTTAAGCGTATACGTGTTGTTAAAAAGCCCGCTTACGGTAAATGACGGCATTGCCGCTAAGTACCTGTTTTCAAGCTCTGAGTATTCCCTGCCGGGGATGAGACAATCCGCGAGCGAATATCCAAAGATAAACGAAGCGAACAGGATTAAAAATATATAGCTTGTCCATTTTTTGCTTTTCATTACGCCACCTAAAACCTAAAATACAAAAACGGATTGTACGTCGAATCGACAAGATACGCAACTGACAAAAACAGCACAACCGCCGCAAAGGCCGACTTTACCGCATAATTGTCCTTTAGCTTTTCTGAAATCACGCGAAGCAGCGGCGTTGAAAGCGCTATGCCAAGGACAAGGCTCGCGGCGTAGTTTCTAAGGTAGTACATCCAGTCGTCGCCGTTTACCGCGCCAAACATCGTTTTTAAGAAAACGCCGAGCCGTGAAAAATCCGTGATTGCAAACAGCGCCCAGCTTACTGCCACTATAAATAAAAGGTATATGTGCGAAAGGATTTTTGAGCTTTCCAGATACTTTAGCAAAAACGATTTTTCGATGCACAAAAACAAGCAGAAATAAAGCCCCCACAAAACGAAGTTCCAGCTTGCGCCGTGCCAGAAGCCCGTCAAAAACCAGACAATGAAAATGTTAAGGTATTGCCGCGGTTTAAAAACGCGGTTGCCTCCAAGGGGGATATAGACATATTCTCTGAAAAAAGACCCCAGCGTTATGTGCCAGCGACGCCAAAACTCCGTGACGCTTTTGGAGATATACGGATAATGAAAGTTTTGCGGGAAATCAAAACCCAGCATTTTGCCAAGTCCGATCGCCATCAGCGAATAGCCGGAAAAATCGAAATAAATTTGCAAGGAAAACGCAAGAATCGAGAGCCACGCAAGTGCCGTCGAGATATTGTCAAAGCCGATTTGCTCGACCTGCGTCCAAAGCTCGCCCACGTTGTTCGCGATCAGCACCTTGCTGCCAAGCCCCATTATGAAAAGCATGGCGCCGGATTGTATCTGCCGTATATTGATCACGCGGCTTTTCATCTCGCGCGAGATATCGCTGTAGCGCACGATAGGCCCCGCGATCAGCTGCGGGAACATCGCGACATACGCCGCGAAGTTTATATAGTTTTTCTCCGCCTTGATTTTCCCCCTGTAAACGTCGAGGGTATAGCTCATGGTCTGGAATGTGTAAAAGCTGATGCCAAGCGGCAGCGTCAGCGCGATATTCGGTATATCCGCGTTTAATAATAGGTTTATGTTATCGATAAAAAAATTGGTGTATTTAAAAAACAAGAGCGAGCCTAGACTGAACGCGAGCGATATCGCAAGAAGGCCTTTACAGGCGCGTTTGTCGCCGCGTTTTTTCTCAATTGCGCGACCCACAAAATAATCGACGGTCGCGGAAATCAGCATAATCGGGAAAAACCGCACCTCGCCCCACGAATAAAACACAAGGCTTAGCGCGAACAGCATCGCGTTTTTAAAGCGTCTCGGCGTCAGATAATATAACGCGAACGCCGCAGGCATAAACCGAAACAGGAACATTACGCTGGAAAATACCATGATGATTTAACCGTCCATATTTATTTCACATCGCATACTGGGTAATAGTATACCACAATGTAAATTTGAGCGCAAATTACACGCCGAACAACTTGCCGAAGAATCCGCCTTTTGTGCGGTAAGCCCGCTCGAACCGGTCCGGGCGCATGTTTACAAGGATAGTGTCCTCGCCTATGATCTCGATATCGCACCAGCTTATGACGATATCCTCCTCGCGGAAAAAAAGCCCGAACAGCCTGCATCTGCCATATATGATGAGCGAAACGACCCTTGCGGTCACGGTATCGACTTCAATGTCGGATACGCAGCCAAGGCAGCAGCCATCCCTTACGTTTATCACCTCTTTATAGCGCAAATCGGTTATACGGCACAACAAATACGCCACCTCCCCATTCTATATCTATGCATGTCCATTTAAAAATAGAACGGTAAGGCACACAAAAAAACGGGCGCGAAAGCGCCCGAAAGCTTAGACACTGCGAATACAGGCCCTTACTCCTTCATCTTCGCGTAAAACAGCTTGGTGTTAGGATCGCTCGTCGGCCTTGACTGCACGTCGAACGCCTGAAACGACGTGACAAGCTGCGTCAGCTTCTGAAAACCATAGTTTCGAGAATCGAAATCCGGATACCTTTTAGAGAGGATATTTCCGATCTCGCCTACAAAAACCCAGCCGTTCTCATCGGATTTCTCCTGTATAATCGTCCTGATTGCCCGCATGATTTCCACGCGGTTCGCCCTTGGCGACGCTTGAGGCTCCGCGGGCTCCGGCGGCTCCGTTTTTACTTTGCCGTTTTTCGCTTTCGCTTCTTTCTTGTAATCCTCCGCAAAAACTTCTAAATACTTAAACTTATTGCACGCCGAGATAAACGCAGCCGGCGTCTTGCGCTCGCCCATCCCGACGACGTACATGCCCGATTCGCGCAGGCGCGACGCAAGCCTTGTAAAATCGCTGTCGCTCGAGACCAGAAAAAATCCCTCCACATTACCTGAATACAGGATATCCATCGCGTCGATTATCATGGCGGAGTCGGTCGCGTTTTTGCCGGTGGTATACGAATACTGCTGGATCGGCATGATGGAATTGCTGAGCAGCACATCTTTCCACGACGCAAGCTTCGGGTTTGTCCAGTCGCCGTAGATGCGCTTATATGTGGAGATGCCTTCATTCGCCACCTCGTCTACAATCGCCTTGATGTAACGATGGGAGATGTTGTCGGAATCAATCAGCACCGCAAATCTTTTATCGTTCATCTTTCCCTCCAATTTTCGAGAATCTTGGTCTGCGTATAAACATCAAAGCGGTACGAAACGCCGTCTTCATATATCTCGCCGGAGCTTTCGGTGAGCTTCCAGCTTTCAAGCCCGTCAAAATCCGGCATGAACCGGTCGGCAGGGCGTACGGCCAGAAAACGCGTTATGTACGCGGTGTCGCAGTATGGCATGAGAAGCCGGTATACCGACTCGCCTCCGATTACGAACAAATCGTCGTCGTCATACGCCTTCAAGGTCTCGAAGAGCTCATCCAAGCTGTAGCAGACAACAGCGTCTTGAACGGAGTAATTTTTATCGTCCGCCAAGACGACGTTTAAACGGTTTTTAAGCGGCTTGCCTCCCGGCAGGGACTCGAGCGTTTTTAAACCCATGATGACAACTTTACCGGTCGTTCGTTTTTTAAAGTAATCCATGTCGCCTTTTACATTGAACAGCAGCTTGTTTCCGCACCCGATTCCCCAGTTGTTATCGGCGGAAAAAATCATTTTCATAAACGCTTATGTTCCTTTCAATCGCAAATGCTTTCATAAAAATACGGGCCGGTTTTCCCGGCCTAGGTTATGCTCACTCGTCTTTTTCAAGGATTCTTTCAAGCCAAATTGACGCGATTTTAAGCGCGTCGTAAAGGCTTGCCTTTTCCGTTTTCTTTTTCACGCGGTCTTTCGGGCTCATTTCAGCGTCCGTTGAAAGAATCTGGACCGAAACTTTCATCGGCATCTTCATATCAGGGAACTCGTCCGAAAAATTCTTTGTGTCAAGTATTTGCAGCATGGCGACGTAATCGTCGCTCATGTTCCCGTAGTAAATCGTGTTTTTGTTTCTCACAAGGGGTTTTCCTTTGTAGGTAAGCCCTTTTTCGGTTTTCGCTTTCGGCATTCTCACAGTCTCCAATCGTATATCTCGTATACCTCTAACTTAAAATTATACCACAACCGGCCGTATTTGTAAACTGTCAAACCACTTTAATTGCAAAGCTTTTGCAAGCGGTGGAGCAATACCCGCATAATATGCACCTTTCATGGATGCAGGAAGCTTTTTGGCCTTTTACGTTAAGAGCTTTCTGCCCGCATCTTACAGCGCATTCGCCGCAGCCACCGCACCAGCTTTCTATATGCAGCCGCCGCGCTTTGCCGGCGAGGATTCTTTCCGATTCCACGCAGAATGCTCCGGTTTCAAAAAAGCCGGCGTTCGCGTCCACCTCGCCGGCGCTCTGCATCCCGACCGCGATACTGTCAATAAAATCAAGCCCCAGTATATATTCTAGGCACGCGCCCGCTTGTTTAAACAGATTCCCGCCGCCAAGCGCTTTCATCGCATATGCCCCGCAGCCTAAGCCATATGCGGATTTAACGGCGTACTCCATTTCCGCGATAGAACCGTCCGCGACGCCGAGCCCTGTCATATTCATAAGCGGGTGAATCACGTCGAGCCCTTTTTGTCCTGCTGCCTTTACCGCCGCCACATGGTGCATAGACGCGCCTACCGCTTTTACAATTCCCTTTTGTTTGCATTCATAAAGGTACTCGAGCGCCTGCTTATGCCCGTCAAGGGTGAGGGCGCTTTCCTGTTCATGCAGCAAAAAGATATCGATATAATCGCGCCCGATCGCTTGTCTTGCCTCCTCGACGGCCTGTATCGCCTGCTTGCGGCTATAGGCGTATGTCTTGCTTGAAATCACCAAATCATGCTTGCGCGTGAGCTCTATCGCCCTTTTGATGTATGGGTACGTCTCATAAAGCTGAGCCGTGTCGCAAAAGTTCACGCCATGCTCGATTGCGCGGGCAAGAACCGCAGAGCCTGCTTCAACGGTTAAACCGGCCTGAAGCGGGCCCAGCGTAAGCGTGCCGAAGCACAGGCGCGAGACTTTGATTTTTGTTTTTCCAAGCGTTGTGTAGTTCATCTAAAGCTGACTCCGGTCAATGAAAAAGGCCGGTTTTACCGGCCCCTTTTTTGTTCATGTCTAATCAAGATACGACCTTAACAAAACCTGCAAAAGCTCGTCGCGGTCAAGCCGCCTTATCAAGCTGCGGGCGTTGTTGAAGGTGGTGATATACGTGGGGTCTTCAGACAGTATATATCCTACGATCTGGTTGATCGGGTTATACCCTTTCTGACGCAGGGCGTCATAAACCTGAGTTAGAATTTCTTTGACCTCACGGTCCTTGTCCTCATGTATGGAAAAGCTTATGGTTGGCTCCTGCATTTTGTCACCTCTCCTCACTATCACTAGAATACACTATTTTTATGACGATATCAAGTAGGTTTTGGAAATTTTTTAGTCAAGTAATTTGACGATTACGATCGCAGCTTTACATCTTTCTTTTCTAGCGCCTCAAGGGCCTTTTGGACCGCCTTGTCGCATTCGTCGTCCGTGAGCGTCCTGTCTAAGGCGCGAAGCTTAAGCGAATACGCTACGCTTTTCTTGCCCTCGCCGATTTGTTTTCCGCGGTAAACATCGAACATCTCAAGCTTTTCAAGTATCCCGCCGACCGACGCTTCGATTTCCTTTTGAATCAAAAGCACAGGCATATCATCGTCGCAGACAAGCGCCAAATCCCGCGTCATCGCCGGGAATTTCGGCAGCGGCTTATACTTCTTTTCAGGATTCGAATGCGCAAGCAACGCGCGAAAATCTATCCGCGCCGCATACATTTTCGCCTGAACATCGTAGTTTTCGGCTATAAGCGGATGGATTTCACCCAAAACTCCAAGCTCTTCGCCTTTTATCGCAACCCTTGCGCACCTGCCGGGATGAAACGCGTTGTCGTGCTGTACCGCTTCAATATCCCAGCCGGTGATCCCCGCGCATTCAAGCAGCGTTTCGACGCACCCTTTCAGCGCGAAGAAATCAACCCCTGCGCCATAACATCCAAGCATGATTTTTTTATCCTCGCGGGGCAGCTTTTCGCCGTCTTGCGGGGCGTATTCCGTCGCAATCTCGTAAAACCGCACCGCCGCGTTGCGGTTGTGGTAGTTTTTCGCTAAAACCTCAAGCATGGACGGCAGCGCCGTTGTGCGCATGATGCTGGTGTCCTCTCCCAGAGGGTTGCTGATCGTTAAAGACTTTCGAAGGGTACTGTCTTTCGGAAGACCTATTTTGTCATAATATTTCGGGCTGATAAACGAGTATGTGATAATCTCGCTGTATCCCGCAGCAATCAGTATTTGCGATACCATACGCCCGAATTTCTGCTCCCGGCTCAGCTGTCCGTCAGCAAGGCCGCGAATCGCAGTCGCCGGGATTTTATCGTAACCGTAAATGCGCGCGATTTCCTCCGCCAGATCGGCGCCGCACTCCACATCCGCGCGGAATGAGGGCACCGTCACCTGCTTGCCGTCAACCTCAAAGCCGAGCGATTTAAGCGTCCTTCGCATATCGCTTTCAGGAATCTCCAAGCCCAGCAGCCCGCATATCGCGGCGTGGTCGAGCGTGAGTCGCGTTCTTTCCTTTTTCGCGCCGTAAACGTCGGCAAACCCGTCGCAGACAATACCCGCTTCAAGCTTTTCGACGAGCTCGCACGCGCGCATAAGCGCCGGCATACAGTTTTCGGGGTCTAAACCTTTCTCGAACCGCGACGAGCTTTCGGTTCTCAGCCCCAGTTTTTTCGAAGTGCTCCGAACGGATGCGCCGTTAAAGCACGCGGACTCAAAAATCACCGTGGAGGTGTCGTCGTAAACGCCTGAAAACTCGCCGCCCATCACGCCCGCCACGGCGGTGGGGTTAGCGCTGTCCGCGATGACGAGCATGCCGGGGCTGAGCTTTCGCTTTACGCCGTCAAGCGTCGTGATTGCTTCACCATCCTCCGCGTTTCTCACTACGATTTTAGCGCCCGTTACATGGCGCAAATCAAACGCATGCATCGGGTGGCCGTATTCCAGCATAACGTAGTTTGTGATGTCGACGATATTGTTGATGGGCCTGACTCCCGCCGCGCGAAGCCGCTCCCGCATCCAGCGCGGGGAGGGCTCGATCTTAACGTCTTTCACGGCGGCCGCTGCGTACCGCGTACAAAGCTGCGGGTTTTTAACCTCGACTGAGATCACTTCGTTTACGTCGCCGCCTCCCGCTTGAACGGACAAAGGCTGCACTTCAAGCTTTTCGCCGTATGTCGCGGCGGTTTCACGCGCAAGACCGATGACCGACAGGCAGTCGGGTCGGTTCGATGTAATCTCAAACTCGACCACCGTGTCGTTTAGCCCGATAGCCTCGCGGATATCCATGCCCACGGTTTTTTCGCAGTCGTCCCCCAGCAGGAATATGCCGTCCTCCCTAGCATACGGGAAGTCGTTTACAGAAAGCCCAAGCTCCGAAAGGGAGCAGAGCATGCCCTCGCTCAATTCGCCGCGAAGCTTGCCCGCCTTGATTTCTTTTCCGCCGAAAACAACGGAATCGTTCATCGCCACGGGCACGAAAGCGCCCTGCGTCACATTGTCGGCCCCGGTCACAATCTGCAGCGGCTTATCTCCCCCGGTATCAACCTTGCAGATATAGAGCGTGTCGGCGTTCGGGTGCTTTTCGATGCTCAACACCTTGCCCGCCACGATGTTTTTAAGCTCCTGCCCCTCGGTCATAAAAAGCTCTACTTTTGAGCCGCTCATGGTCATATCTGCGGCATACCGCTTGACCGGGACATCCGGTTTTATATAATCGTTAAGCCATCTCATCGATAAATTCATAGTTGTATTCCTTTCGTTTAAAACTGATTTAGGAACCTTTCGTCATTATCAAAAAACAACCGCAGATCGTCGATCGCGTACCGCCGCATAACCACGCGCTCAAGCCCCATACCGAACGCGAAGCCCGCGTATTCGCAGGGGTCGATTCCGCAGTTTTTAAGCACCTTAGGATGCACCATTCCGCACCCTAGGATTTCGATCCAGCCCTCACCCTTGCACAGGCGGCAGCCCTCGCCCTGGCACACAAAGCACATGGCGTCCATCTCGGCGGAGGGCTCCGTAAACGGGAAATAGTGCGGCCGAAAGCGCACAACCATGTCGTTGCCGTAAAGCATCTTGGCGAAGAGCTCAAGCGTGCCTTTTAGGTCCGCCATTGTGATGGCCTTGTCGATGACAAGCCCCTCGACCTGGTGGAACAGCGGCGAGTGCGTGGCGTCCACAGCGTCGGAACGGTACACGCGCCCCGGCGCAATGATGCGTATCGGCGGCTTTTGCCGGTTCATCACGCGCACCTGTACCGGGGAAGTCTGCGGCCGCAGGATGACTTCATCGTTTATATAAAACGTATCCTGCGTGTCCCTTGCCGGGTGGTCCTTCGGGATATTCAGCACATCGAAATTATAGTACCCAAGCTCGACCTCGGGGCCCTCGGCTACCTTAAAGCCCATGCCCAAAAAGATTTCCGTAATATCGTCAAGCACAAGGCTTATCGGGTGCCTTTTGCCCATAGCCTCGCGTTTTCCCGGCATCGTCACGTCGATGGCCTCCAAAGAGAGCCGGGCTTTCACGCTCTCGGATTTCATCTCTGCAAACCTTTCCGAAATCTTCGCCCCGATTTTTTCGCGCACAATATTAGCAAGCTGCCCGATTAATGGGCGCTCCTCTGCCGGCAAGCCTCCCATCTGCTTTAATATCCCGGTAAGCTCGCCCTTTTTGCCGAGATACTTAACGCGGAGGCCGTCGATTTCCTGCTCCGATTTTGCGGATTCCAAAGCCTCTATGGCCTGCTGTTCGATTTGATTTAACATGTCTTTCAATAAAATCACCTCAAAAAATATTAAAAGCCTCTCATCCCTCGTATCATAGGGACGAAAGGCCATAACGGCATTCCGCGGTACCACCCGGATTTTTGCCCCGCTTACCGGAGCAAACACTCTTGAGCGCATAACGCCGCGCCGCGTTTTTGCCTACTTATAAGAACCTGTATTCAGCAAAACCCCTCGCGGATGAAGCTTCAGCGGAAAAACACAGTGCAATCCTTTCAGCGAACGGAAAGCCTCTCTGTACAGCGTCAAACATCCCGCCTACGGTCCGGTCATCGGGTTTACTTTATTATTTGCATTATTTAAACATATTATCACATCACCGCGTGATTTTCAAGTATGAAATTTTGTCGGAATATGTTATACTAATTTTTGAGGTGCCTTTCATGTCGAAATGTATGCATTGCGGCTTGCCGCATGACGAAAAAATGAAATATTGCCCGTGGTGCGGCGCGGCTATAGGCTCCATCTCTCCAAAGCCCGGTGAAGCAGTACCTTTGCGCAAGCTTTCTAAAACGCCGGAAAAGCCGCGCTTTTGCGGCGGTTGCGGCGCGATACTGCCTTATGGTTGTCCGTCATGCCTTGTTTGCGGGCTAAAATCCGGCGAGCCTCCCCCGCCGGCGCCCGAGTTTATACCCGAGGCGCTTTCAGGTTATGGCAAAAACGGGGCGGTCGCTCAAAAATCCCACAACGACATCGCCGTTTTCTGTGTGATTATTTGCGTGATCTCATTGGGTTCGACCATACTGCTTTGGGCGCTTAACGCGTTGCCAATCTTTTCCACCGGGTCAAGGTATGTCCTGACGGACGCCGTGATTTATCAGACGACGGGTGAAAAGCTGAAAATGATGTCGCCTCTGCTTGATGTACCTTTAGAAATCGTGGACGGTTTTCATTCGGTACAGCGGGATTTAGACCGGCCTCTTGTAAAATCCAGCCCTAACAACCGGTATATCGCGTATGTAAACGGCTATGCCGGGAACAGACCGGACGCTCACGGCAGCCTTTACCTGCTTGATTTTGCAGGTGTTTCCCCGACAGAGCTTTCAAGCCCCGTCGAAACCCCGGTTTCAACCGGCGTTACCGACAGCTTTTTCTTTATGGATAACGGCGGTACGCTTGTATTTCTCACGTCGGACGGCGAGCTTTGCGCGACCGACTACAGCGAGATTGTGGTGCTTGATACGGAAGTTGCGTCCGTCATTGAAAATTCCGACTCCAAAATCCTGTATGCAAAATCCCTCGAAAGCCGTGCCAAAGAAGCCTTCAGCCTATACTTGATGGACACAAACGACCGCGTGATCACCTTTATCGACACGGATGTTTCAGAGGTCGCCGATTACACGCAAGCCCTCAACAGAATGATATATATACAGGAAATATCAGACGGAAACCGCACCGTTATGACATATAACCTTGATACCGGCGACAACGGAGTACTGGCGGCCGGCATTGACCGCCTGATTTCATGTGACGCCGCGACGTTTTCGGCGGTTTACCAGACGGCGTCCAGAAATTCCCTGAGCTACGATAGCCTGATTTTAGACGATCATCTGCTGCCGGACAAGGCCTTATCAGCGCCCGACCTCGATGATTTCCCGCTTTTAATCGAGTACTACGACATATATGGCATAGACCCCAAGGAAGTCGAGGCGCTTGAGCAGGACGAGGATCTGGCCGAACAAAAGGCGGCGCTTGACGCCGTTATTGAAGCCTATGACGCAAAGCTCAGGCGCGACAGGCTGCGGGACGGGATCGGCGCTGAAATCTTAGCGTTTACGCTTGAGAATCCGGTCCTTTACGATTTGCATGTATCAAGCGGCGGCGTCTCAACGCGCCTTGCCGAAAACAGCTACACGCCTTTTGACGACGCGGTGTTCGACCCATCCACGGGGACCGCGGTTTTCAGGGCCGCCGGCTTTCAGGACTCCCGGAAAATCCCCATCACAAGCTATGAGCGTATCGTGTCCGGCATTTCCTTGCGGGAATATCTAACGCATAATATATCCGACATGCTTTTCGTATACCATTATAACGGCGGCGTCCTGCCGCTTCATATCGGCGACGGCGCTTATTATTCGGGCGGTTTTGCGCTTACCGCGAAGGCCGACGGGATTTATTTCGCGATGGGCAACGGCAGCCCGATAGCGGATTTTTACGATAATATGTGTATACTTTATTACGCTCCGCTTTCAGGAGCAAGCCCTGTCAATATCATGATGGTTGACGAGCGCGTGGCGGGAGTCGGCGAGATGCTTGACGGCGACAGGCTGATATACTACAAGGACCGCGAACAAGAGATTTGCGACTTGTATATCATGAACGGAAGCACCTCCGAAAGAATTGGCAGCGGCGTATCGCTTTCGCCCGATTTCTTCATGATTCTAAACGGCAACAAAACCCTTCTTTACTGCGAACGGTTCGACGCTGTGAGAAAAACCGGGGATTTGTTTATGCTCACAAGGCAAACCCGGCAGATCGCCGGAGGCGTTACGCGCATTCACTACAAAAACGACGGGCTTATTTACTTTTTGCGCGGCGGGCATAATTCCGGGCTGTATGCCTTTAAAAGCAACGGGCTTTTTAGTATCGACAATAATGTGATAGCAGTTGTAAATGAATAAATGGTATGCAGCGTTCTGCTTTAAGACCTCCTGAAGCGCAGAGTAATAATCAGGTATACAAAACTACCTCCGCTATACTGCGGAGGTAGTTTTTTCTGGAGGCGCCACCCAGATTTGAACTGGGGATAAAGGTTTTGCAGACCTCTGCCTTACCCCTTGGCTATGGCGCCACCAACACAAAACATTATATGCAATAAAATACGATTTGTCAATACGCGATATATGATAACAAATGCTTGATTTTAAAAATTTTATATTGTATAATAGCAAAATGAACCTTGTACTAACACATTTCTAACGCTTCACCAACATTCCTTTCGGGGATTTGGATAGATGCCGGTGTGATGGAATTGGCAGACGTAGTGGACTCAAAATCCACCGGTGGCGACACCGTGCCGGTTCGAGTCCGGCCACCGGCACCAAAAACGCTTTGACTATGCGGGTTAAGGCGTTTTTTCTTTTGCCTTTTTACCGTCAAGCGCCTGCTCAATTGCTCTCGCCGACCGCAGCTGGGTTGTGGGATCACTGATTTCACATCCCGGCATAATTGCGCATTGTCAAAATATCTTAATTATGGTATAATTAAGAATAAAAAATAGTAATAAATTCCCAGTACATATTGGAGATAAGCATGAAGCAAAAGGAAATATTTATTGCACACAGTCATGAAGATTGCAAAGAATATCACTCATTACTAAACCATCTTCATGGTGCTGCTGAAAGTGCCGGTAAATTTGCGGAGAAATTTGGATGCGGCGAGCTTGCCAAGTCTATCGCGTTAGCGCATGATATCGGCAAGTATTCCATAAAATTTCAAAAGCGAATACGCGGTGTGAAATTGACTGTCGACCACTCCACGCCGGGCGGGCAGTTAATTTGGGGCAAAAATAATTCCCCATAAGGCATGATTGCCGCTTATTGCATAATGGGGCATCATAGCGGCTTACCTAATGGCGGAAGCACATTAGATATCGCAGATGAGCCTACATTACATGGCCGCAGAAAAAGGATCGTTGAAGATTGTTCCTCATACATACATGAACTTGAGCTGCCTGTCCTATCACCGCCGGATAAAACCATCCGCGATGGATTCGGTGCGGCTTTTTTTATTAGGATGCTGTTCTCTACGCTTGTAGACGCCGACTTTTTAGATACAGAGGCATTCTTTCAGGGCGCAATACGCAACTACAGTCAGGCTAACATTAACACCCTATATATAAAACTTATGGAGCAAATAAATGTCTTTATAAACCCATCATTACCATTAAGTGAGCTGAATTTCCACCGGACGGCGCTGCTCAAAGATTGTTTGTCCGCAGCACAGGAAACCGACGGCTTATTTACCCTTACCGCACCTACGGGTAGCGGAAAGACGATTGCAAGTTTAGCGTTTGCTTTAAGCCATGCTGCAAAATGGAATAAGTGCCGCATTATTTACATAGTCCCTTACAATACAATCATTGAGCAAAATGCGGCTGTCTTTGAAAAACTGCTTGGGGCAGATAATGTGTTACAGCATCATTCAAACATACAGTATGATGATACGAGCGAGGAAAGCTCTCATAAGCGCCTCGCAGTTGAAAATTGGGATTATCCCATTATCGTTACAAGCAGCGTACAGTTTTTCCAATCTTTATTTGGCAGCAAAACCTCTGTATGCAGAAAGATTCACAACATTGCTAACAGCGTGCTTGTGTTTGATGAAGCGCAGATGATCCCGGTTCCATATTTAATTCCATGTGTACGCGCTATACGGGAGTTAGTGGATGAATATAACTGTACTGCTGTTTTAGCTACAGCTACCCAGTCAGCTTTAAATCAATATTTTAATCCGCTTAAAGCAAGAGAAATTGCAGATAATTTCCGGCTGATTGAAGAGGATACGAATGTCGTATATTTTCTCAAGGAAGCGCCAGATTTAGAAAAGCGGCTGCGCAGCGGAGAGCGAAGCCGGGAGTTGTTTAGAAAATTGGGGGCATACAGTATATCGTTGTATCTTTCCGATTTTCGGGCCTTGTATGATATCGGAGCGGTTGAGCGGCTGGATGAAGGTATATTTTTACTGCTTGATTGTTATTATGACGAGAACTGTGGTGTTATGTTATCGCCAAAAGGCGGACAAGCACTGATGATATGAAAAGGATGTGATAGTATATGTCATATGGTTTTAAAGTAAGCATAAAAGGCGATTATGCTTGCTTTTCACGCCCCGAGCTTAAAGTGGAACGGGTGAGCTATGAAGTAATTACTCCCAGTGCCGCCAGGGGAATTATGGAATCGATACTTTGGAAACCGGCAATCCGATATATAATTGACCGGATTGATGTATGTGCGCCTATCAGGTTTGAGAATATTAGGCGTAACGAAGTAAACAGCAAAGTTACTAACATGAGCCTTAAAAATGCTCAAGAAAAACTACAAAAAATCGGATTATATCTGGATGCTTCGGCTGACCGTGCACAACGTGCATCTATGGTTCTTCGTGATGTTCATTATGTTGTATATGGTCATTTTGAGATGACTAATAAAGCGGGGGCTACAGACAATGAAGGCAAGTTTACGGAAATGCTTCGCCGCCGCTTAGAAAAGGGGCAGCATTATCATATGCCATATCTGGGTACGCGGGAGTTCCCGGCACAAATACAGCTCATCACCGAAGGAGAAATGGCGCCTGTTCCTATTGAGGAATCGCGTTCACTAGGGCTGATGCTATACGACATCAATTTTATCAAAACCATAGATAAGAAAGATGGCCGGGAGATTGTAACAGCTTTTGAGCCAACGTATTTCATGGCGGAGATGTGCGGTGGAACAATAGATTTGCGCGGGGTGGAGGTGCTTAGATGATTATTAACGCACTGGTGAATCGTTATGAAGCTACACAGGAAATCCCCCCGGGATGGCAGCGGCGGGAAGCGTCTTACGCGTTAGAACTGTCAGAAAGCGGAGAGTTTCTGGGAGTTATGCCGCTTGGAAACCCCGGCGATAAAAACCCCAGATTAACCTTGACGCTGCCCTCAACAGGGTCGGGGCGTTCCGGCAAAAACGCATACGAAACCTCTTACTTTCTCTGCGATGACGGTAGTTATATGTTTGGGCTTGATCCGAGAAAATTCACATCCGCACAAAAACTACATACAGAGTTGCTTAGTAATATAGACACGCCGCCCGCCCGTGCGATATGCGCATATTTTAAATCAGGGCTCCCCGCCTTACCGCAAGGCATGGATGAAAAAGAGGCGCAAAAGCAAAAATTTATCTTCATGGTAGATGGCAGGCGCATAGACTATGATGATTGCGGTGCTGAAATTCGACAAGCATGGGAAAAATGGGAAGCATCACATAAAAGTGGCGGTGAAAGAAAACGATGCCTTGTGTCAGGCAAGTATGATACAGTCATAAAGTTACACGACAAAGTTGAGTTGCGCGGTGTGTCAATGGGCAAAACCCCACTCATTAGCATGAATGACCAAACGAGTTTCAGGTCTTACGGCACAACACCTAAAGACCCGCCGGCACAAATCGGAACAGAAACTGCCTTTGCCTATGTCACAGCCTTAAACGACTTGTTGAGAAACGAAAAACACCGCCAGTTTATCGGCGGGGATACCCTTGTCTACTGGGCGGAAAATGGAAATGGCGCAGAAGAAGAAGTGTTTTCTTGGACAAGCCAAATCAAAGAAGATGACGCTGATAAGTTGGAATCTTTGATAAAAAAGGCGGCGGCAGGACGCTTGTTCGAGTTTGAAGGCTGTAACCTTGACAGCAGATTTCACCTGCTTTGCCTATCGCCTAATTCGGGGCGGATAAGCGTGCGTTTTTTTCATACCGATTCATTTGGTTCGGTGTTAAATAATAACATTGCCCATTATCAACGGTTAGAAATTTATAAGGCAGGAAACGACCGGTTCCGTCACTTGCCAATATGGATGATTCTAAATGAAACCACAGTGAAAAAGCAAGCTACCGACGTCGCCCCACTGTTGGGCGGTCAACTTTATAAGAGCATCATAACAGGCGGCAGATACCCGATGACGCTTTACCAAGCCATACTAAACCGAATACGTGCAGGTGAAGACGTAAACAAGGTAAAAGCTGCTGTTATAAAAGCGGTGCTAATGCGTAATTATGATGAGAAAGAGGTGACTACTGTGGCGCTAAACACCCATACCTCCCAAAAGCCCTATGTGCTTGGGCGGTTGTTTTCAGTGATTGAGCAGCTTCAACAGCGTGCGTCAGGAGGCGGACTCAATGCCACCATCCGGGATAGGTATTTCGCAAGGGCGTGCGCGAACCCCGCTAGTGTTTTCCCGACCTTGCTTAGATTATCTGTCCATCATGCGGCTAAACTGGATAATTCGATCTTCTACGAAAAATTGAAAACTGAACTGCTAGGCAAGCTTGATGTGCAGTCCGCATTCCCGCCAGTGCTTAATTTAGACGATCAAGGGCGGTTTATTTTAGGATACTATCATCAGACGCAGGAATTCTTTACCGCGAAAAAAGATAAGGGGGAACAGGACAATGTTTGAAAATGCAATCCAAAACCGTTATGAGTTCGTGCTTCTTTATGATGTGGAAAATGGAAACCCGAACGGCGACCCAGATGCGGGAAATATGCCCCGTATAGACCCGGAAACAGGACATGGAATCGTCACCGATGTATGTATTAAACGCAAGATCCGCAATTATATCGAAATGACGCAAGACAATAGGCCGGGATTCGATATTTATGTTAAACAAGGCACTTCGCTTAATACGCAAGACAAATTAGGCGTAGAGCACGTAAAAGATATAAAAGATAAGGCCGAAAAGAGCCGGGGCTTTCGCGATTTCATGTGCGGATACTTTTATGACATCCGGGCATTTGGAGCCGTTATGACTACTGCCGCTAAAGAAAAAGATTTATCCAATGTTGCCGGGCAAGTTCGCGGTCCGGTGCAGTTGGCTTTTGGACGAAGCGTTGACCCTATTGTGCCTCAAGAAGTGACCATCACTCGGGTAGCCATTACAACGGAAGAAAAAGCTTCAAGCGCGTCAACCGAGATGGGGCGCAAGCATATTGTGCCATATGGGTTATACAGGCAAGAAGGATTTATTTCCGCTAATTTAGCACAAAAAGTCACCGGATTTTCACAGGAAGATTTGGATTTGCTCTGGAACGCCATCGCCCATATGTTTGAAGAAGACCGCAGCGCTGCCAGAGGTAAGATGACATTG
This sequence comes from Oscillospiraceae bacterium, assembly GCA_009777635.1. GTDB lineage: Bacteria > Bacillota > Clostridia > Oscillospirales > Ruminococcaceae > WRAV01. The sequence goes on along the minus strand of WRLK01000043.1, from coordinate 2,287 downwards.
CGGGAGCTTATCGTATTTAAACATGACAACATTCTTGGTAACGCCCCTGCACATAAGCTTTTCGACTTGATCAGCATCGAGCGACGGGACGGGGTATCTGTACCACGCGCTTACTCGGATTATACGGTAAAAATAAACGAGGCGGCTTTACCGGGCGGCGTGGCACTGGAGTGCAGAGGATAATGCACTACGAAGAAGATGACTTTTTGCTGTTATCCGGTATTCAACATTTTGCATTTTGCCGCAGACAGTGGGCACTCATCCATGTCGAAAATATTTGGTCAGACAATGAGCGCACTGCAAGCGGACAGCTTATGCATGATCGCGCGCATAATCCCTTTCTCACCGAAAAGCGGGGGGATTTGATTGTTGTGCGTGATATGCCGGTAGCTTCTCGGCGGATGGGGGTAGCCGGGAAATGTGATGTGGTAGAGTTTTTGCGCAATGATACCAATGGTGTCAGCTTATCGGTGTGGGATGGGTTATGGTTACCATGCCCGATTGAATATAAGCGAGGCCACCCCAAAGTTACCGATATTGACCGGTTGCAACTGTGCGCACAAGCAATATGTTTGGAAGAGATGCTGTGCTGCCCACCAATCAATGAGGCTTATCTTTTTTATGGTGAAACAAAGCGGCGTGAACCGGTTATGCTTACACCGGAATTGCGAAATAGCGTAGAATCTATGTTTGAGGAAATGCGCGGTTACTACAATCGGCTTTATACTCCACGCGTAAAAAACACAAAAGCGTGTAAAAACTGTTCGCTGAAAGATATTTGCTTGCCAAAGCTGCCGCAAAAGGGGTTGGTTGCAACTTATATCAATAATGCTTTATCGGAGGACAATCTTTAATGAAAAAATTGCTTAACACGCTCTATGTCACTCAACCCGATATATACTTGTCGCTGGATGGGGAAAATGTAGTGGCGAAGCGTGAAGAGGAGTCTGTGCTTCGTATACCGCTGCATAATCTGGAAGCAATCGTGGCATTCGGTTATACCGGGGCTAGCCCCGCTTTGATGGGCGCTTGTGCAGAACGAAGCATCGCACTGACTTTTTTAACCATGAGCGGCCGATTTTTGGCTAGTGTTACCGGAATTGAAAAAGGGAATGTAGTGCTGCGCAAAACGCAATATCGTGTATCAGACAGTGAAGAAGGAAGTGTGCGTATCGCACGCAATATACTGACCGGAAAGCTTCATAATAGCCGATGGGTATTAGAGCGTGCAGCAAGGGATCATGAATTGCGTCTTGATACAAAGCGGCTCAAAGATTCGTCATATGCTTTGGCGGAGAATATTCATTTATTGAATAAGGCAACTACATTAGCCGGGCTACGTGGTATTGAGGGCGAATCCGCAGTCAGATATTATTCAGTGTTTAATGATCTTATCTTGCAGAATAAAGATAGCTTTATCTTTGAAGGGCGAAACCGCAGACCGCCATTGGATCGGGTAAATGGGCTTTTATCATTTGTCTATACATTGTTATCAAACGACGTGGCTGCAGCCCTAAGCGCGGTAGGACTGGATCCATTCGTAGGTTTTTTACACCGGGACAGGCCGGGGCGACGTTCTCTTGCGTTGGATGTTATGGAAGAGCTTCGAGCGCCATTGGCTGACCGTTTTGTCCTTACCTTGATTAACAACCGGCAGGTAAACCCCGCCGGATTTGTTAAAAAAGAAAACGGTGCAATAATCATGAAGGATGAAACCCGACGAACAGTAATTTCAGCATGGCAGGAACGAAAGCAAGACCAGATCACTCATCCGTTCTTAAAAGAAAAAATCTCCTGGGGGCTTGTTCCACATGCGCAATCGTTACTGCTCGCCCGCCATCTGAGGGGAGATTTAGAAGAATATCCACCGTTTTTATGGAAGTGAGAAATTAAGATGCTGATTTTAATCACTTATGATGTTAACACGGAAACCCCGGCAGGTCGTAAACGGCTTCGTCAAGTTGCAAAAACGTGTGTTAATTATGGGCAAAGGGTTCAAAACTCTGTTTTTGAATGTGTTGCAGATGCTACGCAGTTTTTACTGATAAAAGATAAGCTGGTGAAATTGATAGATCCTTCAACTGACAGCTTACGCTTTTACACGCTCGGTAATAATTATAAAGGGAAGATGGAGCATTTTGGGGCAAAACAATCTTATGATGTAACCGCGCCATTAATTTTGTAATTATAGTGGCTATTTTTTCAGGTGCGAAGCTGAAGTGGTCATAAATATGCGAGGAGGTTCGCACCATGATATTGCTCGATTATTACTAGTCATTGGGGAGGT
>WRLK01000042.1 GCA_009777635.1 Oscillospiraceae bacterium | reverse complement strand
CTGAAAGGTGCGCTTCGCGGCTTCCGATCAGCACAGCCGCCGGTTTTGCGCCCCAAAACATTATGGCGAACCCAATAAACCCGGTAAGGATAAACAAAATAAATGACGCGTGGAAAATTCGTTTTGCGTCGCGGTAGTGTCGGCGCGCCATGCTTTCCGCCACCATTTTCGACACAGCGACCGGAAACCCCGCCACGGAAAGCGCGTAAACCGGGTTGAAGATATTGTAAGCCGCCATAAAATACGCCATCCCGGTTGCGCCGAGGATGTTGCCGAGCGGTATTTTATAGAACATGCCAATGATTTTGACGATGACGGTCGACGCCGTCAAGACCGCGGCGCCCTTTAGGAAGCTTTGTTTGTTCAACGGGAAATCAAATCCTTTCGCTCGCATTACTAAATACTACACAGCGAAAGGACAAATTATGACAGGGACAAAAAAAGCCGCGGCACGCACGGCTTTTACCCAAGGGCGAACGCAGGGAACCTAAACAGGAGAAGGCCTTATACGCCGCGAACCGTTTGAAAAACGCAACGTATTGGTAGCGCGCTGGATTCCTATGTCTTTAAACCACAACCCCAATTTCCAGCAGACTATCCTCTTTCGCGCTGGGCCCTGCCATGATTACAAGCTCGCCCGGCTCGGTCACGCGCTTCTCATCCGGCGTGACAAGGGAGAAGTCGCTTTTGTCAAGCCGGAACGTCACGGTTTTCGTCTCGCCCGCTTTCAGCGCGGTTTTTTGGAAAGCGATTAGCTGTTTGACCGGCGTTAGGACAGAGCTTACCACATCCCTGAAATACACCTGAACCGTCTCGGTTCCGTCAAGCTTGCCCGCGTTGGTAACGTCAACGCTCAGGACAAGCCTTTTTTCGTCGAGCTTAAGGTTCGAGTACTCGTAACTCGTATACGACAGCCCCTCGCCGAAGGTGAACAGCGGCGTTTCGGGCAGATCCATATATTTTCCGCCGTGCCAGCCGGGTAAGCTGTTGTAGTAAACCGGTATCTGCCCCGTATGCCGCGGGAACGAAATCGGCAGCTTGCCGGATGGGTTGAGCTTGCCGAACACGGCCTCCGCCACCACAAGGCCGCCGAACATCCCGCCGTTAAACGCGGCGATCAGCGCGTCGGATTCTTCTGCGATTTTTTGTATACACAGCGGTTTCGACGAAACCAGCACCGTGACGATGGGCTTTTCAAGCTTTTTGAGGCGGTCAAACAGCGCCTGCTGCGCGCCTGAAAGGTCAAGGTTCGCGCGGTCTTTCGTTTCACCGATTTGCTCAATCACATCGCCAATGACAAGTATGATGACGTCGCTTTCCTTTGCGGCTTGCTCCGCGCCATCCAGATCCGCGTCGTTTTCGTCCAATACGCCGCAGCCCCTGTGGTATGTAATTTCGGCGCCGGTTTCTTTTGCAACTTCGCGCATCCCCTCAAGCACCGTGAAATACGGCCTTTGCGGCTCGCGTTCCGGGTCCGGCTCGGGGTGCGAGAAATACGTCCAGTCGCCGTACTGCGCCCGGATATCGTCGGCGTTCGGCCCGATTACGGCAATCTTGAGCTTTTCCTTTTGAAGCGGCAAAACGTCGTCGTTTTTGAGCAGGACAATACTTTCCCGCGCGAGTTTTTTGTTGGCTTCAAGATGCTCGCCGCAAGAGAAACAGCCGGGCCTGCCTTTTTTCTCCGGCTGCTCGAACAGCCCCATTTGAAACTTGATACGCAGGATCCGCAGCACCGCGTCGTCCAAGAGCTTCTCGTCAAGCTTTTTGTTCTCCACAAGCTTGACGGCGGCTTCGTAAAACCCGGCGCTTGTCATCATCATGTCGTTGCCTGCCTTGACCGCGAGATGCGACGCCTCCTCCATATCGGCGGCGGCGCGCTGATATGTGACAAGGCTTGTCACGTTATCCCAGTCGGTGACGATGAACCCGTCAAAGCCGAGTTCGTCTTTTAGAATCTGCCGCAATGCTTTCTCGCTTGCGGTAAACGGCGTGCCGTCGATGGAGCCGTACGCGGTCATGAACGTGGCGCATCCGGCCTTGACGGCCTTTTCAAAGGGCGGCAGGAACACCTCGCGCATTTTCCGAAACGTCATCCCGGTGTCGCAGGAATCCCTTGCGCCCACAGCCTCGCCGTAGCCCGCGTAATGCTTCGCGCATGCAAGGATGCTTTCTTCGCCGTCCATGTTATCGCCCTGATACCCCTTGATGACGGCGGCGCCAAGCTCTCCCGCAAGGTATGGGTCTTCGCCGAAGGTTTCGTCAACCCTGCCCCAGCGGGCGTCGCGCCCAAGGCACAGGACAGGCGAAAACGTCCAGTGCAGGCCGTCCGTCGCGACCTCCCGCGCCGTGACGCGTCCCATCTCCTCAATCAATTCCTTGTTCCACGAGCAGGCTGCCGCAAGCTGTGTCGGGAATATCGTGGCTTTGTCGTTCAGCCCATGCCCATGAATCGCGTCGATGCCGAAGATAACCGGGATTCCAAGCCGCGTTTTGAGCGCCGTTGCCTGTAATTCCCGCGCGTTGTCGCCGAGCACGTGCAGGAAAGAGCCCAGGCCCTTTTCCGCCCAGCCAAGCGCTTCCTCCCGCGTCATTTTGGAGTACGGAAGCTGCAGCATTTGCGCGGCTTTTTCCGGCACGGTCATGCGCGCGAGTAAATCCTGCGCGCGTTCCTCCGCGGGTTTTGTTTTGTCTTTATAGATTTCGGGCATTTGTCTGGTTCCTTTCTTTATGATTTGTTTGCAGTCCACATAATGGCGTTATGTATGATCTTCCGGAAGCTTTCGTTCGCATAAGCGTTATTGTCGTGCCCGGAGGCATAGCAGAACACCCTGCTGTTTTTGAATTGGCGCGTCCACGCGATGTTTTTGATGCTTGCCGCGTTGTCGGTAGTAATCAGGATTTCGTTTCCCGGCTCTTCCGGCTCGCCGATGATATACGTCTCGTCAACGATTGTGAAATCCGAAACGCCGCTTGTAACCGGGTGGCCGGTTTCCAGAATATGCTCGTTGACGGTTTCGTTCTGCGTATACTTGAAAAGTCCGTCCGCCCCGCGCAGCCGAACGCCGGAAACCTCCGTGTAAGGCGCCCATTTCTGGAAATTTAACAGCGCGTGGTGCAGCAGGATAATTCCCTGCCTTGTGCCGCCGATTTCGCTTTCCATGTATTTGCGCAGATGGCTGTCCTGCTCGGGAGGGTCCCAGTTGATATTATACCACAGAACCGTGTCGTAATGGTTTTTATTCGCTTCGTCCCGGATAAACAAATCAACGGGCTGGACATAGCAATCACAGTCTATAAAAGAATACAACATTTTTTGAAAGTTTACAATATCATATTCATGGTTTTCGACCAATACCGCCACTTGAATTTTTTTACTCATTGCTGTTTCCTCCTTACGGCAGGTTATTGCCCGCCGCCTGATAAATTTCGTACCATTCCTCACGGCTGAGCTCTATATCCGCCGCCTTAGCCATTTCCTCAATGCGGGCGCTTTTTGTAGAACCCAAAATTACCTGCATTTTCGCGGGATGCCGCAAAATCCACGCGATGGCGACAGCTCCGGCGGTTACACTTTTTTCGCTTGCAATCCGGTTTAAAGAAGCGTTCAGCTCGGGATGTTTTTCGCTGCCGAGGAAGTTGCCTTCAAAAAAGCCGTATTGCAGCGGCGACCACGCCTGGATGGTAATATTTTTGCGGCGGCAGAATTCCAGCGTATTGCCGTCGTGGTCAACGCTTTGCGGCACCGTCATATTCGCGTAAATCCCCGTGTCGATGATACCGGTGTGCGCCGCGCCGAACTGAAGCTGGTTTACAATTATTTTTTGCCCGAGGGCTTCCTGCAAAAAGGTAATCTGCGCGGGGTTCATATTGCTGACGCCGAAATGCCGTACCTTCCCGCTTTTGAGAAGCGCATCGAACGCTTCCGCGATTTCATCCGGCTCCATCAATGTGTCGGGCCGGTGCAGAAAGAAAACGTCCATGTAATCGGTTTTGAGGCGCTTTAAGATTGCCTCCGCCGATTCGAGTATATATTCTTTCGATAAATCAAAAAAACCTTTGCGGATACCGCATTTTGATTGGATGATGATTTTTTCGCGAATCCCGGGATTGCCGGTTAAAAATTCCCCGAATATTTCCTCGCAGCTTCCACCGCCGTATATGTCCGCGTGATCGAACAGGTTAATCTTTAGTTCCATACATGTATTCACTAGTGCCGAAAGCTCCTGTGCGCCCATGTCGCTTATGCGCATGCATCCGAGCCCGAGAACGGGCGCTTTTAGCCCGCTTTCGCCGATATCAATGTATTTCATCCTCTTACCCCTTTTCGCCATAACCGCCTATGCCGAAAAAGAGGCATAGGCGGTGTGTCTTGTTTTAGAACCTGTATTCTAATATACTTTTGCGCGCAGCTCTTGCAGATATGCAAGGGTTATGTCGGTTTCGTATTTGTAGTCGATTTCCGCGGCGCCGTTTGTGATCACCCACGGGCAAGCCGCCGAAACGCCTTTGTCGTAACCGATTTCTTTTAGAATCTCAAACAAGCGGATAAAGGTTTTGTCCCTGCCGCCGATGTTCGGCTGTGCGCCGCCGTCGCCCTGAATATGCACGTTCATGCAGTATTCGGGGTGCTTGAGGATATCCTCAAGCGGCTGCTCCAGTTCAAGGAAATAGTTCAAGTCCGCCATAACCTTAACGGAGCGGCGCCCCGTCATTTTTGCAAACGCAATGCCTTCCAGGTATCTGGGGAACAGCGTGTCAAGCTCGGCTTGCGGCTCCAGCGCGATTTGCATACCGTATTTTTCGGCAAAGTCGGCCATGATATTGATTGTGCTGATGGCCTGATCGACGGCTTTCGCGCGGTCAAAGCCTTCGGGGCACCGGAAATGCCCGCCCCAGCAGCCGATGTATTTGCAGCCAAGCTCGTTTAGCCTTGCAAACTCGCGCTCAAGCGCGAACAAAATCACCTCGCGGTTGTATAAGGGGCCGCATGCGCCCATCCATGTCGTTCCGGGGCCTAACAGATGGCTTGTGCTCAGGCAGGGACGCCCGTCCGTTTGGTAAATCTTTTTTTGGTCCTCCCATTCCTTGTCGCACAAAATCGCATCCGCGTGTATTGACGCGGGAACCTCAAAGTATTCCCATCCCTTGCTGAGTTTGTCGATTGGCACTACATCGACGACAATGCCCAGTTTGAATTGTTTGCTCATCGTAGCTCTCCTTGTTTTCTATTTTTTAGTCAACAAACCTTGTGGGGTTCGCCGCCATAAAGTCGGCAAATTCTTTTGCGATATCGGCTGTTCTTTCCTGATATGTTCCGTTGACATAGCTCATTAAATCCTCAAACGACACCTCTCCTGTTACATAGCGGACCTCAAGGCTGTTGAGGGTTTGAACTTCGTCGGGGAATTCCACGCCGATTTTGTCAAGCATTTTCGTAAAGCCGAAGAAAGCTTTTTGCGTTGCCGCGTCGGCGGCGCCGGCTTCCCTCTGCCATTTGGCGATTGCCTCGGGGGTTGAGCCGCCCTGAAGCGGAGGCTTGCCGTCCAGCGCGTTCGCCATCGCGAACATGTTGCTGGTTACCTTCATTCTGGCGTCGTTTTGCTCGTCCGTGCGGTCAACGGTGCGCGCATCCACATCATAGGAATTATAATGCGTTCCGGCAAGCCCCATTTGGAAGAGCACAAAGCCCTCCTCGGAGTTTGCAAAGTCAAGCAGGCGAAGCACCGCGTCCTGTTTTTCGGGGGAGGAATGCGCGTTTACATAGTATGCCATCCAGTTGGAGGGAGGTACTGCGTAAGTCGGCCTGTCGCTTGCGGATTTTACCAGCGGCGGCATGAAGATGTACTCATCAAGGTTAAGGCTGTATCTTTCCAGAACGTTTGTGATGTACGAGCCCTCGGAGGCGCCGATGATGCCGACGCGCTGTTGGGCAAGCTTTTCCTGTGGTTCGTCGGCGTTGTGAGTGATGAATTCGCGGTCGATGATGCCTTCCTCATAAAGCCTGCGGAGAAGCTGCATGTACTCGCCGTATTCGGATTTGAGCGGGCGAAGCTTCGCGCTGCCGTCGGCGTCCGGCATACCGTGGTGCCAGCTTGAAATGCTGTACGCCATGGATAAAAAGTCGTTCATCAGATGCCAGATTCCGGAATCAAGCGACGACTGCTGCGCGTTGAGGCTTGCGCCGAACGTGTCGCTTCTGCCGTTGTCATCAGGGTCATTGTTTGTGAAAGCGCGGGATACTTCGATAAATTCGTCTATCGTTTTCGGCGCTTCCAGACCGACATTGTCAAGCCATGTCTTGTTGATGACGTACCCCCATTTGTCATAGGAGTTCGGCTTCGGGATACCGTAGATTCTTCCGTCGGGAAGGAACACGCAGTCGCCGTACTGCTCCATCGTAATATTGGACGACAGGTTCGGGTAATTCTGGATTACGTCGGTAACGTCCATCAATAAGCCTTCCTCAGCCCATTGAGCCGCGGAAATGTCAGCGCCGTAATGCACAAGGTCGGGCATGTCGCCGGTTGCCACAAGCATCCTCACGCGGTCCCAGAAGCCGTTCTGCGGCGGGGCCTCGATGTTGAGCTTGATGTTGAGTGTTCGTTCAATCTCTTCGACAACGGGGTTGTTGTCGAGGACAATCTCCGGGTTGAGGTTGAACACGCCGCTGATTTCAACCGGTTCGGCGGCTGCCGTTCCGGCATCCTCCGCGGGCTGCTCCGCCGGCGTTTGCGGGGCGGCGGGCGCCGGCGCCTCGCTTGACGAGCACGCGGCAAAGACGGTAAGTACCATCAAAAGAGAAAGCGCTAAACAAAAGATTTTACTTTTCACTATGGGGAAACCTCCTTATTATTTATCTATACAAACGGTTTGTTTGTAAGCTTCTATTCTTTTACGGAGCCCAGCGAAATACCCTTCACAAAATATCTCTGCATGAACGGGTATATCATGAGAATCGGCAGCAGCGTAATGACAATCGCCGCCATTTTTAATGTGAACGGGTGTGTGCGCGCGGCTGACGTAAGCATTTGCGTGACCGGCGAAACCGCCGAGGTATCCTCCACCACAAGCTCGCGCAGTACAAGCATAAGCGGCCAGAGCTTGCGGTCCGATATGTACAGCATCGAGGCATAGTAGCTGTTCCAATACTGTACGGCGCTGAAAATCGTCATGGTCGCGATTGCGGGTTTTAGCAAAGGCACTACAATGGAAAACAAGATCCGCAAGTCGTTCGCGCCGTCAACCTTTGCGGCTTCCTCCAGGGATTCCGGTATGGTAATCCGGATAAAATTCTTCATCAGGATTAAAAGAAACGCGCTGATGCTGCCGGGGATAATCAGGGCCCAAACGGTGTTAAACAGGCCCAGCCCCCTGATAAGCAGGTAATTGGGAATCATGCCGCCGTTAAAAAACATGGTGAACAATATCATTCCCATGATAATTTTGCGCCCCTTCAGCCCCGGCTTCGAAAGCGGATAGGCCGATATGGTGAGCAGAAACACGCTCAGCGTCGTCCCCACGACCGTGATAAAGATTGTCACGGCATAGCCGGAGCGGAACAGAGCGTAATCCCATATTTGCCTGTACGCCTGCAAGGTAAAGGTAGCCGGTATGATCCTAAGCGGATTTTCCAGATATTCCGTATACGGCATGAACGACGTAAAGAAAACATATACAAAAGGCGCAAGACAGCAAAGCGCAAAAATTCCCACTACCGCGGTGCATATCGTTTCTACAACAGAATCGCCAACTCCGCGGATGATGCGGTTGCGGACACGGGCGGGCGGATTTTTTTTAAGGCCTGTCAAAAGATACCCTCCTCCCCCATGAGCTTCGCTCCCGCGTTGGCAAGTATCAATAGCGTAAAGCCCACTACTGAGCTAAACAAGCCAACTGTCGTCGCAAACGAAAAACGTCCGTTTACAATACCGAGCTTGTAGGTGTATGTTTCAAAAACCTCTGAAACCTGAAGATTGCTTGTATTTTGTAAAACAAAAATTTGCTCAAACCCGTTATTCATAAGGTTTCCGATGCTGAGAAGCAAAAGGATTACAATTGTGGCCTTAATTCCGGGAAGCGTAATGTGCAGGATTCTTTGCACGCGGGAAGCCCCGTCTATTGTCGCGGCCTCGTAAAGCTCCGGATTGATGGAGGTGATTGCCGCAAGATAAATAATGGTATCCCATCCGGCGTTTTTCCAAACGTGGGAGACAAGCACAATTCCCCTGAAATATCTTGAGCTGCCAAGGAAGAACACCGGCTCGCCGCCAAATTGCTTTATGAGCTCGTTTATAAGCCCCCATGAAGGCGACAGCAGGTTTACCAGAATACCGCCGATTACAACCCAGGAAATAAAATACGGCAAATATATCATGGTTTGCGAAAGCCGTTTGAATCTGATAATCGGAATTTCATTCAGCATCAGCGACAGCAAAATGGGAATGGGAAAGCATATGACCAAACGCAAAAGGCTTAGGTATACGGAATTCCAAAGGACCCTGTAAAAATCGGATAACCCGAACAGATACCGGAAATTCTCAAGCCCCGTCCAAGGGCTTCCCATAATCCCCTGTGAGAATTTAAAGTCCTTAAACGCGATGACAAGGCCGTACATAGGCGCATAGTTAAAGATTAAAAAGTAGACGACACATGGCAGGAGCAAAAGATAAAGATATTTGTTTGTCAGAAAATAGCGCAAGGCTTGCGCCCTTTTTGACAATGTCCGCGCGTTGTTGTTCACCTTGTCACCTTCCTTCGCAATTTATAACTCTACTGGTATTTTACTGAATATCATTGTACTGTAATAACTCCATTTGTTACAATCAACAAAATAATTCTAAATTCCAATGAATTTTTAGCCGGGTCTTGATTGTTGTTTTGTTGAATTGAAAATTAGAGTCCGGCAAAAAACAATGGGGCATATTGACAAAAATTCGATTGATTGATGGTTTATTTTGTACAAAACATTATAAAAAGGAAGTTGAAATTTTAAACAAAGCAAAAAGCAGCAGGCTTAACTGCCTGCTGCCGGTACGTTCCGTTATCTATAATGGCTGACAAATTACAATTTTTGTGCAAACGCCGATCCGGCTTTCAATGGTCACGCTTCCCGCTCCATTGGAGCACATCTTAACGCGCTCGATTACGTTTCTAAGCCCGTACCCGCTTTGGGAGATGTTTTCATCGCTGCTTAAGATTTTGCCGATAACGTCTTCGGGAATCCCGTTGCCGTCGTCCTCAACGATCAGATCGTAAAGCCCATTCTTCTGATGGCTGTAAATCGTGATGTTCAGCGGGTTTCCGTTTTCCTTGCGGCCGTGATAGATCGAATTTTCCACCAGCGGCTGCAAGATGAGCTTGACGGTTTTGCAGTCCATCAGCTCCTCGTCAACGTCTGTCAGCACATTGACCTCGCCGCCGTAACGAAGCTTTTGCAGATAGGTGTACGCCTCAAGCTGCTCAAGCTCCTTTTTAAGCGGCACCTGATCCTCGTTTAATACAAGCGAATACCGCAGGAATAAAGCAAGCCTGTCCACCGCGGCGGAAAGCACCTCTTCGTTTCGCTGTTTTGACAGCCATTTAATGGAAGAAAGCGAGTTGAACAGGAAATGAGAGTTGATTTGCGACCGCAAGGCGGACATTTCCGCGACGCGCTTGAGCTCGTTGATGTCGTTGTTTTGTTCAATCAGGCGAAGAATCCGCAGCCTTGTCTCGTCAAGCTCGCTTGCAAGAATCCCAAATTCGTCGCTTCCGTCTATGTGAAGGTCCTTGTTCAGCTCCCAGCTGCTGATTGCCGCGATTTTTTCCTGCAAGGTGCTCAATCTCCGGTTAAAGCGAATTGAGATTAGCAAGACAAAAATAAAGGATACGGCAAGCACGGCGAGGACTACCGGGATTAACCTGAACAACATCAGCCGGTATCCGCGGTCAAGATAGTCCGACGTTGCTTCTATCGTGACGCCAAACCCTATATTTCCCGTTGAAACATTTATAGACAGAGGGGAAATATCAAGACTGCCCTTTGGAACGCTAAAGCTGCCGTCTTCATCCCGGACTTGATAAAGCCGCCGCCTGAACAAATCCCGGTCCGTCATGGACATGATGCTTTCCCCGTTTGAAATATAGATATAGTTGCCGTCGGAATGCTCGTTGAAAAAACTGAGCAGCTCCGTTTCATAAATACACATTTCAAGGTAATATTCGCGCGCCGGGTTCGTTTGATAGACTTTCTGAAACACAGAAAATACAGCCTCGTTCCGGTTATTCAAATAGGTTCCCGTGATAAAAAAGTTTTCCCTGTAAGCGGCGTTATCGGGCAGGAATTCTTTGAATATCCTTTCGGTGTTCCCAAAGCCGTCCATGCTGCCGTAAATCCCGCTGCGGTACAGGCGGATATCTCTTATCCTGCCGACGTGAAGATTTGTAAATTCAGACGTGACGTCGTTTAAAAGCGCAGTGACCTGCTGATAGTTATCCTTTTCCATCGACGCGATTAATTCCCTGTCCGTTGCAAGCAGCTTCAGGTAGGAGATAAAATAATCCATGCGGTTGTCGATGTTACTGGCAATCTGCTGCCCTAAGGCTTTTAGGATCTGCTCCTCCTGGCTGCGGTAGCTTGCCCTTAAAATAAAGTGCGTCATCATCATCACCGTTCCGATGATAAACAATATAATTAAGGTAAAGCTCAAGTTTAATTGCGTTCTGAACTTCAGCCGGTTGAAAAAATTCATGCTATGCTTCCCCGATTCTGTTTTGCCTGAAATCGCTGGGGGTAACGCCGGTTTCCTTCTTAAAGGAGGTGTAAAAATAAGTAAGGCTGCCAAATCCGCAGCATTCGGCGATCTCATTAATAGACAGCTCGCTGCCGCGTAAAAATTCTTCGGCTTTTTCGATGCGTGTTTTCATCAAAAACCGGTTTACGCTGATTTTTTTAACGGATTTAAAAACCGTGCCGAGATAATTCGGAGTAAAGTGCATCGTTTTTGCGATAGACTCCAGCGTCAGCGGAAGCTGGTATTGCGCCTCAATAATATTTTCAACCTCGTCCGCGATTTGTTTCTTGTTCTTTTTCTTTTCAAAGGGCGAATCAGGCGGCGTATAACTGCCCGCGCCGCGGCCCGACAGCTCCGCGTAGAGCTGCGCGGGGGTCCCTGTGTTTTTTTCATGGCAAATGAAGCTGATTTTTGCCTGCCGCTCTCCTCTTTCCTCGAAAAAATCCAGTAAAATTTGTTTGAGCCTTGCGGTTGTGCCGTCCCTCAGCTCGTCAGAAGCGCAAAAAAGCGTCACCAAAACCCCCGGATTCATACAGACGCTGATGGATTGGCCGCAAATTTTTGCGCATTCCCTGTTGAGCTCCGGCAGGTTTTCGTCGATTGAATACATAAGCCCCTGATTGTAAAGGCTCAGTAAAAGGCCCAGCCCGTGGGGGAACGGCGGGCATAGCCAATCCAGCCCCAGATTGCGCGCATCATCCTCGTTCATCTGCATACCTGTGAGCATACGGTTTATAAGCGCCTGATGCGCAAGGCTTCTGCTGGTGCTGTAATTTTCCTTGATCTTATCAAGCATATGCCGCTCAATCGCCTTTTCCGTAATTTCGTTCGCGGCTTTTTTTACTACGCGCAAAAGCTCCATTTCGTTTACAGGCTTCATCACATAGGCTTGAATATTTAAATCGATGGCCTGCTTTGCATACTCAAAATCGTCATAAGAGCTTAAAAAAATAATTTTCGTTTCAGGCGCGTACCGCCGTATTTTTTTAGAGAGCTCTATGCCGTCCATAACAGGCATTTTAACGTCCGTCAGCACAATGTCGGGATGCAGCTGCTCAACCAAAGAAAACCCCTGCGAGCCATTGATTGCCTCGCCGATAATCTGTATTCCCACAAGCTGCCAGTCAATGCAGTTTACAAGCGATTTTCTTTCAAAGCTTTCGTCTTCGACCAAAATCATTGTCGGCATCGTTTTCACCCCCATAAGCCAAGTATAAATCAAAACGGATGAAATCTCAATATATAAAAGATGAAGCGATAAAAACGGCGGCTATGAGAAATAGCCGCCGTTTTTCTATAGTGTTCTGTTAAATCCTATACCTCTTCTTCAGGGGCGGCGGCTTCATCCTGCTTCACCGGCACCGGCACATCTATGTCGATCGGGGCGTCGTCCAAGGGCGAGCCGCAGCTCGAACAGTATAAAGCGCTCACGTCGTTGTCCGTTGCGCATTTCCCGCATCTTTGCATCTTGCGGTATGTGCGTATGGATTCCTCAATCTTCTTGATATTTCCCTTAATCTCTGTGATTTCATTCATTGCAAGCGCAATTGCGTCCCTGAAATCTTCCTTTGAATTTTGCGACTCGTAGTATATCGCCCCAAGCTTCGCATATGCCTTTTCAAGGTCCCATTCGGCCTGCTTCTGCTGATACTTAAGCCTTGCGACCTCAACGACCTCCCCGGTTTTCTTGCTTGCGACGTCGGCCGCGTTTTTTGCCATAAACACAAATTCATCTACAAATTCATCAAACCTGCTCATCCGTCTTACCTCTTTTCATAATTTTATATGGACATTATAACTTTTATTAAAGGTAGTTGCAAGGATATTTTGTTAACAAAGCATTATATTTTCCTATAACTTCCATTAAAATATTAAATATCTTTTCCAATGAATTCCCGCAAAAGGCTGTTTTTCGGTATCAGATTGTAGTCTATCTCGGGAAAATGCGTGAGCGCCTCAAAAATCCGCTCGACCTGAGGATGCTCATCGTAATCGCCCTCCTGTATTGAATCCAGCAGACCTTTTAAAAGCCTGTGCCAGATGCAGACCTCATAATCTATCGTATTGTCGATTTTAAGGTCTACATCGTCGCGGTAGCGGTCTATGTTGATCCGCTCGGCCGCGACCACGTTCACCCATGAGTTTAACGTCTGCGTTGGGGAATAGTTCCTGAAATTGTAGTCCCGCACGATCCTGCGCGTAAGCCGTATATCCTTCGGCACAAGAATCGTCTTTTCTCTATCGATAAATTTTGTGCGGACGCTGACGTATATCCTGAAAATCTTCCTCTGCGGGATGTTGCTCAATATTTCCGGATTAAGCGCGTGTATACCCTCCATTATAAGGATATCCTTTTTGTCAAGCTTCATATGGTGTTTTCTTTCGCTTCTTTTCTGATTTGCAAAATCAAAAATCGGAAAATCTGATTCACCTGTCTCAAACAGCTCCTCGAAGCACTTGTTAAGCAGGTCATGGTCGATGCATTCGAACGATTCCATGTCGGGCTCGCCGTCCGGCAGCTTCGGGTAGAATTCTATCCCCATAAAAAAGTCGTCCATAGACACGACCCGCGCCCCCGCACCATAACCCATCAGGCGGTGCTTGAGCTTATGCGCCGTAGTCGTCTTGCCCGACGCCGACGGCCCGCAAAGCAGCACAAATGTGTAATCCGGGTTTATGGCAATCTTATGCGCGGCCGACATGACCTGCTGGTTATAATACGCCTCAGACGACCGCACAAGCTCATGCGGGTCGTTTTTTGCCATGGTAATGATTTCCTTAATAGGAAGCGGGGTATATTTTTTCGGGATGATTTGTCGCATATAAAGCTCCTTTGCGTTTTATAACATCCTTAAAATTTTTGATATATTCGGATGGGTATTTGTAATTGAAGATACGATCTATGCTTTCATTAAAGCAAATTTTCGATACGGCGCCGGCGCCCGCGGCAAATATCGTATGCGTGTCGTGCATGCTGTAGATATTGTATGCGCTAAGAAATCCCGGAATCGAAAACCCGATATTCTCAAGATTTTGAACAGCCGCCTTCTGCTTGTAAAGATAATACGGTAAATACGCTCTTTTTGCAAGCCTTGCTATGGCGTAATCAAGCATTGCGCCCGTTTCAAGGTTCGCGCTCAAAAACGCGTCAACATCTCCGCGCATGTTTGACGACCGCTTCACCGTCAGCGTATGGACGGTGATGTTTTGAGGTGTAAAGCCTATAACCTTTTCAATGGATTCTGTAAAGCCTTGCATGGTTTCAGACGGCAGCCCTGCGATGACGTCCATGTTGATGCACGGAAATCCCGCCTGCTTTGAAAGCTCCATAGCGGCGTGGATTTCTTCGGGGCCGTGGCGCCTGCCGATTGCTTTGAGCACCCCTGCGTTCATCGATTGCGGATTAATGCTGATCCTGTTCACGCCAAAGGCGCGCATGACGCTGAGCTTTTCGACTGTGACGGTGTCGGGGCGCCCAGCTTCTACCGTGTATTCAGTCACGCCACTCATGTCAAACGACGCTTCTATCGACCTGAAGATTTCCTCTAACTGGGATGGTGAAAGGATTGTCGGCGTTCCGCCGCCGATATAGACCGTCTTGAGTATAAGCTTAAAATCTTTTGCGATTTCGCCTATATACGCGATTTCTTCGCATAAAAGCCGCACATATTCAGGAACGAGGCGCGCGTCCTTTTCGACGGTATACGACACAAACGAGCAGTACAGGCAGCGCGCGGGGCAAAAAGGCACGCTGATGTAAAGGCTGAAGCTGTCTTTCGTGTTACCTTTCAGAATTTTTGCCTGTGATTTGTATGTTTTAAGGCAAAGCTCCGCTTTTTTTGGCGATACGAGATAATCGTTAGTAAGCTTCATGAAAATCTCTTCATCGGAAAGACCGTCGTCACAAGACCATTTGTCGCAAAGACGCACCGGCCTGATACCTGTTAGTATGCCCCACTGAGGACGCTTTCCCGTCTTTTCCACAAGCAGATTAAACAGCATAGCTCCGAGCTTCCGCTCCAAAAGTTCGCCGGAAGCCACAGCTGAGACACCGGCTTCCAAAGTCCTGTCAAACCCGTCGATTCGCACCCTGACGGCAATGGTTTGCTTATCTCCAACGCCCGGATATACCTGCGTAACAACAAAATCATTATCTGTAAAGTTGTTTTGGTTTACAATAATTATTTTGTTTCCCGGGAAAAACAAACGCACGATACATTCCATCTCATAGGCGAAGTCATGGCCGAAAACCCCTAGCGTCACCCCATAGCCTCTGCGATATACATATTGTTTTTCCGCTCGTATTCAAGCGTTGAGTCTTCTCCATGCCCGGGATAGAGCGCGTAATCGCCGTCAAGCTCCGCCAGTTTTTTAAGCGACTTGAGCATCTCCTTATAATTGCCGCCGTAAAGGTCGCACCGTCCGACGTCGCCGCGAAACAACGTATCTCCCGAGAAGATGGCCTCACCGCAAACATAGCATACTCCGCCTATTGTATGCCCCGGAGTTTCCATCACACGGATAGTCAAATCGTCGAGTTTTAGCTCGTCGCCATCGTGTAAAGGTTCTTCCCTTTCAATCAGGAAATCTTCCTTGCTGTCGTATCGGTCGAACGCAAGGCTTTTCTTTGAGTCCTGAAGCATCTCGATATCGCCTTCGCCGATTGCAAGCTTTGCGTCCGGGTATGCTTCCATCAGTTTTCTGACGCCGCCGATATGGTCATGGTGCCCGTGCGTCAAAAGAATATACTTAGCTTTGAGCTTTTTGCCGTCAAGATAGCTTGTGATTTTTTCAGGCTGCGCCCCGGGGTCAATGATGGCGCAGTCGCCTGATTCCGCGCTTACGATATAACAGTTCGTGCCGAGAAAACCGACCGGCATAATCGCAATATTCACAAAAATCAGCTCCTTTAATTGTATAGTCAATCAACTTAACCATAGCTTATGTTCACATCATCGCGTCGCTGTCGAGGATTACGGTGACCGGCCCGTCGTTTCTTAAGTCAACCTGCATATCCGCGCCGAACGCACCGTCTTTGACGGTTTTGATCCCCGCATCTTTCAGAGCCTTTACGAAAAACGCGTAAAGAGGCTCCGACAGGTTTTTGGGTGCTGCCTCCGTAAACGATGGCCTCCGCCCTTTCCTGCAATTGGCGTAAAGCGTGAAATTAGATATGGCAAGGCATTCGCCATTACAGTCTATCACGGAGCGGTTGAGGCACCCGTCGTCATCGTCAAATATGCGCAGATTCGCGGTTTTCTCCGCCATATAGGCGGCTGTTTTTTCGTCGTCTGAAGCGCTTAAGCCGACAAACAGCACAAGCCCCTCCCCTATGGTCGAAAACTCGCCGCCGTTTACCGAAACCCCCGCGCTTTTAACGCGCTGTATCACGATTCGCATGGTATTTTACTGCACCGTCCTTTCCACGCGGCTGATCCCGCTAATTTTGGAAAGGCTCGACATAATGTGTTGAAGCTGCGTTAAATCGCTGATTCCGAACGTTATCTGTATTCCCGTGGCGTCGTCCGGCTGCTCCCTCGCGATCAGCGAATACACCGGAACCCGCATGTTGTTGAGCGCCGTGCTCACGTCGACAAGCAGTCCGGCTCTGTCTTTGCCGTATATATCGACTGTCGATTTAAACCGTTCGCCGTCAATTTTATCCGCCCACTCGCACTCGACCCACCGCTCGCTCTGGGACAGGTCCCTTACGGCGCCGTCGGCGTTTATGCAGTCCTTTCTATGGATTGATACGCCGAATCCGCGCGTAATATACCCGACAATGCTGTCACCGGGCAATGGGCTGCAGCATTTCGAGAATTTTACTAGGCATCCGTCAAGGCCCTCTACGATAACGCCGCTCGACGCCTTTTTACTCCTGTGCGACGCCGTTTTCTCAAGCTGCTTGCGCATTTCCTCCTCGGAGGTGGTCTTGTAGTGCCGCATGTACATGTCGCGGATTCGCTGCATGGACTTTGACAGCACGATCCCGCCGTAGCCGATTGCAGCGTAAAAATCGTCGATTGAGTTTAAATGGTGGTTCTTTGCGATTTTCCTTAGGAATACCGGCATGTCTTCAGCCGAAACCGAAAGGTTATAGCGCTTGAATTCGCGTTCCAGCTCCGCCTTGCCCTGCGCGATATTTTCGTCGCGCCTTTCTTTTTTAAACCAGCTTCTGATTTTGTTGCGGGTGCTTGCCGTCCTCACAATGTTTAGCCAGTCGCGGCTCGGGCCGTGGCCGGGCATGTTTGTTGTGATGATATTCACGATCATACCGGTTTGAAGCTTGGTGTCGAGCGAGACCATGCGCCCGTCGATTTTCGCGCCGATCATGCGGTTTCCGACCTCGGAGTGAATCGCGTATGCAAAATCGATAACGGTAGCTCCTACCGGCAGAGTGACGACGGAGCCTTTCGGCGTGAAAACGAATACCTCTTCGGCGGCAAGGTCGGATTTGATTGTGCCGACAATCTCCTGTGCGTCGACGGTACCTGTCTGCGTTTCAAGAAGCTGGCGTACCCACGAGATTTTTTCGTCCAGCTTGTCTTTGCCCTCGACGCCCTCCTTGTATTTCCAGTGGGCGGCGATGCCGTATTCCGCCGTATGGTTCATTTCCCATGTGCGTATCTGAACCTCGAACGGCACGGCTTCCCTGTCGATTACCGTGGTGTGCAGGCTTTGGTACATGTTCGGCTTCGGCGTGGAGATATAATCCTTGAATCGGCTTGGAATCGGCCTGAACATATCGTGTATCTCGCCTAAAACATTGTAGCATTCGTTTAATGTATTGACGATGATTCTGATGGCGTAAATATCGTATATCTCGTCAAACGCGCGGGATTGTGCGTATACCTTGCGGTAGATGCCGTAAATGCTTTTTACGCGCCCGTCTATCTTAATATTATTGTATGTCGGCGAAAGCCTCTCTTCGATTTTTGATATGATCAAATTTAAAAAGCTGTTGCGTTCGTCCTTTTCCATTGCAAGCAGCGTTTCGATCTCATTATACGCGACAGGGTCAAGGTATCTTAAGGAGATATCCTCAAGCTCCTCCTGTATCTGCCTGATGCCTAGCCTGTGGGCGATCGGAGCATAGAGCTCCATTGTCTCAAGGGCGGTATCACGCTGTTTCTGTTCTGTTTTAAAGTCAAGCGTGCGCATATTGTGAAGCCTGTCGGCCAGCTTCAAAATCATGACGCGGATATCCGCCGACATCGCAAGAAGCATCTTGCGGATGTTTTCGGCCTGCTGCTCCTCTCGCGATGAAAACGGTATTTTGCCAAGCTTTGTGACGCCGTTTACAATTTCCGCGATTTCAGGCGAGAACTCTTTTTTTATCTGCGCTAAGTTTATATCGGTATCCTCAACGACGTCGTGTAAAATGGCCGCGACAATGGTCTCGCTGTCCATGCCGAACTCCGCGAGGGTTTCAGCCACGGCAAGCGGGTGCGTGATGTACGCGTCCCCTGATTTGCGCAGCTGGCCGCGGTGCGCTTCCTCCGCAAGCCGGTACGCCTTTTCAATCATGGGTAAATCGTAACTTCTTTGGTTGGTTTTTAGAATAAGCTCCAGTTCGTTAAAATCAGCCATTACCGCTCACCTTTGCCTCAAACTCGGCCGTTAAATCGGAAAGTATCGATGAATGATTAATATCCACTTTCGGCGGGTCGGGTTTAAGCGAAATCACGCCGTCTTCCTTAGAATACTCGATCAGATTTAATTCCTCCATGACGTCAAGCGCAATAAGCATTCTTAAGTAGTCTATGCCGCCGTCCATAATTTGATAGTAAAGCGGGGCCGTCCCGTGCCTGTGCCCGCCGGACTTCTTAAGGTGCCTGTAAACCGCCGCAAGATCGGCGCGATCCGGGAAAAGCCTTGACGGCTCCTCAATATCGCCGTATTCACGGCGAAGATGCATAAAATAAATGTTATCCCCGTCGAGTATCGCGTCCTGGGATACGCCAAAGGGACGTATATCACGGATTTTGACGGAAATTTGCAGCTTTCCGTTAAACTCCTCCACCGAGACGCCGGCGGCGATATCGACGACAGCGCCTTCGACATACGGGAAATCCTCCGCGCACATCCTGAAATATACGGCGTAAAAGTAAGCTTCACCGTTATAAAGCTTTATGCGGATATGTTTTTTGTCCGCCGTCGGATAAATCCCCTCTATCGTAAGCTTCTGCATCATAAAAACCGGGGCCTCGTTTGCGGCGCCAAACGGCTCAAGCAGCGAAAGCTGCGACAGGTCCCTAATCGCAAACCGCTTAACGGGCAACACGCAGCTTACGTTTATCGCGTATACCGGCATAACGCGGTGATTGAGCCTTGCGTATTCCTGAATCTCCGATTCAAACGCGCCTACGCTTGACGCGGGCAGCGTGAGCCCAGCCGCCAGCGTATGCCCGCCAAACCTTGTAAGCAGCCCGCTGCATGCTGTGATCGCCTGAATCAGCGAAAAACCCTCGAAGCTCCTGCCGCTGCCCCGTGCCGTATCGCCGTCAACCGACAGCAGGATGCACGGCTTGCCGTATTTTTCCATGATTTTCGCGGCTACGATTCCTACGACGCCGTGGTGCCAGCATTCGCCGCTTACCACAATCACGCGTTTCGTTAGTATTTCCTTGTTTTTGCGCAAAATCCCGTCGATCTCGATCATGATTTCCTCTTCGACTTTTTTGCGCATGTTGTTTTTTTCGTTTATTTCGGCTGCGATTTCTTTCGCGTACTTCATGTCGTCAGTCAAAAGAAGCTCGACGATGTCGTCGGCGACGCCCATTCTGCCCGCCGCGTTGATCCGCGGTATGATGCCATACGACGCGGATTCGCACGTAAACTCCCTGTCCTTTAGCCCGGAGACCTCAATCAGCGCGTCGATGCCGGGCCTGCCGCTCTCGGAAAGCCTTTTAAGGCCATGCTTTACAATCGAGCGGTTCTCGCCCAAAAGCGGTACGACGTCCGCTATTGTTCCAAGCGCCACAATCTCGGAGTAATACTCCAAAAGCTCAAGCGGATGCGCGTTTTCAAGCGCGCAGATAAACTTAAACGCGACCCCGACGCCCGCGAGGTCCTTAAACGCGCTCTTGCAGTCATGCCTGTGAGGGTTCACGACGGCAACCGCACGGGGCAGCGTTCCGCGCGGCGTGTGGTGGTCGGTAATCACGACGTCAATTCCGAGGCTTTTCGCAAACTCCACCTCGTCATGCGCCGAAACGCCGTTGTCAACCGTTATAATGACATCGGTTTTCTGTTCCTTCAGCATTCCGATTGCCTGATTGTTGAGGCCATACCCCTCTTTTTCGCGGCTCGGGATATAGTAGATCACGTCGGCGCCGGTACTTTGCAGATATGATACAAGCAGCGCCGTCGCGGTCAGGCCGTCGCAGTCATAGTCGCCGTAAACGGCGATGCGTTCGCCGTTTTCCATGGCGGCAGAAACGCGGGACGCGGCTTTTTGCATATCCGCCATAATAAACGGGTCTTCTATCGCCATATCGTCGGATATAAACGCCTGAATCCCGCTTGGATCGTCAAACCCCCGCGCGGATAACACCGCGCACAAAACCCATGGCAATCCGCTTTTATGCGACAGCCTATCTATTTCGTCCTCGCTATGTACCGGAAGCTTCCATCGCTTAATCCCCAACGAAAATGTCCTCCAATTAATTTACATACCACAGTATTATACCAGTTTCATCTTGTTTTTTCAACCAAAAACGACCAGCATAAAAGCCGGCCGCCAAAGTCGTGTGATTATTGTTCTTCCTTGTCTGAAAATACCGCGTCGTCGCCGGACTCCGAGGCCTTTTGTCTTTCATTGTAAGGATCGACCGCGTATTTCTTTATTTGCGGAAACATATTAAAGCATATGATAAAACCGCACATCGCGGGTATGATCAGGATCGTCAGAAGCGCGCCAAGCACCGGGAAAATATATACCGCAAACAGGATAACCGCTATGAAAAATAACGTTATAAAATTTGTTTTTAAGCATATAATCGAGAAGATTACCGCATTTTTTAAGATAGCCGTAAGCTTTAGATCCAGCGTTACGATCATAAGCATTACATAAAACGACATGAACACAAGCAGCAAAAGGAGCAAAATGCAGATGGATAACGGCACGTACATCCACGCGGCCTGCCCGAGATTCAGATAATAAAACCGCATGGACGTCACAAGCATAATCAACGCGGCCGTCATAATCACACTGTATAGGATAGATTGCTTTGCGTTGTTTTTAAACCCGTCAAAAAAATCCGAGACTAAAAACACCGGCTGCTCGTTCGCAAGGTTCCTAAGCACATATGTGAACCCCGCAGTTGCCGGACCTATTGTGAAAATCAAAAGGCACGACGCAACATATAAAAGGTTTAGCTGGATAAGCTTCCAGAATTTCCTGAAAAACAGTTCCCAGAAATACAAAAATCGAGGTTTTTGCGGCTCATCCTTTTCCACGCCCTTGCCGGGCTTGCTGTAGTCAAAAAAACCAAATATTCCCGCCATATTCAACATCCTTGTATCATTGATTTTATAATTTTACCCTAAAACAAGATAATTTGCAAATGCAAAATACAAAACGGATTCTAAAAAAGCTGAAATCACACATAACACCACCGCCGCTACGTACCGCGCGATATAGATTTTCACCGGATAATCCTCTTCCTTTGTATTTTTGCGCATCATATTTAAGAAGCTTCCCGAAAGACGCAGGGATTCTCTGCAGCAAAGCAGGATCGCAATCGTGGATATGAGCATATCGGGCACCATCAGGAGCGCCAAAAACCCCGCCGCCGACACGCCGTAGTTCATGTAAAGCGCCGCCGACGAAAACCCGAAGCCGATTCCGCGCAAAAACGGAAGCAATACCACTGCCGGCTGTGATATGGCACAGAATCCGCAGACAAAAAGCACCGCGACAAACGCAAGCGACGATAAAGACGTATAGATTACGTTTCGCAAAATCACCGTATTCCGCCGGTTTTCTATAAACTCGTTCACTATGCGGAAAACCGCCGACGTCGCTTCTCCTCCGGCATTTTGCGCCATAAAGGTCCCGGCTGCAACGCCCGCGATAAAAATCACCGCAAGCATGATAAGCACGTTGTTTTTTCTGGCGTGGTGCGCAAGGTAGCGCGCATAGCGCCTGCCCGACATTTTTCTGGGGTTTGTCCGAAGCATGAAAGTCCCCTCCCATGCTTCTATATATATGACAAACTCCTAAAAGATAGTACAAGCTAAAGATACTTCCTCGCTTCGTTTAAAAGATGTTCGCGCTCATTTAAAATCACGCCTGTAATTACGCCTTCAAGCAAAATATCAAGCGCCATGCCAAGTTGTTTTCCCGGCTTAAAACCGATTAAGATCAGATCCTTGCCGTTAACGGCAAGCCGGTTCAGAGTAAATGCTTCATTTTCTAAAAGCACTTCGTCCAACACGGATATGACCGAGTCGAGCAAAGCTGTTCCCTTTACAGCATAAGGCTCTTTTCTCGCTGATGCATCCGCGCGCTTTACGGCTAAAAGCTCACGAAACGCGCCCTCCCCCATTTTGTTGAGCGCACGTTTCACCGCCGTGCGTTCCGGCTTTATATCGTCGCCGTGGTGCTTTACAAGGTATACGACCCGGCCTTTAAGCTCGTTTTGGCAACGAAGCTGTAAGAGCCGCTCTTCAGTAAGCGTTGCGCTTTTGGCGGCGTGCCCGTAAAAATGCCCTTCGCCGTTTTCGTCCAGTGTAAAGTTATATGGCTTTCCAATATCGTGAAGCAATACCGCAAGCCGGACAGCCAATTCGCAGGGCGAGTGCCGAAGTGCCGTTATGGTATGGCTAAACAAGTCGAGATGATGATATCGCGAGTGCTGACAAAACCCAATCATAGGCGTGATTTCAGGGATTATTTCGGTCATTACGCGTATGTTTCGCTCGATTGCAAAAGCCGCGTTCGCACCTTTCAGGGTTTTGCAAAGCTCCGAAAAAATGCGCTCCGCAGATACTATATTTAGGTTCCGCGCCAGTTTTTCCATTGATTTCAGGGTATTATCTTCAATCGCAAACCCAAGCTGCGCGGAAAAGCGGACGGCGCGCAAAATCCTGAGCGCATCCTCCGAAAACCGCGTATCCGGGTCGCCTACGCACCGTATCACGCGGTTTCTAAGGTCTTCCCCGCCGCCGAAATAATCGATCACGCCGTGCTTCGGATGGTACGCCAGCGCATTGATTGTAAAATCGCGGCGTGATAAATCCGCCTTTAAGCTGTCCGTGAACGTGACGTCGTCGGGACGCCTGCCGTCGCTGTATTCGCCGTCTATGCGAAACGTTGTGATTTCTGTCGCCTCACCGCCGGTTACGACCGTGACCGTGCCGTGTTTTAGTCCGGTATCAATGGTCTTTTCGCTTGGAAAACAAGCCCTTACCTGCTTTGGCGTTGCGTTTGTAGCGATATCCCAGTCGCTCGGGGGCTTTGAAAGCAAGCTGTCGCGCACGCATCCGCCCACCGCGTATGCCATAAAGCCCGCGGCATTTAGCGCCGCAATGATATGCACAGCGCTTTTTGAAAGCTTCATCGCGTATCCCCCCGAAATGGCGGTCAAAAACCTGCAAAACCATATTATACGTACATTATGCTTGATTTGTCAATGATTATTGGGGAATTTCCAAGTCCCGCCTCTATTTCCCTTTTAGATTCTAGCGACTCCGGATTTGCGCGCGGCGTTAGCGACAGCTTTAGCAACAGCTTCCCTGACCCTTGGGTCAAACGCCGCCGGTATTATGTAATCGGGCTTAAGTTCTCCTGAAGGAATTAGTCCTGCAAGAGCATACGCCGCCGCGATATTCATTTCGTTATTAATATCGCTTGCCCTAACGTCCAGAGCACCTCTGAACACGCCCGGAAACGCAAGCACATTGTTGATTTGATTCGCAAAGTCGCTGCGGCCCGTGCCAATCACCGCCGCCCCCGCCTCACTCGCTAAATCCGGCATGATTTCCGGAACCGGATTCGACATCGGGAATAATATCGGGGCTTTCGCCATGCTCCGCACCATATCCTGCGTCACGATGTTGGGGCCGGATAATCCTATAAACACATCCGCGCCTTTCATCACATCGGCGAGATTACCTTTTTTCCTTTCAAGATTAGATATCTTCGCTATTTCGGCCTTTTCGGCGTTTAACCCATCGCGCCCTTCATATATCGCGCCTTGACGGTCGCACAGGATTGCATCCTTTAGCCCTGCCGCCATCAACAGCTTGATTACCGCAACTCCAGCGGCTCCGGCGCCCAGTGTGACGACCGAAATATCCCGGATGTCCTTTTTTACGAGCTTCAGCGCATTTATCATTGCAGCAAGCGTCACTATAGCCGTACCGTGCTGATCGTCGTGGAATATCGGGATATCACAGCGTTCCTTGAGCCTGCGCTCAATCTCGAAGCAGCGCGGGGAGGCGATATCCTCAAGGTTTATCCCGCCGAAGCTGCCGGCAAGCAATGCTACGACATTGACAATATCGTCAACTTCTTTGGAGCGAACGCAGAGAGGGATTGCGTCCACTGCGCCGAACGCTTTGAACAACACACATTTGCCTTCCATAACCGGCATTCCCGCTTCCGGCCCGATATCGCCAAGCCCGAGAACGGCAGTGCCGTCCGTCACCACGGCAACCGTATTCCACCGCCCGGTTAACTCATAGCTTTTGTTTATGTCTTTCTGTATCTCAAGACACGGCTGCGCTACGCCCGGAGTATACGCAAGGCTTAAATCCTCCTTTGTAGCCACCGGTACTTTCGGCGTGATATCAAGCTTGCCTTTCCATTTATAATGCAGCTTTAACGATTCGCTCGCGTAGTCCATTATACGGTACCTCCAGATTAAATATTTTTCTCCGCAGCCTCGACATATGCCGCCGCCGCAACGGCTCCCAAAAGCGGGATTGCTATACTGTTCCTGTTCATCGCGCAACATCCCTAATTATGATTACTTTATCACATTATGCGTTAAAAATCCAGAAACATCACATTGTAATTACATAGATATAAAAGAAAATCTTTTGATTCTTGACAATAGTTTTGTGAAGTGCTATAATTCTTTTTGCGGTGTAAATCCGCAAGCATAGGCGGATGTGGTGGAACCGGCAGACACGCTATCTTGAGGGGGTAGTGAGCCACGCTCGTGCGAGTTCGAGTCTCGCCATCCGCACCATAGAAAGGTCATCGATTTTGAGTCGGTGACCTTTCGTTTTTCTTATATTCATGCGGGTTCGCAATTGATAAATCCTATAATTCCGCTCGAAACATTTTTTATATATTTAAAGTAAAATTGCACAATAGCAAGGCTTTTAGGGATTTTGAACCTATCCTTCATACGAAATTCAAAAAGTTTTTCATTTTATGGTATGTTTTCGTCGTGGAAATGGCCCGTTATCGTTATTAGCCTGTATTAAATGAAAGGGGTTTTTCTCTTTACATTCATGCGGGAGGGTATATAATATATGTATATTAGAAAAACAGGGTATGTAGTTGGAACGCAAAACAAAAAAGCTGATTCTTCGCGGCCTTACAGGATTTATCAAATCGGCAGGGTGCTTACTTTAAAAGAAGAAAAACGCTTGCGCAAAAGCGCTGACTTGGAAGCAATCAAGCGAAACGGATACCGCTATTATTGGATAATTGCCGAAAAAGACGAGCGGTTATGCGATATTTGCCGTGAGAATGACGGCGCGGTTTATCCTGTTTCAGAAGCGGAGGAAGGAGTGAACCTGCCGCCGTTTCACCCGAATTGCAGGTGCTATATCATGGCTTATGATTTAAGCAACCCGCATGACGACCCCGGGCGGGCTGAGATTTTGTTTTGGCTTGAAATTATGTATGGCGGGCTGTCAATTGAAGAACAAATCCAGGCGTATCTTGATTTTTATGGGGACAGCGAGCTTTCGGAAGCGTTTATTATGAGTGTTCTGTTGTCAACGCAGGATATAAAGAATATTAACGAGAGGATAGAGGTTTTCTTTTCCCGGTTAAAATCTAAAAACGGTTTGCCGGCAAATATTAGTTCTGATGGCATAGAATTTCTTAAGCAAATAGAAGGATTTAGCCCCGATGTGTATTTAGATTCCGCTGGCAATCCAACAATAGCATTTGGACATCTTATTCAGGAGGGCGAGGACTTTAGCGGCGGCATAACAATTGAAGATGCAACAATTTTGTTCTATAACGACAACTATTTTTTTATGTCTTCACACCCCGTATTATAAAACATAGATATATTTTTAATTATACCATAACAATAATTTAAGGGGATAATTGTGTTGATAAAGAGCAAGTACATATTAGGGCTGTGTTTTGTTATAGCGGCGATAGTCCTTGTTAGCTGCTCACAGACGGAAAACCATCAGGCCAATAGCCAT